>PBDC01000016.1 GCA_002717185.1 Rhodospirillaceae bacterium
GCCCCGGCGGTCAAGGCGCAGCGAGAGTTGGTTTGACAGCTAGCCGCCGGGTTGGCAACGCGGTGCGCCGCAATCGCGCAAGGCGGCGCTTGCGCGCGCTGGCAGAGAGAGTTATCCCTCTGCATGCTGAGCCCGGCTACGATTATGTCCTCATCGCGCGTTCGGCAACCGTTGACAGGACCTTCTCGGCGCTTGTCGAAGACCTTGAAACCGCGATGAAGCGGCTCAACGTATGGCGGTAAAATTGAAAAAACGGTCCATGTCTTTGGTGGCGGTTGCTCTGCGGCTCTTGATCCGTATTTATCAAGGCGCGGTCTCCCCATTTTTCCCAGCCCATTGCCGCTTTTGGCCAAGCTGTTCAGCCTATGCGGCGGAAGCTGTTCAGAAACATGGTGCCTTGGAAGGTGCGTGGCTCGCCTTGCGACGGATTGCGCGCTGCCATCCTTGGGGCGGATCGGGTTATGATCCGGTGCCGGAAAGCTGTGGTTGTAGGGAGTCGTCTCAAGCAAAGACAGCGGTGAGCGAACGCATGGAACAAAGCACATGATGGAAAACAAGAACCTGCTCTTCGCTATTGTCGTATCCGCGGCCATTCTGTTTGGGTGGCAGTATTTCTACGAAGGGCCGCGGCTCGAAAAACAGCATGCGCTGCTGGAGCAACAACGCTTGGAAGAGGAAGCGCGGCAGAAGGCGGCCGGTGGCACCCCGGCAGCGTCTGGTGACAGTACGGCGCCGCAATCGACGTTTCGCGCACCCTCTAGCGGTCTTGGCCCCAATCTTAGCGCTGCGGGATTATCTGTGGGCGCTACGGCTTCGGAAACGCGAGAGGCGGCATTAGCCAAAACGCCGCGCGTGAAAATCCAATCTGACCGAATCGACGGGTCGATCTCATTAATCGGCGGCCGGGTAGATGATATCGTGCTACTCGACTATCGCGAAACGCTTGATCCAGAGAGTAGCAACATAATTTTGCTGCAACCGACCCAGGTGGCACAGCCTTATTACGCGGAGTTTGGCTGGATCGGTAGGGACGTGAAATTGCCCAAGGGCGAGACACTCTGGACGGCCAATAGTGCGGTCCTTACTCCGGAAACGCCTGTCACATTGTCCTGGGATAATGGCGAGGGACTGATCTTCGAGTTAACCTATTCACTCGACGATAACTACATGATTTCACTGACACAGCGGGTTAAGAATCGGTCTGGCGCAAATCACACCCTGACGCCATATGGATTACTGTCGCGCACGGGCACACCTGACATTCTTGGCTTCTACATTCTGCATGAGGGTTTGATCGGCGTGCAGAATGAAATTCTAGAGGAAGTCGATTACGAAGACATTCTTGATGGCAAGCCAGTTGAATACACATCGACCGGCGGCTGGATTGGGATCACGGATAAGTACTGGTTAGCAGCCCTGATACCAGATCAGAAAGAGTCCACTAAATCGCGATTTGTAGCCGGGAAACGGGGAACGTCGGATCTTTACCAGTCGGACTATCTGGCGCAGCCGCGTACTGCCCCAAACGGAGGTGCAGCGACCTATACGACGCATCTGTTTGCTGGCGCGAAACAGGTCAAGTTGCTCGACAAGTACCAAAGCGAATTGGCGATTCCAGCTTTCGATAAAGCGGTGGATTTCGGCTGGTTCTATTGGCTTACCAAGCCGATATTCTACGCTATCAACTGGTTAAACCAATATCTCGGAAATTTCGGCTTGGCGATCCTGGCGCTTACGGTCGGCATCAAGCTGGCTTTCTTCCCGTTGGCCAACAAGTCGTACAAATCGATGAGCAAGATGAAGCTGTTGCAGCCGAGGATGGTAGAGCTGCGCGACAAGTACGGCGAAGACAAGCAGCGCCTCAATCAGGAGATGATGGCACTTTACAAAAAGGAGGGTGCCAACCCGGCGGCGGGCTGTCTGCCGATCCTGATTCAGATTCCGGTCTTCTTCGCGCTCTACAAGGTATTATTCGTCAATATCGAGATGCGTCAGGCGCCTTTCTATGGCTGGATCCACGATCTTTCCGCACCTGACCCACTAGGCATTTTGACCTTGTTTGGCTTGATCCCATGGGAAGTTCCGGCTGGCTTTCTTACCTATTTGAACCTCGGGGTCTGGCCGCTGATCATGGGTATCACGATGTTCCTTCAGCAGAAGCTGAACCCGGCGCCGACCGATCCGGTGCAGGCTAAGGTGTTTATGTTCATGCCGATCATCTTTACCTTCTTGCTGGCTCCGTTCCCCGCCGGTTTGGTGATCTATTGGGCCTGGAACAATGTTTTGTCCATCGCTCAGCAATGGGCCATCATGCGGCGGCAAGGGGTCAGTGCTAGTGGCGGACCCGCGGCGGGTGCCGCCGGTGGGTCGAGCGGGGGAAAGGCAACCTGACGCAAGAATTTACGCCGAAGGAAATTGAAGCGGGACGCTACCTTTTCGCGCAACGGTGCGAGTTCGTCCTGGGAGCGGCTAACCTGTGGCACCTCCCACCAGATAATCTACCGGAGGTCGCCTTCGCCGGACGGTCCAATGTCGGCAAATCGAGTTTGGTCAACGCTTTGACCGGCCGCAAAACATTGGCCCGTACGAGCCATACGCCAGGCCGTACCCAACAACTCAATTTCTTCGATCTCGGGCAACGTCTTATGTTAGTGGATCTGCCGGGTTACGGCTACGCTCGCGCTTCGAAGAAGGACGTTAACGCCTGGACAGCGCTGGTGCGCGACTATCTGCGCGGCAGGGTTGGCTTGCGCCGTATCTGCCTTCTGCTCGACAGTCGGCGGGGCGCCACTAAGAACGATCTCGAAATCATGGATATGCTCGACAAGTCTGCCGTTGTCTATCAAATCGTGCTCACCAAGGCGGATAAGCAGAAGCAGGCTGCACTCGTAGCCTGCATAGCGGAGTTGGACCTAACTTTGAAAACCCGCGCCGCTGCCCTGCCGGATATCCTAGTCACAAGCGCTCGGAAGGGTGGAGGCGTTGCCGAGATGCGCGCAACCTTGCACGGTCTGGCGAACCCTAAACCTTTGAGCTAAATTCGCGCGCCTTCTGGACGAGGATGACGATATGAGCGATGACACACACGACCAGCGCGCGGAATGGCTAGCCAAGGCGGGCATTCTTACCGAAGCCCTACCCTATATGCGCCAGCATGCGGGGAAGGTGATCGTGGTTAAGTATGGCGGTCACGCGATGGGAGACGCCGCCCTATCGGAGGCCTTTGCGCGGGATATAGTACTGTTGAAGCAGGTTGGGCTGAATCCTGTGATCGTCCATGGTGGCGGCCCGCAAATCGGGTCTATGCTAAAACGGCTCGAGATTGAGAGTGAGTTTGTCGACGGGCTACGGGTGACCGATGCTGCGACGGTTGAGATCGTGGAGATGGTACTGTCCGGCCGAATTAACAAAGGTATTGTCGCCGCGATCACTGCGGCTGGTGGCAAAGCAGTCGGTTTGTCTGGCAAGGATGGTGGTCTGATCGCGGCGCGTAAGCTGACCCGGGTCAATAAGGATCAAGATTCCGGTATCGAAAAGGCACTGGATCTCGGCTTTGTCGGCGAGCCTACCAGAGTAGATCCGCAGGTGCTCGAAATCTTCGCCCGGTCCGATTTTATTCCCGTGATCGCGCCGATCGGTCTTGGAGAAGATGGCCAAACGTATAATATCAATGCCGATACGGTCGCTGGTGCAGTCGCTATCGCTGCAGAGGCGAGCCGGTTGTTGCTACTGACGGATGTCGAAGGGGTGCTTGACAAGGCTGGAGACCTTATCAAAGAGATGACCGTTGGCGATGCGCACGATCGTATGGCTGATGGCACGTTGACTGGTGGCATGATCCCAAAAGTGGAGACCTGCATTCAAGCGATCGAAGGTGGAGTTGGTGCCGCTGTAATCGTCGACGGGCGGGCACCGCACGCGACCTTGCTGGAAATATTTACCGCGCATGGATCGGGCACGATGATCCGCTAGGCAAGATGATGCGGCCGGTTGCCTAGATCGTTACCGTGTCGCTTTTCAGCGGTACGATGCTGGACACGCCTGTAAACTGAGTTTAGGCGCAGTGCAGCAGGTAATGCTGGCTGTTCAGTTGCCCATATCGTTTCAAGGACTTCGCAAATCTGCGCGCCGTGTCGCCCCATTTGATAGTCGCGCTGGTGCAACATTTACAGGCGTGTCCAGCGGGCACTCATATCAAAATGTCCGCCCGGCACGGTCTTTTCCACCAAAAATCGCACCTGTACGAAATCGAGATGTTTCTGTTTATCTACTTCGGCAGTTGACCGTCAACGCCCTTTACGTACCAGTTCATGCCTAGCAACGGACCATCATCAATATTCTTGCCTGCCGGCACGGCCAGCGTTCCGTCTTGCTTGTAGATGGGGCCGGCGAAGGGATGCAGTGTGCCATTGGTGATCTTGGCTTCGGTATCTGCAGCCATCTTGGCCACGTCTTCTGGCATGTTTGTATATGCGGCCATTTTTACAGTACCAGCAGTTAGTCCCTTCCAACTGGCAACAGATTTCCAGTTGCCGTTCAGGACCGCCTTGGTTCTCTCAATGTAGTAGGGTGCCCAGTTGTTGATAATTGCTGTAAGTTGCGCCTTTGGGCCGAACTTGATCATATCCGAGGCCTGACCAAAGGCGTAGACGCCTTTCTCGTTGGCAATCTGCATGGCAGCGGTCGAATCGGTGTGTTGCGTCAGGATGTCAGCGCCCTGTCCAATCAGTACCTTCGCCGCATCCGCTTCTTTACCCGGGTCAAACCAGGAATTAACCCATACAACCTTTAGTTTGAAGTCCGGATTGATCGTTTGTGCACCTAAAATAAACGAGTTGATGCCCATTACGACTTCTGGAATAGGGAAGGAGGCGATATAGCCGGCTATGCCCGACTTTGACATCTTGGCTGCGATTTGGCCGTTAATGTAGCGGCCTTCGTAGAAGCGCGCGTTATAGCTCGCAACGTTCTTTGATCGCTTGTAGCCGGTCGCGTGTTCGAATTTCACTTTAGGGAACTTCTCGGCCACTTTAAGGGTCGGTTTCATGAAACCAAATGATGTGGTGAAGATCAGCCCGGCGTTTTGACGTGCCAACCGCGTGATTGCACGTTCAGCATCGGGGCCGTAGGCGACCTTCTCGACGAAGACTGTCTCGACCTTATCACCTAGTTCTTTCTCGACCGCTAATCGGCCCTGATCGTGCTGATAAGACCAGCCGTGGTCGCCGATCGGTCCGACATAGATGAAGCCCACCTTGAGTTTGTCTGCGGCGGAGGGTGTTCCTAGCGTGACGATGATCGTCAGCGCGAGTGCGACTGATCCTAATAAATTTTTCATGATTTCTCTTGTGTCCCTGCGTTTACGATTTACCGTTCGGGTGAGAACGGCTGCCCGATGCAAGCCGGCGTATTTACTTTTGTAATCATCCTATTGCCCGAGATGATAATCAATGCGGCGATTGTAACAAGGTAGGGCAGTGATGAAAGCAGCTGCGATGGGATTGCGACCCCGAGTCCTTGAACATAAAGCCCCATGATCCAAACGGTACCGAATAGATAGGCGCCTATCAGCACGCGTTTCGGCATCCAAGTTGCGAACACGACCAATGCTAGAGCGATCCAACCACGCCCCGCGCTCATATTCTCGATCCACTGTGATGTATAGGCGAGCGAGAGATAGGTGCCCGCCAGGCCGGAACACGCGCCACCGAACGCGATGCAAGCGTATCGTACCCTGATGACGTTATAACCCAGCGCATGTGCTGAATGATGGTTACCGCCGACTGCGATGATGATTAGGCCGAGGCGCGTCCGAAATAGGACATAGGCGACAGCGGCGGTGAGCCCTAGTGACAGGTAGACTAGGATGTCGTGGCCGAATAGGACGGGCCCTAGAAAAGGAATGGTACTGAGGCTTGGTATGGCGAATGCAGCGAGCTTCACGCCTGGTTGTCCGGTAAACGATTCGCCAATCAACCCGGAGAGACCGAGGCCAAAAAGTGTGAGGGCGAGACCGGTGGCCATCTGTGACGTCATCAAAGTCTGCGTAAGGAATGCGAAGATCATCGACATCGCGACCCCAGCGGACAGACCCGCTAGGACACCGAACATGGCCGAACCGGACAGGAAGGCTGCGATGAAACCACAGACAGCGCCCATAATCATCATGCCCTCGACACCGAGATTAAGGACGCCAGCCCGTTCGGTTACGAGTTCGCCGATTGCGGCAAGTAACAGCGGGGTCGAGGCGGTTATTATCGTCAGTATGACGGCTTCAGCGGCGTACATCGCCTTACCTCAATTTTACGACAGATGCGCCAATCTTGATCCGATAATGGATCAGCGTATCACAGGCTAGAATTAGGAACAGCAAGATGCCTTGGAACACCTGAGCGCTTTTATTGGAGATGTTGAATTCGACCTGTACAGCCTCGCCACCCAGATAACTGATCGCCAGCAGGATACCGGCAAAAATTACGCCAACCGGGTTCAAACGCCCGAGAAATGCGACGATGATCGCGGTGAAACCATACCCCGGTGAAATTGTTGGCTGAAGTTGCCCGCTGGGACCGGCTACTTCGCATAAGCCAGCCAATCCCGCTAAGGCGCCCGATAGGAGGAAGCAGAACCAGATTACGCGTTTTTCTGCGAAGCCAGCGAATGCGCCGGCGCGTGGCGCGCTCCCAATCACTCGGATCTCGAAACCACGCAGGGACTGGTTCATCATAAAGAACAAGATGATCGCCGCGACGACGGCAAGCAGGGCACCGACATGAACGCGGCCGTCTCCTAGGGTGGGCAGCAATTGCCATCCTTCGAATGGGACCGATTGTGGAAAATTATAGCCCTGCGGGTCGCGCCACGGGCCGCGCACCATCCAGTCAAGCAGCAATTGCGCGACATAAACCAACATCAGGCTAGTGAGTATTTCGTTGGCGTTGAAGCGGGTCTTTAGCAGTGCTGGAATGGCGGCGAACACGGCACCACCAACTGCACCAAGCATTAGCATTAAGATAAGCACTGACGGCGATTGCCATCCCGTGAAGTAGACTGGAATGGCCGAGCCGAACAGGGCGCCCACGGTTAACTGCCCTTCGGCTCCTATGTTCCAAACATTTGCCGAGAAGCAAACCGAAAGTCCGACCCCAATTAGAATTAGCGGTGCCGCTTTAACAATAACTTCCTCGATCGACCAGAGGCTAGTCAGGGGCTCGACGAAATAAAGATACAGTACTTTGAGCGGGTCAAGGCCCAGCGTTGTGAAGATTATACCACCAATTATGGCGGTGATCCCGATCGCGAGGATTGGTGATAGGAAAGTTAGAGTTGCAGAAGGGGCGGTTCGCCGTTCGAGCAGGAGGATCATCGGCTGGGTGCCATGCCAGTTGCGGTTTGCTCATGCGCACCGGCCATCAGAAGGCCGATCTTCTCCGGCGTCATTTCGGGGGTCGGATAGGCTGGCGACAGTTCGCCGCGTGAGATCACTGCGACGCGGTCGGCGATTTCGAAAATTTCGTCCAGGTCCTGGCTGATCACCAGCACGGCTGCGCCCCGCTGCGCCATATCGATTAGCGCTTGCCGGATCACCCGTGCCGCACCGGCATCAACGCCCCAAGTGGGCTGGTTGATTACCAAAATGTTCGGATCGCGTGCTATCTCCCGACCGACAACGAATTTCTGCAAATTGCCGCCAGATAGCGAATGTGCGTTTGGGTTTGGTTTGCCCTTGCGCACGTCAAAGGTTTTGCTAATGCGTTGATTTATATCTTCCGCGACCGACCGATTAATCAGGCCGCGTCGGACTAGTTTCTTGCCCACGGCATGATGCGTCAAAATGACGTTTTCCGAGAGGGCGAAATTCGCAATCGCACTGTGTCCGATTCGCTCCTCCGGCACGAAGGCCGCATTACGCCGCCGGCGTTCCGTGATGCTCTCGGCGCCACACGAAACCGCAGCAAGCCGGACCATATCGGGTATTTTGCATAGCGTTTCGCCGGAAATTGCATCGAACAATTCCACTTGACCATTCCCCGCGACACCGGCAATCGCGATGATTTCTCCGGCTTCAACGGAAATATTGATCGCCTTCAATGCGACGCCAAAGGGATCGTCCGTCGGCATGGAAAGGCCGCGTAATTCGAGCATTGGTGCGCCGCCACCGCTGCGCTTCTCCGTCTTTACCGCGCCGACTTCGCTGCCGACCATCAGGTTCGCGAGAGATGATGCGGTTTCCTGTTTTGGGTCGACTCTAGCGACTAGTTTGCCATGTCGCAGGATCGTGGCATCGTGGCAAATGCGTTTCACTTCTTCCAGACGGTGTGAGATGTAGAGAATTGCGCATCCTTCATCGGCGAGCCGCTGCAGCGTGACGAACAGCCGATCGGCTTCCTGTGGTGTCAGCACGGCGGTCGGTTCGTCCATGATCAAAAACTGCGGTTCCTGTAATAGGCAGCGCACGATTTCAATGCGTTGTCGCTCACCAACCGAAAGGTTGGCCACAATTGCATCGGACTTCAGCGGCAAGCCGTACTCATGGGACACGCTTTCTATTCGGTATGCCAGATCCGCCATGTCCGACTCGGAAGGCAATGCCAGCGCGACGTTCTGCAGGACGGTTAGTGAATCGAACAAAGAAAAATGCTGGAAGACCATACCGATGCCCAAGGTGCGGGCCGCGGCGGGGCTTGCGATGGATATCGGCTGCCCCTTCCAGACGAGTTGTCCTTTCGTAGGTTGGAGCGAACCATAGATGATTTTGACTAGCGTCGATTTGCCAGCACCGTTCTCGCCGAGCAGTGCATGAATCCTTCCTGGCTCCAATGCAAGCGTTACATCATCGTTTGCGCGCAGGTCGCCGAACATTTTGGTGATGTTTTGCGCTTCGAGTAGGAAGCTGTTCGATCTGTTCACGCTCACCCCGTGCGATGCCATATGGCGCTGTCATCTGTTGCCCCGCCGATATGCCATCCCGCATAACATGTTCGCAACTAAATCAAACGGGCAGGACGCTGATATGAGTACTGGACTCGAACGGGAGATTACGAATCAGGCGGCATATGACCGGAACCGGCAACATCTGGCGGATGCGGAGGTGGTTCTGCCGCGATTGGCCTGCCTAGCCGATCCGGCCGTTCGCTTGGTAGACAAGTCGTCATCGATCGCCGGCAGCAACCCCGATTCGCCGGACGCTGCGAACCTGTTCCGCGTTCATTGGCACAATGACGAAAGCCGGCAGGGCCTCGCCGCGGTGCCGGAACATGTTGTGTTGGGGCCAGAACTGACTGGCGTCGATGCCAAGATTATCGTCGCGTTGGGTAATCGCTTCCCTATGATCCGCGCCCACAAGGTACTGGCTGCCTACGGATGCCTGGTCCCGCGTCTTCTGTCGGGGTCGTTCGATGCGGTACGCCACCGGGCCGTGTGGCCATCGACCGGAAATTACTGTCGCGGGGGTGTCGCGATATCGCGTATCTTGGGCTGTCACGGGGTTGCTGTTTTGCCGGAAGGAATGAGCCGCGAGCGTTTCGCTTGGCTTGAGAATTGGGTTTCCGATCCCGGTGACATCGTCCGTACCCCAGGTACCGAGAGCAATGTGAAGGAGATCTATGACGCTTGTCACACGCTGGCGCAGGATCCAGCCAATGTTATTTTTAATCAGTTTTCCGAGTTTGGGAACTATATCGTTCATCGCGCCATTACCGGTCCGGCCCTAACCCGCATATTCGAAGCGGTGCGTGGCGATAATGTCCTTAGGGCGCGCGCGTTTGTCGCAGCCTCCGGTTCCGCCGGGACTTTGGCGGCGGGCGACCACCTGAAGGATACGCAGGGCACAGAGATTTGTGTAGTCGAGGCGCTAGAGTGTCCGACACTTCTCTACAACGGTTATGGCGAACACAATATCCAGGGGATCGGCGACAAGCACGTCCCCTTTATCCACAATGTGATGAACACCGATTTTGTAATCGGCGTGTCCGACCGGGCGACCAATCACCTCAATATGCTGTTCAACACCGTCGTGGGCCGCGATTTCCTAAGCGGCCGCACAGGGCTGGGACGGGAGGAGCTGATCTCACTCGGCGATCTTGGCCTATCCTCGATAGCCAATATTCTCGGCGCAATAAAATACGCCAAATATGCCGGGCTAGGAAGTGAGGATGCGGTCCTAACGGTGGCGACGGACGGGGCGGAAATGTATGGCACGGAACTAGCCAGTGCTCAGCGCGCAGCGGGTTCGATGGACACCTTGGCGGCGGCAGAAATCTATGGCCGCTACATGTTGGGTGCTGCAACGGATCACACCATCGAACTTAATCGCCCGGACCGAGAGCGGGTATTCAATCTCGGCTACTACACCTGGGTCGAGCAACAGGCTGTGCCCTTGGAAGACTTCGATGCTCGCCGAGATCAGGCCTTCTGGGATGGTTTGATGGAAATGGTCCCGGTATGGGACGGCATGATTGATTCCTTCAACTGCTAGCTGCGATTTGGTTCGCATCACCCGCCATGTTTAACTAACGCTAGGGCTGGCGAATTTGGGAGAGATGACGATGAATGCGGCAACGGAAATTTCCCCATCGGAAGAAATTCGCTCCAATTTGGGTCACCCAGTTCTCGACTGCGACGGTCACTATATCGAGGTCATGCCTCACTATTTTGATTTCGTCGAACAGGTCGGTGGTTCTTCGATGGTGAAAGCTTTCCGGCGCAATCGTATCGGCGAAACGCGGATGAAACCCTCGGCTTGGCACAATATGGACCGTGAGCAGCGCCAATTTCAGCTCCGCTGGCGACGGCCTTTCTATGGCTTCCCTGCGCGCAATACACGCGACCGCGCCACGGCCATGATCCCGCGCATGCTATATGAGCGAATGGACGAGATCGGTGTCGATTTTAGCGTGCTCTACCCAACCCTGGGTCTCGACATGCTGTTCATAAAGGACGATGAAATTCGTCAGGCCGCTTGTCGCGCGCTAAACACAATGAACGCTGAAATCTGGAAGGAATTTTCCGATCGCATGACGCCTGTTGCGGCGATCCCTACTACCACGCCGGAGGAAGGCGTCGCGGAGCTTGACTACGCGATTGGCGAACTCGGTCTGAAGGCGATTATGATTTCTGGCAACGTGCATCGCTTCGTACCTCATGTCGAGCAAGAGGCGCCTGACTGGAAGCACCACGCGTTGTGGTACGACCACATGGCAATGGATAGTAAGTACGATTATGATCCATTTTGGGCGAAATGCGTCGAGCATAAGGTTGCGCCGACCTCACATGCTGGGCACCAGGGGATTGGCAGTAATAAATCTATTTCCAGTTATGTCTACAACCATATAGGGAGCTTCGCTGAGGCTAACCACGCCTTCTGCAAGGCAGTGTTTCTCGGAGGTGTATCGAAGCGTTTCCCGGGCCTTAAATTCGGATTTCTGGAAGGAGGAGTAGGTTGGGCTCTCAGTCTACTGTCCGATACAATTGAGCATTGGGAGAAGCGTAACAAACACGCTATCGGCAACTACGATCCGAAAGCTCTCGATGTTGTGAAGTTAATGGAATATTTTCAGCATTATGGTGGCAAGACAATCGATGGCCGCGAGGATAGCTTTGTAGAGTATCTTGAGGGACTGCGGATCGATTTCGAGAACCCGGACGAGATCGATGAGTTCGAGGCCTGTGGCTGCGAGAGTAAAGACGACATCAGGGCGCAGTTCAGCAACTTTTTTTTCGGCTGCGAGGCGGATGATAAAATCAATTCCTACGCTTTCCAGGGCCCGAAGGAACGGCATTTGAATGCCATGTTCAGTTCCGATATATCGCATTGGGACGTGCCGGATATTCGCGAGTGCGTGTCCGAGGCGCATGAATTGGTCGAGGGCGGCCACATGACCAAGCAGGATTTTGAGGATTTTATGTTCGTCAATCCAGCACGGCTGCACGCTGGTATGAACCCGGACTTCTTTAAGGGCACACGTGTCGAGCGTGAGATTGATAAGCTAAAAGTGACCGGACGCCTGTAATCGAGGAAAATGCATGAAGGATTTTGTTGGAAAAACCGCTGTCGTCACGGGGGCGGCGAGCGGTATCGGCCGCGCCGTGTCTCTAGCATTGGCTGATCGCGGCGCCAAATTGGTTCTGGCCGACGTTGCGACGGATGCGTTGGAAGCAGCACGTTTGGACGTCGAGGCTTGCGGAACGGAAGCGATCGGCGTCGTTACGGATGTTACCGAAAAGACCTCAGTGGAAGCACTAGCCGATGCGGCGTGGGACCGTTTTGGCGCGGTACATATTGTGCATAACAATGCTGGTGTCCTAATCCGCGCACCGTTGTTAGATGCCGAGGAGAAGGACTGGCAGTGGATTTTGGCGGTCAACCTTTGGGGTGTCATTCATGGTATAAACGCCTTCGTGCCGCGTATGCTAGAGGCTAACGAAGAAGGGCATATCGTCAATACGGCCTCGGAGGCTGGCCATTTTGCTGGCGACCTCTACGGTGTTTACAACACGTCCAAATTCGCTGTGGTAGGGTTGACAGAAAGCTTGGCGCGGGAACTGCGGAATACCAAAATTGGGGTCTCCATGCTATGCCCGGGCCAGGTCGATACCGGCATCTTTACTAACACAAACCGGCCAACGTCCTTCAAGCGGCCGGGCGACGATGTGCCGGTGGAACGGCGCGAAGCGGACAATGCGCAGATGCCGGATGATGTGGCTGCCAAAGTTGTAGCCGCCATCGAGGCGGGGGAACTTTATATCTTTAGCCATATGGATGAGGCCCGGACGCTGATCGAGAAACGCCACGAGCGGCTGGAGCGAGCGCTGAACCCTTGAGTNCAACCCGCGCTATNGCCGACTTTGTGGTGGGACTGCGCTATGACNTTCTTTCGCCNNATNTGGTTCAACGCACCAAGGACCANATCCTCGACCAGNTGGGTATTCAGATTGGTGTGTCGACTAAGCCCTGGCTAAAGATCGCCGTCGATTATGTGAGGAGCCAGGCGAACCACCCTGAAGCCAGNATCGCCGGCACTCCAGGAAAGGTGTCGGCGGAGAACGCTGCCTTCACCAATGGCGCGTTCGGTCATGGGTTCGAGATGGACGACGTCTACGCGCCGGCGCTGGCGCATCCAGGGCCGGTGGTGGTTTCGGCAGCGCTCTCGGTGGCGGAACGCGATGGCTGTTCTGGTAAGGCGCTAATCGAAGCAGTTGTTGCCGGCTACGAGGTAATGGGACGCTGCGGCTACGCGCTGTCACCCTCTCAACTCTATCGCGGCTTCCACCCAACGTCGGCCGCCGGGCCGCTTGGCGCGGTGGCAGCGGCGGGTAAGCTTACGCGCCTCGATGCTGACACGCTGGTTCATGCGCTGGCGATCAGCGGCAGTTTCTGCTCCGGCGTGACTGAATGCTACAAATCAGGCGGAGAAGTGAAGCGGTATCATGGCGGCATCGCCGCGGCTGGGGGCATACGCGCGGCGGCGCTTGCGGAGCTCGGACTGACGGGCCCGGCTACGATCCTTGAAGGCCCACTCGGAATACGCGCCATGAGCGATACCTTCACGCCCGAGGTCATCACCGACGGGTTGGGTGAGCGTTTCGTTGTCGCTGATATCTGGACCAAGAAATACGCGGCCAATGGCATGATTCACGCGCCGGCGGATGCGGTCGATATCATCCGTAGACGTCGGCCCTTCGAAGCGGATGACATTGCCCGAATTACGGTTGGGTCAAACCAACATGCAATTAACGAGGTCGGGTCAATCCGAAAGCCCAATGACATATTCGGTTTCCAGTTCAGTATGAACTATGCCCTGGCCTTGCAGATCGTGAAACGCGGCAACAATTTCGACGCTTACACGGAAGCGAACCTGAACGACCCCGACATTGCCGCCTTGGCGGAACGGATCTTCACTGAAACCGACGACGAGGTAGATAGCTGGTTTCCGGAAAAGATCGGTGGCCGTGTGCACATCGACTTCTCGGACGGCAGCTTTGAGGAAGAGCTGGTCGAAGACTGCCGTGGCACACCTGGCAACCCAATGAGCGCTCAGGAGCTCGATGCCAAGGCGCGTGCAGTCGCCAGCATGTCCATGGCTGAGGCGAAGTTCGACCGTCTGATCGCAACGGTTCGGTGTTTAGAGGATCTGGAGGATGCCCGAGAATTAGGCGATGCACTACGAGGTTGAGACAGCGATAACCTTATTCGCCGCGAGATTGTCGATCTGGTCGTTGGAATAGCCTAACAGTTCGCCCAGGACTTGTCTTGTGTGCTGTCCGATTGTGGGAGCTGGTGCTTCGACCACTCCTTTAGAGCGGTTCGATTTGAAAGGGGAACCGAGCAGCTTCACCGGTCCGCTTTCCGGATGCTGCAACGTAACGAGGATTTCTCGTTCCCAGCTAAAGGGGTTTTCCGCCACGTCGTCAATGCCTTGAACTTGTCCTGCTGGCACACCGTGGGCCAGAAGGGATTCGACCGCATCATCTTTTGTCCGGACGGCGGTCCAATCGCCAATCATCTCTTCTAAGGCGGTCTCATGCGCCTTGCTGTCCATCAAGTCGACCAGTTTGTAGCCGAGCATCTTGCAGAGTGCGTCGAGTTGTTTCTGGGTCTCAATTTCGATGGCAATTAGACCATTTTTCGCCGGAAACAGGTTCTGCGGTGCAATAGCCGGATGCCGGTTGCCTGAGCGTTGTGGTCCCGCTTTGGTGTTTAGATAGGCCCAACATTCTGAAGACAGCCAGCCCATAATGTCGTGCATTGAGATGTTGATGTGCTGGCCGCGACCGGCGCGGCGCTTGTGGTGCAGGGCTGCGGTGATCGCCATGGCGCCTGCCGCGGATCCCATGTTGTCTGCGGCTGAGATACCAATTTTGGTCGGCGGTCCGTCCGCTGCACCAGTCATCGCCATGACGCCGGACATGCCCTGGATGACTGTGTCGAAGGCGCGCAAATGTCGGTCTGGACCGCTGTGGCCGAAGCCGGAGAGCGAGCAGTAGATCAGGCCTGGGTTGACTGCGCTTATCGTATCGTAGTCTAGGCCCCATTTTTTCATCGAGCCGTAGGCGAAATTCTCGATCAACACATCCGCCGTTTGCAGTAGCTCGAACAGTACAGCCTTTCCATCCTTTGTATTAGTGTCGATCGGGACTGATCGCTTATTCACATTGTGGACGTGGAAAATGTAACTGACCTCGCCAATTTTGTAGGCAAAGGTGCGCATCGATTCGCCTTTGAGCGGTTCCACCTTGATAATCTCCGCACCGAGATTGGATAGATAACGCGCGCAAAGCGGTCCTGTCGTATAGGCGCCAAGTTCGACGACCCGGACCCCGGCCAGGGGCGCACTCATGGTAAGAGTTCCAAAACTTCGCGCTGACCGAGCCTGGGCGCCCCGCCATACACGCGGCCTGGCGTCTCGCTCATCTTGAAAATCGAGCCAGGTGTTGGGACGTCGTCGAACATCTTTACCATATCTCGAGCCTGGAACTGAGCGTTCTGCATGAGAGTAGGCATATCGTAAATTGGGCCGGCTGGCACATTGTGTTCCCGCAACAACTCGATGGCCTCTTCAGTGGTCCTATCGGCCAGAAACGCGACGATGATCTCGTATAGAAATGTCCGGCCTTCCGGCGTCACTCGGGCTTCGTTGAGAGCGCATCGGGGGTCCTCTACCAGCGCGTCGTGCCCCATCAGGCAAAAGAGGTCGTGGCACTGCCGGTCGTTGGCGACGCAGATGATCATCCAACCGTCTTTTGTTGGAAAATTGTCCCAGGGAGCGACCATCATGTGTTGGTTCCCCATCGGTCCAGGGATTTCCCCTGACAGAAAGTAGGCGGGTAGAAATGTGTACAGCAACGAAACTGACGCGTCATAAAGCGATAGATCGATGATTGCGCCTTGGCCGCTTTTAGCGTGGTCATGCAGCGCCGCCAGGATTGCTGTCCCACCGAGCAACGCCGCGTTATGCGAGGCAAGTGGCGGACCGGCACGGTGTGGTGTTTCTCCCGGATGCCCTGTCGTCGCGACGATGCCACCCATGGCCTGTGCGATGAGTTCGCCGCCTGGACGTCCCGCCAGTGTGCCGCAACGGCCGAACGGCGAGAAATGGCATACGATAAGTTCAGGCCAGCTCGAGGTGACGAATTTGTTGGGCAGGTCGATACAACGGTCTTCCAACGTCGTCTGGTCGGTCAACAGGATATCTGCTTCGCCAATCAGCGCGTGCAGCACGGGGCTGTTCGTGGCGATGGTTACGCTTTCCTTATTCGGGTTCAGCGTTTGAAAGGTCGGACTGGTGCCGTCTGCGGCATTCGGAGGCTGTCGGCGCAGCCGGTCGCCCTCCGGTGGCTCGATCTTGATGACCCTAGCCCCCAATTCTGACAACAAGCGTCCCGCGACGGCCGCGGCGCACCAGCCTTCTGCCAATTCGACGACCAATGCGCCATCTAGACAATGCGGGGCCAGTGTCGTGTTGGAAGTGATCGGATTACTCCGCTGCAGGAGCTACCTGCTGCGGGTTGCGCCACAAACCCATCAGATGATTTTTCTCGGCATCGACCTCGGCGAAATGGCGCTCCTTAACGTGCCCGTAACCGCGCAGTCCTTCCGGCAATGAGGCAATCTCGACGGCCAGCGCGTGGTTGCCATGCGTCAATCCGCTTAGGATTTCTTCGACCATTGCCTCGTACTCGCCGATCATGCGGCGCTCGGTCTTGCGTTCCGCGGAATAGCCGAATGGATCGAGCATCGTACCGCGTAGTCCCTTCATCTTGGCCAGTAGTTTCATCGCCGGCAGCATCCAGGCGCCATAGGTCGTCTTGTCCCGCAAACCGGTTTCCGGATTAATTTTCGTAAATAGCGGTGGCGCCAGGTGGAACTGCAGTTCGAAATCGCCTTCGAACGCAGGAGCGAGCTGATTGCAGAACCGACCGTCGGTATACAGCCGCGCCACCTCGTACTCGTCCTTGTAGGCCATTAGTTTATAAGCGTAGCGCGCAACCGTTTCGGTCAGCCCCTCCATGCCTTGAGCATTCGATGCCTCGGCTTGTTTTACCTTGTTGAGCAGCGTTTTGTATCGCGCGGCATAGGCCGCGTCCTGATAGGCAGTTAATTCTTGGGTTCGGTGCGCCACGATCTCGTCGACGCTTTGCGGGATCTCCCGTGCAACAACGGCGCGTTCGGCGACTTCGTTGACGTTTTCCATGTTTACGGCGGCCTGGCGGCCCCAGGCGAAAGCGTCTTTGTTGAGTGGGATGGCGACGCCATTCATTTCAATCGCTTTCTCGATCGCAGTGGAACCCACGGGGATCAAACCTAGCTGATAGGCGTAGCCCAGAATGAACAGATTTGACGCGATTGAGTCGCCGAGTAACCGCGTTGCCAGCCGGGTAGCGTCAACGAAGTGGACTTTGGATTTGCCGGCGGCGCTAACTAGTCGGTCGGCGAGCTGATCTACGGGAAATTTCAAGTCCGGATCGCGGGTAAAATGGCCCGTGATCTGCTCATGTGTGTTGACGATGACGTCTGTCTTGCCTTCCGCCATGACGGACATTGCCAGATCGTCGCCGGTCACCAGGCTGTCGCAACCCAGAACCAGATCGGCACTGCCGGCGTTTAGCTTGACAGCACCTATATCCTCCGCAGTTGTCGCGAGCCGTAAATGGCTGGTAACCGCGCCGCCCTTTTGCGCCATCCCGAATTGATCGATCGAAGAGAAATGGTTTCCCTCGATATGCGCGCCCATGGTCAGCATTGCTCCAATGGTCACGACGCCGGTACCGCCGACGCCAGCGATCAAAACGCTGTATGGCTCGCCCGGTTTGAGGGTAGGTCGATCCGGTTCTGGGATAGCGGCGAGCAATTGGCGCGGTGCCGCTTCTAGACGCTTTGGTCGTCCGCCAAGGATGGTGACGAAGCTAGGGCAAAAGCCTTCGACGCATGAAAAATCTTTGTTGCATGAAGATTGATTTATTTGGCGTTTTCGTCCGAATTCAGTTTCCAGAGGCTCGATTGCCATGCAATTAGAAACGGTTCCGCAGTCCCCGCATCCCTCGCAAACCGTTGGGTGTATGAATGCGCGTTTATCGGGGTCGTGCCACTGTCCTCTTTTGCGTAATCTGCGACGCTCTGTGGCGCAGGGTTGCTCGTAGATGATTACCGAGACGTTGTTGTAGTCACGAAAGTCCCGTTGCACGACCTCGAGCTGGGTTCGTTCGTGGACGGTCAAGGAGTTTGGGAACTCATGGTCTGAAAATTTTTCAGGTTCATCGCTCACAAGAGCCATTTTGCGGACTCCCTCCGCGTCCAGCTCAGAAACGATTTGATCGATCGAGAGCTCTCCCTCGATAGCTTGCCCTCCCGTCATTGAGACAAATCCATTGACTAAGAGTTTATAGGTGATGGGGAGATTAGCGGCAACTGCTGCACGTATCGCCATAAAGCCTGAGTGATAGTAGGTCCCGTCGCCCATGTTGGCAAAAACATGTTTCTCCTCAGTGAAGGGATGTTGTCCTATCCACATAGCGCCTTCGCCGCCCATATGAGAAATCGTGTT
>PBDC01000017.1 GCA_002717185.1 Rhodospirillaceae bacterium
TCGTAAGCATCTTCCAACGGCAGCGGTAAAAGAACCTTGACCCGTGGTTTCGGTGAGGATGATATCTTTGAAAAGATAGGTTGGCGCCGCGTCATTGGCGCGAAGTCTATGGGAGTCGCGCCTCAGGCGCCATACTGAAGCTGTGCCAAGTGGGATCGGAGGTAATTCATGAAATTTTTTGTTGATACGGCTGACATCGGCGAAATTCGGGAACTTGCCGACACAGGCTTACTTGACGGTGTCACTACGAACCCGTCGCTTATCGCCAAGGCCGGTCGTGATTTTTTCGAGGTAATTGGAGAGATCTGTGAAGTCGTTGATGGCCCGGTAAGCGCCGAGGTGGCGGCTACTGATTACGACACCATGCTGGCGGAAGGCCAAAAACTGGCTAGTCTCGCGAAAAATATTGCGGTCAAAGTGCCTCTTACGCCAGCCGGATTGAAGACTTGTCGGGTGCTTGCAAGTGGCGGCACGATGGTTAATGTCACGCTGTGTTTTTCTGCTAATCAGGCAATCCTTGCCGCTAAGGCTGGGGCCAGCTTCATTTCTCCGTTTGTTGGACGGCTCGACGACATTGCAGCCGATGGCATGAATTTGATCGCGGAAATTTGCGAGATTTACGCAAATTACTCGAGTTTTACGACGGAAGTTCTTGTTGCATCGGTGCGCTCGCCGATGCATATCGCTGAATCTGCGAAAATGGGTGCGCATGTGGCCACGGTACCGGCGGCCGTACTTTGGTCGCTATTCAATCATCCTTTAACTGATAAAGGCCTTGATGCGTTTCTGGCTGACTGGAAGAAAACCGGGCAGTCGATACTATAAGGAAGTGGCGGGTAGGGCGTGATGCAGGAATCAACTGATCGCAAAAACGACGAGCTGACAGATGAGCGCGTCGCGGCCTATCTACGAGATAATCTGGACTTTCTTTCGCGCAATCCCGACGTATTCCGCATGATGGCGCCACCGGACCGCGAGTTTGGCGATGGCGTCAGTGATATTCAAACGGCGATGATTGGTCAATTACGGACCGAGATTAGCCGGTTAAACGCGCGCCAGGATGAAATCATTCTTACCAGCCGGGCCAACCTGAATACGCAAAGTAGGGTCCATGAATGCGTTGTCGTAATGCTGGCTGCGAAATCTTTCGAGCAGGCGTTGCAGATAGTCACGACGGATTTTGCTGTAATTCTGGATTTAGACGTGGTGGCCTTGTGCATTGAGGTTGAGGAGGGATCGCCGGCCCCCTTGCGAATGTCTGGTTTACGCATGTTGGCGTCCGGTGGTGTTGACGCAACTATGGGTGAGAACAAGCGGGTTCGTTTGCACAGCGACGCGCCGGCGGATCCGGAAATTTTTGGTGGTGCAGCAACGCTGGTTCGGTCAACGGCCTTCATCCGGCTGGACATTTCTGATTACACCCCTCCGGCATTGATCGCGTTCGGAGCGCGACGGCCAGGAAAATTCCACTCTGGTCAAGGGACAGAACTACTGAACTTTTTGGGACGGGTTGTCGAGCACAATATTCGGCTATGGCTGTCGCTCCCAGGGTAAATGACGCGGGCGCGCTCGGCGTCGCGAAAGATCTCGCCTCTCTGATTGGCGATTGGCGGACCTCGATTGCGGGTGAGCGACGACTGTCGCCGAATACTGTCACTGCATACGAAACTGACCTTTTTCAATTTCTCCGGTTTTTGATCCAACATTTGGGCGAAGCACCGTCTGCGCACACTCTTGAAGCTTTACGTCCCGTGGTGTTTCGGTCCTGGCTTGCCAGCAGAGCGCAGGCTGGGATTAGCCGAAGTTCAACGGCTCGTGCTCTGTCGGTTATTCGGGGATTTTTTCTTTGGTGCGAGCGCAATGGCCACATCACCAACCAGGCAATTCATGCTGTGCGATCACCGAAAGTACCGCATTTCGTGCCGAAGCCGCTCTCAACCGCAGACGCTGCCGCCGTTGTTGAGCAGGTCGGTGAATTGGCGCAGGAGCCTTGGGTTGGCCTACGCGATATCGCATTGTTTACGCTACTATATGGTTGCGGATTGCGTATCTCCGAAGCGCTCGGAATGACTCGCTCCGATGCGCCGGTAAGCGATGTACTGACCGTGATTGGCAAGGGTGCGAAAGAACGCATGGTACCGGTCCTTCCCGCGGTACGCCAGGCGATAGATGCTTATATTGAGGTTTGTCCGCTGCAGTTAGGACCGGATGCGCCCCTGTTCCGTGGAGTTCGTGGTGGGTCTTTGAACCCTGCGGTGGCGCAGCGACAGATGCGGATCGTGCGCGGTTGGCTCGGTCTGTCTGAGAGCGCGACACCGCACGCTTTGCGGCATTCCTTTGCTACGCATCTGTTGGCAGGTGGCGGTGACCTTCGTTCGATTCAGGAATTGCTGGGACATGCGTCCCTATCGACGACGCAGCGCTATACCGAAGTAGAGGACGCTCATCTGCTGGCAGAATACCGCGCAGCGCATCCGAGGGCCCGTTGACGGGATGCCGGCCCGGATCAAGACCGAATATTGGGTGCAGGCACATCTGCGGCATTGTGCTTTAGCAACAATTCCGGCTTTTGTGGTGCGCCGTGGCGACCGGGAGCGTGGCATGGTGCTGGTCAAGATCAACACTTTGGACGAGGGCTGCAAGGTCCTCACCCAAGTGCGCGATCTCGATGGTAAACTAGGCTGGCTCTCCGCGCTTGATGGGACATTGGCGCCGGAAGCGGAGGCCGACGCCTATATCGCGCGTCAGGTTGACCGCGATCCGGACCTGTGGGTTGTTGAGATCGAGGACCGAGAAGGCCGCAACTGGTTCGAGGGCGAAGAATTTTAACCTGCCTTATTAGAGTCGCGGCCTGCTTGCAATATCTGGTATGGAACTGGCAGAAACTTGGGGGCACATTGCTTGCCCGCTGAATACGGAGACATGCTATGCGTTACCCGACCAATGATTTGGAAAATTTCTGGCTACCGTTTACGGCGAACAAGGAATTCAAACGCGACCCGCGGCTCGTCGTCGAGGGCAAAGGACTTTACTACACGAGCCACGAAGGGCACGAGTTGATCGATGCCGTGTCTGGACTGTTCTGTTCGCCAGCCGGACAAAGTCGGCCGGAAATCGCCGAAGCGGTGCATGAGCAGATGCTTGAGCTGGCATATATCCCGTCTTTCAACCACGGTCACCCTGCGGCCTTTGAGCTTGCACGACAGATTAGCCGGATTACACCGAGCGACTTGGACTATGTGTTCTTTACCAATTCCGGCTCCGAAGCTGTCGAAACCGCTCTCAAGATTGCGTTGCTGTACCATCGCGCCCTAGGCGACGGGCAGCGCATGCGGTTGGTCGGGCGCGAGCGCGGCTATCACGGCGTTAACTTTGCTGGCTTCTCGGTTGGCGGCATGGTGCGGAACCGCGAGATGTATGGACTTGGTGTGCCGGGTGTCGTGCATTTGCGCCATACCTGGCTGGAGGAGAACCGGTTCAGTAAAGGGCAGCCGGAGAACGGCGTTGAGTTGGCGGATGATCTGCAGCGTTTCTGCGACTTGCATGGCAGCGATACAATTGCGGCCTGCATCGTCGAGCCAGTGGCTGGGTCGATTGGCTGCTATGTGCCACCGAAAGGCTATCTGGAGCGTCTGCGCGAAATCTGCGACGCGAACGGTATCCTGCTAATCTTTGATGAGGTCATCACCGGTTTCGGCCGCATGGGCACCGCCTTCGCTAGCCAGCGTTTTGGTGTCGAGCCTGATATCATGACCATGGCGAAGGCTCTTACCAACGGCGCGATCCCAATGGGCGGGGTCGCAGTTAACGACAAGGTATACAAGACCATCACCGAGGCTGGGCCAGAGAAGGGTATCGAGTTCTATCATGGCTATACCTACACTGCGCATCCTGCGGCTTGTGCAGCTGGTATCGCTGCGCTGGGTATTTACGAGCGGGAAGGTCTGTTTGACAAGGCGGCGTCAATGGAGAAGTTTTTCCTCGATCAGGTATTCGCCCTACAGGATGTCGGCGCAGTGACCGATATCCGCGGTATAGGTATGCTGGCTGCGATTGATCTGGCAGTTTTGGACGGCGTGCCGGGCGCGCGCGGCGCCGGAGCGGTCAAGGATCTTTACAACGCGGGCGTTTTCACCAAGGTGACAGGTGACTCAGTTCTGATCTCGCCGCCTTTCGTTTCGGAAGAGAAGGATATTGAGCGGATGATCGGAACCATCCGCAACGTTGTCAGCGCCTACTGAACGGACAGCTGACTTAATTCACAAGGAAAAAACGATGGCGGAACAGCTTTATCACTTCATCAACGGTGCACGTGTGGATGGCACAAGCGGCCGAAACGGCGATGTTTTCAACCCGGCTACGGGCGAAGTCGTATCGCTTTGCCCTTATGCCTCAGCCGAAGATGTCGACAGTGCGGTCCGGGCCGGTCTCGCAGCGCAACCGGAGTGGGACGCGACGGCGGCGCCACGCCGGGCTGCCGTGATCTTCAAGTTCCGAGAACTGGTTATGCAGAATACGGACAAGCTGGCTGAGATCGTCGGTCTCGAACACGGCAAAACCATCGAGGATGCCAAGGGTTCGATCCAGCGCGGCCTCGACGTGACCGAATTTGCCTGCGGCATTCCGCACCTGTTGAAAGGCGAGCTGTCGACCAATGTTGGCGGCGGCATTGATACCTATTCGATGCGCGAGGCTGTCGGCGTTGTTGGCGGCATTACGCCGTTTAACTTCCCGGTCATGATCCCGTGTTGGATGGGCGTGATGGCGATCGCTTGTGGCAACGCCTTTATCAACAAGCCCTCCGAACGCGACCCCTCTGCACCATTATTCCTGGCAGAACTTTGGAAGGAAGCCGGCCTGCCGGATGGTATCTGGAATGTAGTGAATGGTGACAAGGAAGCCGTCGATGCGCTAATTGCGCATCCCGACGTGCCTGCGATCAGTTTTGTCGGCTCGACTTTGGTCGGCGAATACGTCTATCAGGCGGGCACCGCGCGAAACAAGCGGGTGCAGTCCTTCTGCGGTGCGAAGAACCATCTGATTGTGATGCCCGATGCGGATATGGATCAGACGGTCGATGCGCTGATGGGCTCGGGCTACGGTTCAGCTGGAGAGCGCTGTATGGCGGTTTCCGTCGCCGTCCCGGTTGGTCGGGATACGGCGGACGAACTAGTTAAGCGGCTTGAGCCGCGGGTCCGTACCCTTAAGATTGGACCTTATAACGATCCGGCGGCTGATATGGGTCCGCTTGTGACCGCGCAGGCCAAGGCACGTGTTGAAAACTATATCGACCAGGGCGTCGAGGCCGGTGCCGATCTGGTCGTCGACGGCCGCGGCGCTACTCTTCAGGGTTACGAGAACGGTTTCTTCGTCGGTGGCACATTATTCGATAATGTCACGACGGACATGTCGATCTACAAGGATGAGATCTTCGGTCCGGTCCTGTCCGTCGCGCGGGCCGATAGTTTCGACAATGCGGTCGAGATAGTGAACGGTCACGAATACGCTAACGGGGTGGCGATCTTTACCCGCGACGGTGATGCGGCGCGCGCCTTTAGCGACCAGGTTGATGTTGGTATGATCGGCATTAACGTGCCGATCCCGGTGCCGATGGCCTTCCACCATTTCGGCGGCTCGAAGCGCTCCAAGTTCGGCGACACCCAGATGCATGGCCCGCAGTCGATCAACTTTTTCACCAAGATGAAGACAATTTCCGCCCGGTGGCCTAGCGGCATCAAGGAGGGTGCGCAGTTTACTATGCCGACAAATAGGTAAGAAATAAGCTGGTGCGGTGAGGGGGTAAATTCACACTTTCACGCGCCCGCTGGTTGGGTCATAGAAGGGGCGGAGGCTGGCTTTCGCGGGGATACGTTGGCCAGCGATGTCGATCTCAAAGAAACCGGATTCCAAATAATCTTTGCCGACGCCGCCCAAATATTCGACATAACCCATGCCGACCGATGCACCCAGCGTGTGACCGTAGGCGGCTGACGAAATAGCACCGACTCGTTTGTCATCGCGGTAGATTGGCTCGTCGTGATACATCATAGGTTTCGCGTCGAGCAGCTTGAACAACACCATCCGCTTCTGCAGTGGCTTGCCGCGCTGCGCCTCCACAGCGGCGCGGCCGATGAAATCGATTTCTTTGTCCCAACTGACCGCGAAGCCGAGCCCGGCCTCGACCGGTGTGTCGATGCTGGTGATGTCGTGACCCCAGTGACGATATCCCTTCTCGCAGCGGAGCGAATCCATCGCATGGTACCCTGCCGGGCGCAGATTCAAGGGACGGCCTGCCTCGACCAAAGTTTCGTATACATGAGCTGCGAATTCGGTCGGCATGTAGAGCTCCCAGCCTAACTCACCAACGTATGTGATGCGTTGCGCTCGGACACGTGCGTAGCCGATTTCTACCTCCTGGCTGGTAAGGAACGGAAATCCGTTATTAGAAAGATCGACTTTGCAGACCGTATTCAACAGGTCTCTCGACTTCGGTCCCATTAGGCCTAGCATGCAGACGCCTGAGGTCACGTCAGTAGCAATGGCGAAGCGGTCGCCAATATGGCGTTTGAGCCAGGCGAAGTCTCTAGTCGCGTTCGCGGCTCCGGTCACTACGATGTATTTGTCCTCGGCCAGGCGTGTAACAGTGAGATCGGCCTCGATACCGCCCCGCGGGTTTAACCATTGTGTGTAGACGGCACGACCCAGCGGCACGTCGACGTCCCCAGCGCAGACTTCCTGCAGCACCGTCTCTGAAGCGGGCCCTTCCACAAGGAACTTGGCGAAGGAGGTCTGGTCGAAGATTGCCACGTCTTCGCGTGCCGCCCGGTGTTCTTCAGCCGAGGGCTCGAACCAGTTCTGCCGACCCCAAGAATACTGATATTGCGGGGCCGGCTCGCCTGGCGAAAACCAATTTGGCCTTTCCCACCCGAACGCGGTGCCGAAGCATGCGCCGGACAGCACCAGATGCTCGTGGATCGCCGAACGGCGCGCACCACGCGCGGTTTCAGGTTGGCGAAACGGCCAGTGCATGGCGTACAGCAGGCCAACGGATTCCGTTGTGCGGTCGTGCAAGTAGTTGCCGTTGGTCTGATATGGGTGGAAGCGCCCTATATCAATATCGTTGAGATCGTAGTTCGGCGCTCCGTCGACGATCCATTCCGCGAGCGCCATACCGACCCCGCCAGCCGACTGGATACCGATGGAATTAAAGCCTGCGGCTACGAAGAGCCGATCGACGGTCGGTGCTTCGCCTACGATATAGCGATTGTCCGGCGTGAAGCTTTCCGGTCCGACAAGTAGCTGCCGTACTTCAGCCGTCTCCAGGCTTGGCACACGCTGGATACCATTCTGCAGGAAGATATCGAATTGGTCCCAGTCCTCATCGAAAAGCGCAAACTCGAAACCCTCTGGGATGCCGTCGCCGCCCCAGGGTTTGGCATTCGGTTCGAAGCCACCAATCAGGAGGCCACCGACTTCCTCCTTGATGTAGATGTAGCCGTCCATGTCGCGGATCACTGGCTGGCCGCGGATCACGTCCTTTAAGGGGCGCGTCACCATGTACATGTGCTCTGCTGCGTGCAGTGGTACGGCGACACCGAGCGGGCCGGCCAGGTCGCGGGTCCACATGCCACCGCACAACACAACGTAGTCGGCGGTGATTTCGCCGTGGTCAGTGACGACGCCGCTCGCGGCGCCGTTTTTCGTAAGGACTTGGCGAACCTTTATGCCTTCCGCAATAGTTACACCATTCGCCCGTGCACCCTTGGCGAGCGACTGTGATGTATCGGTTGGGTTAGTTGTACCGTCTCCCGGCATGAAATAGGCCGCGACCAGATCGTTGGTCCGCAGCATCGGCGCCTTTTCCGTTACCTCGTCCATTGAAATGCGATGAATTTCAACTCCGAAGGAGGTGGCCATGGCGGCCTGGCGTTTCAGCTCTTCCTCGCGGGCGGCCGTGCGAGCGAGGGAGATGCTGCCGGTCTGCCGGAACCCGGTTGCTTGGCCGGTTTCCGCCTCAAGGTCTCTATAAAGATCCAGGGTGTATTTCGCCAGATTGGTCTGGCTCTGCGTCGCGCGGAGCTGCGCCACCAAGCCAGCCGCGTGCCAGGTCGTGCCGCAAGATATCTGGCCCTGCTCAAGTAGCATCGTGTCGGACCAGCCGAGCTTGGCTAGGTGGTAGGCGATACTGCACCCGACGATGCCGCCTCCAACGATGACGGCGCGGGCGTGTTTTGGCAATGCTTTGGCCATGGAGACCTGCTATCGGTTCAGTCTTTTATCGAAACCGTTATAGCGGGTGTCTGTTCAGGCTGATATAGCGGTATCTACAAATTTTCGGTGTGTGGACGATGAGCAATCAGGAACCCTATTTGCTGACCCCTGGACCACTGACTACGTCGCAGGAAACTAAGGAAGCAATGCTGCGCGATTGGGGCTCGCGCGATATGGCTTTCATCGACATCAACCAGCAGGTCCGAGAACGGTTGGTCGTGATGGCGGGCGGTGACGACGCATTTACCTGTGTGCCATTGCAAGGCAGCGGGACGTTTGCAGTCGAGGCTATGCTGGCGACCTTTCTACCGCGCGACGGCAAGCTACTGATCCTGATAAATGGTGCCTACGGTCACCGCATAGCGACGATCTGCGACTATCTTGGACGTCAATACGTGACCCATGAGACCTCGGAGGTCACTCCTCCCGACGCGGCGGAGGTCGACACGCTGCTCAAGCAAGACGCGTCGATCACCCATGTTGCGATTATCCATTGCGAGACCACGTCCGGTATCCTCAATCCGTTGGGTGAAATCGCTGAGACGGTTGCAAAGCACAACCGGCGTTTGCTGGTCGATTCTATGAGTGCCTTTGGTGCGCTGGAGATCGATGTTGCGGCGCTACCGTGCGAGGCGATGGCCGCGTCCTCGAACAAATGCATAGAAGGCGCGCCGGGGATAGGCTTTGTCATCTGTCGCACCGATGCGTTGGGATTGGCGAAGGAAAACTCCCATTCGCTCAGCCTCGATTTGCACAATCAATGGGAGGTGATGGAGAGAAATGCGCAATGGCGGTTCACCCCGCCGACACACGTGATGGCAGCATTTCATCAGGCTTTGATCGAGCATGCGGCAGAAGGCGGGGTGACAGGCCGTGGCGCCCGCTACAGGCGCAACTGCGATGTCCTGATTAAGGGGATGAGCGAATTGGGGTTTGTGCCGCTGCTGCCTGAAAGGTTGCGGGCGCCGATCATCATCACGTTTCATATGCCAGCCGATACGGCCTTTGTGTTTCAGGAATTTTACGACCGCCTGTCAAAAAAAGGGTACATTATCTATCCGGGCAAGCTAACCGTGGCGGAAAGCTTCCGTGTTGGCTGTATCGGCCGGATCGATGAGACGGTGATCCGTGGCGCGCTAGTGGCAATGGGCGAAACGCTGGACGAGATGGGTGTTAGGGATTGCGGCCTTGCTCAATTGGCGTAGGCTGCCCTAAGCGCAATTGAAGGGAGTGCGGTCATGGTTGGCAATCCGATTACCGTGAACGGTAAGGCCTACGCCTGGCCACAGGTACCGCTTGTCGTGGTTTGCATCGACGGGTCTGAACCGCACTACATGGATGAAGCGATCGCCGCCGGCCGCATGCCCTGGTTGGCGCAAGTTCGAGATTCCGGTACCAACCGAATCGCTGACTGCGTCGTGCCCAGTTTCACCAATCCGAATAACATATCGATTGTGACCGGGATGCCGCCCTCCGTGCACGGGATTTCGGGAAATTTCTTCTACGACCGTGCGTCGGGCGAAGAAGTGATGATGAACGACCCAAAATTAATGCGCTGCGATACCTTGCTTGCCAGATTTGCAGAGGCCGGCGCAAAGGTTGTGGTTGTGACCGCTAAGGAAAAGCTGCGGCGCCAACTTGGCAACAAGCTAGAGGGCATCTGCTTCTCCTCGGAACAGGCGGACAAAGCGACGCTCGAGGAAAATGGAATTGATGGTGTGGTTGAGATGGTCGGCATGCCCGTACCGTCGGTTTACAGTGCTGAGTTGTCGGAGTTCATTTTCGCTGCTGGCGTAAAGATCATGGAGCGCGATCGTCCAGACATTATGTATCTGTCGACGACGGACTATATCCAACACAAACACGCGCCGGGCACTCCGGTCGCGAATGAATTCTACGCTATGATGGATGGTTACTGGGCGCAACTTGACGGGTTGGGCTGCACGGTTGCGCTAACGGCCGACCATGGCATGAATGCCAAGCATGACCCGGATACCGGGAACGTCAATGTCGTCTATCTGCAGGACATGATTGACCACTGGATTGGCGCTGGTAAGGCGCGAGTGATTCTGCCGATCACTGATCCTTACATTGTGCATCATGGCGCGCTGGGGTCCTACGCGACGATCTATCTGGACGATATTGTCGCAAAGGCGACGGTGACCGAAAAGTTGTCGGCGGTCGACGGTGTGCGCGAGGTGTTGAGCAATGCTGAAGCATGTACCCGCTTCGAATTGCCGCCAGAGCGGGTCGGCGACTTGGTCATCACGGGAGAACGACACATGACCTTGGGCAGTAGTGCCGACAAACATGATCTATCCGGCCTAACGGAGCCGTTACGAAGCCATGGCGGCCCAACGGAGCAAAAAGTCCCGCTGATCGTGAACCGAGCGACGCCGGCGTTGCCTGCCTCCGCACCGCTGCGTAATTTTAATGTCTTCGACGTGGCCTTGAACTATGTGGGTAAACCAGCGCAGACCGAGGGCGCAGCTAAGTAGAATGCGATAGTGCGACTCGCCTCTGTTCGTGCGGACGCGTCCTGCAGAAATTGCGTGGATATTCGGCGCACCCTGCGTTTGCAGTAAAAATAGAAGGTGCTAGCCTCGCCGACTATGTCGCCATCGGCCATATGCGGCCGGTTTGGTCGTACCAGCTCGCCAGTCCGTGAGTGACTCGATCGGAATTTTGTTCATCTGTAGTAACTTTGCGCCGCATAGACTGAGATCGTGAGGCGGTCTCCCATAGTTAGCGATCGTAGAGAAGTGAACGCCGTAGATCTATCAGATGCCCTACAAGGGAGCAAAGTGCTTGCAAGGTGGCGGTCACAGAAGCCGGTCGGGGTAGTCGCTGATCAATGTTCCGGCGCCCCAAGTAAACAGACGGTCGCCCAAACTGCGATCGTTCACCGTAAAAACATTCAGTTGGTAACCGGCACGGCGGACCTGCTCCACGTCGGATGCACTTAGCCGTCGGTGGGCGCAATGCAGTGCAGTGCAACCAAAATCGCGCATCTGTTGTCCCCAAGCTCGGGTTAGTTTGTGCACGAGAAGCGCCCTGTCAAACTGGGGTGCAACGTCGCGGGCTGCCGCCAAGGCCTCGGTTTTGAAGCTGGATAAAATCGGTGGTGGGAGCGTTGACGGCCATTGCTCGCGTAGCAGGCGGGCGACCACTGAACCGGTTTCTAATTCATGGCCTGGCGAAGGTTTAATCTCAACGTTGGCGCCGAGCCCTAGCGACGCGAGCAGTTGAATAGCTTGTTCCAAAGTCGGCACGGGTTCGTCAAAAAAACTATCGGAAAACCAGCTACCAGCATCGAGAGTGACAAGCCTGTCAGCGGTTTGGGCGTCGACCGCACCCTCGCCATCGGTTGTGCGGTCAAGCGTATCGTCATGTATTAGAATAGGGGTTCGGTCGGCTGACAGATGCACGTCGAACTCAACCCACCGGACACCCAACTGTGCTGCCATCCTCAATGCCGCGAGGGTGTTCTCTGGCGCATGACCGGCGGCACCCCGATGGCCCATGATCCGAGGTAGGTTCACGTTTTACGGCTCCGGAACTTCAATAGTTCAGGGGATTTTGGCCGGCTGCGCAGGTGCGATTTTTTCTCCTACCGCCCCCTTGACGAATCCCTATGACCTTGGAGGTGGCGCCCGCTGCAACCGGCCAAATTATTTGGACAATCCGCTGGATTTGGAGCGTCCTTCATTCACGTTACTATTTCTGAATAGCATTAAGGAGGGCTATAGCAAAGGCCGAATCTTGAGTCTTTGCAGCAGGTTAGAGTCAGTTTGTCAGGGTGCTGATAAATGTAAGCGCAGTAGGGCAACAATATCGCCCCTTTGGCCAGCGGAACGGGCTATTGGGTAGCAATGGGGTAACATCGCAGCATACGCCGCACGGGTTGCAGGCTAGCACCGGATAACCGTGCCTGTGCTCATGATGAGCAAGTTATTGGCGATATTGTTGTTGATGCCATTGCCGACATCGAGGTCCGCGGTGCGCGATAATTCGGCCTGAACCGAGACCGAAGGTTTTGTCGCTGAGGCTCCGAACCTTGTAATGTTCATCCCTTTTTCTCACAAAGTCGCTTGGGCGCCGCTATGGCTGAACCTTGCATCGCTTGCCGCCAATTTGAGGGCGTGTATTTGGGAAGCTGGTCTTCTTGGGCGTTATCGGCACTCTATGCACCTTCGGTCGTGGGTTGCGATCAATGACAGAACGTTAGTGCTATATACGTTGTTTTCTCGGGTCCGGCACTTCAGGTGCCTGCTCTTCGAACGGCGGCACCTTGGTTGGAGGCACGGGAGGAGGGATGATCTCGATATTCAGATTGCCCAGCTCCTCCAGTGATTTCGGCGAGAAAGGTGTCGCAATGGTCACTGTTGATCCGCGCGAGGTCGCGTCGTCGACCGCCTGCTCCAATCGTTCGGCTAGCTCCTGACGCCAGGGTAGAGTGTAATAGCGTGGTTTCGTAGAGTTTTCGAGCTGCAACCATAGATAAATGGCTTCGCCTTCTTCGAAGCTGGCGCCGAGCACGACCGCGCTCAATGCCTCGCGTTCGAACCATTCGAAATCGATCGGTTTTGGCCGGCTCAACAGCTCCGTTAGTTGAACGTAGCCCAGCGGCATCAGCAAAGCGGAGGCGATCAGGGCAACGACTCGGATCGCTGTGCGACGTGGCGACCAGATAGCGATTGCGGCGAGTAAAGCGAACAAAGCGACCGTACTGGCGAAGAAATAGATGAGGAACTCCATTACATGGGCTCCGTGATTAGACGTCGGCGGAGCGTTGTAACACTATCTTTGACCAACTCGCCCTTGTTGGTGAGGCGGAAGCGGAAAGCGGTCTCTTCTTGGTGGCGGTGCTTGAGCTTGACCTGGGTTTTCAAAATTTGTTTGGTCTGTTCCAGCTCTTTACGCACGCTGACGACGACCGTAGCAGGGACAGTCATGCCAGGTGGAACCGGTCCGTACATGTGGACATTGACGATATATTCACCCGAAGGGATGCCTCGGCTGTAGGCAACCTCGTAATTCTTTTCCGTCGCGTCACCCTCGGTGCCTAGATCGTCGCGCAGCAGGTTGAAGACCCGGTTACCGAGGTTCCAGAATCCGACTGGTGTAGAGTCGGGTCCCATGACCCACAAATCCACATCGACGGCCTGGTTGGTTGGCCAATGAAGCTCGACGATGACGTTGCCGGGCGCCTTGTGGTCCTCAGCTTCGACCTCGGACTTCCGTAGATGTGGCAGCAGCATGACGACCATCGCCACAAAGCCGATCAGGGCGAGTAAAATTACATCGCGGAAGACGGTCCCAGTGGAGTCTTCTTCGAAGTCTTCAAGCTCTTTCACGCGCTTCTCCTAGCTCGATGATCGCGCCGATTAGGCTGACCACACCGCTTGTCAGAAGTCGGTGGTTGATAATCAGCCAGACGTAGAGGACGGCGCCGACCAGGGTCGTATAAAGCGCGACCGACATGCCGTTGATCAGCGTCGCCACCATCTCGGCAACGCTGTCGATTTCCGTCGCCGAATCCGGATCGACACCGGACAACGCGATGATGAAACCAATGACGGTGCCAATCAGGCCCAGGAAAACCAGCCCATTGGCAAGGTGGCGGATCACCGCAACGTTTGTTCCCATCTTTAATTGTAAGGCCGAGGCGCCGAGTGCTTTGCTGTCCGCCCCGCCACCATAGATTGTTGCGAGATATTTCGCGGCGCGCGATCCCTCCTTCGGGTCGCCGCTGCGGATGTCATTTAACTCGATGCTCGTCTGCCAAATCCGCTTGCCGCAAGTGAAAAGGCTGAACAGAAACACGATGAAAATGCCAAGCGATAGCTCCATTGTGACTGGCACAAAAATACCGTCTAGCCAGCCCTGCAGCCACGCGGCCAGCAATAGAGCCAGCGCTACGATATTGGCCAGCAAGAACCGCAAGAACAGCAGGTATCGGTGTGGTTTTGAAATCAGCTCCATTTTCGTTTTGACTCCTGATCTATCGCGCTACGCATAAAAGTGCACGGCGCGTACCATAGCGACCGCCAAAAACATATGTAGTATGGATTAAGTTTTCAGAAGTCGGCATGAAATATGACGAAGTCGTTATCTGGGCTAGCATCGTCGTCTGTATGGTTGATGTTGGGTTCAATTTGGGAAATCGTCAGTTCAACGAGAACAGGGGGGACGAATTATGCAAGTGGTGACTTTGGACGACATTCCACATGAGGATTTAGGCGAGGCAACGCCGATTGCTGGCTGGTGCGGTGGATCGGTGACCCGGTCGCGGCAGACGATTATCCCGGCTGGCGAGTCTGGCAACTACAACTGCAGCGTAGTCAATTTTACCAATGGTTCGACCACGGGCTGGCACGTCCATGATTGCGACCAGATCTTGGTGGTTACGTCAGGAGCTGGAATCGTGGCGACCGAGGAAGAGGAAATCGAGATTACCGTCGGCGACGTGGTCCACATCAAGGCCGGGGAGAAGCACTGGCACGGCGCTAAGGCGGACACGACATTGGGTCATATCACGGTGACGGCCGTCGGTTCGAAGGCGATGTTCTTATAGAATTCTATACCCTTCATCGGAAATGAGCGCGATGCAGCAATTTAGAAACAGGCATTTAATAGCGGCGACCGCTTTCTGATGGCTTGGGCTCTATATTGAAAAATTCATTAGAGTAATCGTTGCACTTCTGATCTCGAGGATATGGAGAATGACGAAGCCAAGCGCACAAGGCGGTGGCGCGACACCTTGCTTTATGTCATTTGAATTGGCTTGATTTACGGAGGTGCAGCGCAGGTCCGCGACGACGTCTAACACGATGCCACCAGTTGTGGTGGTTCGTTCTCGATTTACAGCGAAGGATACAGCGATGGAAGCTATCCCTTACAATGCAGCGAAAATCCGAAACCGAGAAACTTTGATGGAAGGTGCGGACATGCGCGTTCGAGTGCTCACACTTGACGCGGGCCAGTGCATACCCTGGCATTATCACAGTGAGATCACGGATTCTTTCGTCTGCCTGGAAGGTCCGATGGTGGTTGAGACGCGTGCGCCGCGTGCCGAGTACGTGCTGGGCGCGGGTAAACGCTGCGAGGTGCCGCCGAAGGTGGCGCACTATGTCCATGGTCTGGATGAGGGCCCGTTCAAGTTCCTGATAGTCCAAGGGGTCGGCGTCTACGACAACATCGCGGTCGGCGTCGGGCGCAAGGGCCGGGGCTGAGACTGAAGCCCCCTTCCTACTGCCGCAAGGTTGCCCGCTTGCCAAGCGGGCATTGCAATCGCCATAGTTTCGGCGGCGCCAAGACGCTTTCACGAAATGTCCGCCCCTATATGGAGCCATCGGTGATGACAAAACGAATCCTCTGGGGCGTCGGTTCCAGCCGCGCGCTCCGCGCCCACTGGGCACTAGTTTTTCTCGGTCTAGACTACGAAATACGGCCGATCCTGACGCGCACGCCGGCGATGGCGACGCCAGAATATCGCGCTGTTAATCCACGCGGTAAGATCCCGACACTGGTCGATGGCGACCTTACGGTGACCGAAAGCCCGGCCATCGTGAACTATCTGGCGGAACGCTACAGCACACGGGAACGGCGGCTGATTCCCGAAGCGATCGAACAACGCGCTTTATATTTCGAATGGATGTCCTTTATCTCCATGGAATTGGATGCGACCTCTCTCTATGTGTTGCGGCGACATGAGGGATTGCCAGAGATCTATAGTCCGGCCCCGGAGGCGTGTTTAGCGGCCCGCGCCTATTTCGAGCGCATGATAAATGCGGCGGCAGTGCGTCTAGAGGACGGAAGGCGTTACCTGCTCGGCGAGGAATTTTTCGGCGTCGATATCCTGATGACGACCTGTTTGGACTGGGCGGTGAATTACGGGTTAGGTCTGCCTGAAGCCTTTGTGAACTACCGAGAGCGCATTGATGACGAAGCATCGACCGCGCTCGCCCATCTTGCTAACGCGCCGACATGACTGGAGCCCTAGAAGGCATAAAGGTCGTCGATCTGTGCAGCGTTGTGTCTGGTCCAGCGGCGATGGCGACGTTGGCTGACCAGGGTGCCGACGTCGTCAAGGTGGAAGGCCTTTCGGGCGATATCACGCGCGGAGGGCGCCCTCAGTCACCGGGTTTCGCGCCGGGTTTTGTGGCCTGCAACCGCGGTAAACGTTCAATTGCACTTGACCTTAAGCATGCCGACGGGCGAGCAATCCTGTGGCGGCTTTTGGAGCGGGCGGACGTCGTTGCTCAGAACTACAGGCCCGGCGTTATGGAACGTTTGGGTTTCGGCTACACAGCGGTTGCAGCACGCAATCCCGGGGTTGTGTTTCTCTCGATCAGCGGGGTTGGCCCTAAGGGCCCATATGCCAAGAAACGCGTCTACGATCCGACGATCCAGGCACTGACTGGTTTTACCGACATCCAAGCCGATCCGATCACGCGGCGACCGAAAATGGTGCGCACCTTGGTCGCTGACAAGACGACGGCAATATACGCGGCTCAGGCGGTGACGGCGGCGCTGTTGGCCCGGACCCGCACGGGTAAGGGTCAGTATCTGGAAGTATCTATGCTGGATGTAATGATGTCGTTCCTTTGGCCAGAGGGTATGGCGCCCTTTGCTGTCGTCACGGAGGATCGGCGGGAAGCAGTCGCCACGCCACATGACATGATCTTCGAGACGTCCGACGGCTACGTGACTTTTGGTACGGTATCGGACAAGGAGTGGGCCGGGCTCTGCAGGGCGCTGGAGCGTCCGGATCTTGTCGCCGACGAGCGATTTGCCACTGGCGCGCAGCGATCTGCCAACCGGCAGTTGCGTATGGAGACAGTGGAGGCCGCAATTGCCGGATTTTCAAGTGACAACATCATCGCGCGGCTGGAGGCGAATGACGTGCCCTGCATGAAAGTGAAGACCCGGCGCGAAGCGCTGGATGATCCGCAGGTTATCGCCAATAACATCGTCGTTGAAATCGATCAGCCGGGCTTGGGCCGTACGCGTCAGGCGCGGCCAGCGGCACGGTTCGGTGATACACCGTCCCACAGCCCACGCCCGGCCCCAGCGCTTGGCCAGCATTCACGGGAAATCCTGATAGAGGTTGGCTTCGGCGACGCTCAGATTGCAGCTTTTATCGATGAGGGGATCGTCGGTGCCGTCTCCTAGAACGGCCCCGCCTGTTGTCGGTAAGCTCTTATTATAGCCGTCGGCTATGTTCGGTTTGATCTTGTGGACGCCGGTAGGGACGGGTTTATCAGGGATTGCTTTCGTCTCGGGTTAATCCTGGCGCAGTATTGGCCCTGTTACATGGTATTTAGGTACAGCGATATTAGGAAGTAACGGAACATGGCGTTAAAAACGCGACAGCTTCAAACTAATTTTGGCACCGAGATTCTCGATGTTGACCTGGCATCACTGGACGATGCTTGTTTCGATGCCGTTCGAGAGGCGTGGCAACTTGATCCAGTGGTGCTGTTCCGGCGGCAAAGCCTGACGGAAGCGGAACTGATCGCCTTCAGCCGCCGTTTTGGGGCGCTCGACCTGGAAGTGATACGCGACGTCAGCTCTAGCGAGGAAGTGCTCGATGACCGGGTGCCAGAGCTGTTCTTTGTTTCCAATTTACATTTTGCCGATGGCCGCAAGGTTGGCGGGCTGAGCAATGACGAGATTGTCTGGCACACTGACCAAATTTTTCGAAAGCGTCCCGCCAGCGGGTCTATCTTCTACGGCATTGAGATGCCGAGCGAGACGGGCAAGACGTCCTTCTGCAACATGGCGCGCGCATACGATACCCTGCCCAACGATCTGCGCCGCCGGGTCAAGGGTAGGAGGTCGGTCTGCAAATACGGCACGGAGCGCCCGCTGTCTGGTTTTATGCGGGCCAATGTCGATAAGAATTTTCGCCGTGAAGCGACCTCTGCAGCCGAAATTGAAGAGATCGAACGCCGCACGCCCGAAGCGACGCATGAGATGATTTTAGAAAACCAGGCTACCGGCCAGCGCTCGCTATACCTGTCGCCGAACCATACCGCTGCTATCGAAGGGCTTCCTGAGGACGAAGGCACGGCTCTTTTCGACGCGCTGTTCGATCACGCGGTGCAGCCTGCGAACATCTACACCCATAGTTGGCGTAATGGCGACGTGCTGATGTGGGACAACGCTCGCCTGCTGCATCGGCGCGAAGCCTTCGACCAAAGCATCCCGCGCCTCGCCAAGCGCACGACGGTCTATATGGATCCTACCTATTTTGCCGTGCCGCGCGCGGTTTCTTGCTGAGTAGCTGGCCGGTTATCCTTTGCCAAGTAACGGCCGTACTTCTTTGGCAAACCATTCGAGCTGTTCGTCACGTTCCTCCGGTGGGCCAAGGAAATCGAGGTTGATGTGGCGTACGCCGGCCTCGTGGAACTTGGCGATTGATTCGGCCACATCTTCCGGGCGCCCGAGTGCGGCGTATTTCTTTGCGGGAGCGCTGAAGTCCATCGCGTAGCGAACACTCAGCAGTTCGACGGCGCGCTTATAGGCCGCTTCGTAGCTGTTGTTGATTTGTGCGAATAACAGATGGCCTGTACCGAAGGTAGAAAGGTCACGGTTAGCCGTCTCAAAGGCGCGCGCGATTTTTTCGAGGCCGGCCTTGTACATGTCTGGCGTTACTACGTAGGAGATCCAGCCGTCGCCGATCCGCCCGATCCGATCCAGCGCTCTGTCGGAACGGCCACCGAACCAGATCGGCGGGCCCTTTGACGTAAGGGTGCCCGGCTGCATGTGGGTTTCTGGAAATGAAAAGAAGCGACCCTCGTGGGTAACCGGCTCGCCGCGCCATAGCTTGCGGACTACGTCGACGCCTTCCTCCAACCGGGCGCCGCGTTCGTTGTGCGGGATGCCGCAGGCCTCGAACTCGCGCTTGAACTCACCGCCGACGCCAACGCCGAAGATAAAGCGACCGTCGGTTAGATGGTCCATGCTAGCTGTCTGTTTTGCTACCGGTGTTGGGTGGCGCAGCGGCAGCAGATAAACTCCGGTGCCGACGGTCAGTCTGTCGCTGCAGGCAGCAATCTGCGCCAATTGCAGGAAGGGGTCGAGGATCGGCGTGGTGAAGGCGATATGGTCGCCGACCCAGACTGTATCGAACTCGAATTCGTCGAGCTTTGCCGTGATCGCCCGTGTCGCCGCCAAATTAGGGAACCGCGTCATCAGACCGTAATGGTAGGTCTTGCCCAGGGGCAGGCTCATATTAGAAGCTCCGTAGTGATTTCAATAGCTGGCACCTTCGCGCGCCACACCGGTCTCAGCAAATAGAAATATGCCCGTGTTTCGCAATTACTCTTTTACAGCCAAATTTGTTCAACCAAATTTGGTTTTAATTTCGCCTGTAAATTTTGGTGAACATGGCAATCGATGCGCGGTTTTGCCATAGATCCTCGAGAATAACGAAAAGGGTGGCCATGGAAACGCGTATTTATCTTGGCCTTATGTTAGTGGGAAGGTGCCTAAACGCTTCAATTCTGGCCAATTTTGTGTCAAAATGCGCGTCCATAGCGGCTTGTCGCCTCTGACGAGAAGTAAGATGATGAGTAACAGTGCTGTGGCCATTGCCGAAGCCAGCATCTGGATCGTGATTGTGGTTTTCGCCCTGATCATGCAAGTCATGCCACTACTGCTAATCCTGACCCTGTTCAATATTGCGGTTGGCATTTCTTCGACGGCTATGTTGGTCATAATTCCGACCGCTTTGTTCGGTATGATTTTTCTCGCCTGCTCCATTGCTGAGAAACGCCGCAAGGATAAGCTTCCAGCGCCGCTCCCGATGAATTACGTGCGACAATTACAATCGAAAAACGCGCTGCGGCACAGTGCCGCCTGTATGCTGCCCTATCTGCGTCGTAATCGTTTTAACAGACATTTTTAGCGTCCAGCCAGGCGTTAGCACCTCTCGGAAACGCTGAACGCGTGTTAGGTCATCGCGACGCCTACATTGCCATATGTGACACTGGCCCAACCTTCGTGGAAGCTGGTTTGGTCGCCCACTACTCCTGGGCGTCGTCGATGAAAATCAACATCTACCCACTTTCGATCGCATCCATTTGATCGTGTGGTCGGCGTTATCGAATTGAGTCGCAGTCCCTGCAGCCAGGAAGAGTTTGCCGCAAGCACCGCGCCGTTGCAGCTTTGGGCCAGCGATGGGATTGGGACTCAGAAAATAGACGACGGCACTCCGATCAGTCGACGTGCGGATTCCAGTGGCCATGGCCTAGCAACTGGTGCGCTATATCCTAGCCCTGAAATTTTTGTTTGAGTTCTGGTTGGCACACGGGGGTAGCTGTGGAGCGACGATCTCGCTGCCCAATCCAGCCGGCCAATCTAGTAGGATAGGTCGAAGGCCATAATCCAGTTAGGACTAGCGGGGTATTAGCGGCAGTCAAAGTCCTTTTGCGTCAGAGAGGCTGACCTAGGGTTTCCGTATGTGTCCAACAAGGCGTAAGGATTCGCGATTCGGTGGCGCGAGCTTGGAACGCTTGGTCGACTAGAGGTCGAAACTCCTCGGCATTATTGGTCTGCACCTAATATTTTCCCAGTGGCCGAGTACAGGAAAGGAGTATGCCTAAGTCCTTGGCAGTAAAGTGGAGTGATGCCAGACACATGGTGATACCCTTCACCCGACAGAATAGTTGTATGTGATGCTGATTTGAACGTTAGCGTGAGTTTGACAGACGCCCGGTGCCCCGGTTCAATCGATCAGCAACTTAGGGGATGTAAATGGCGCTGGACGGACGCGGCTTGGAACTTACGACCGAAAATGCGGCGGCGGCCGCCTTTGAGATGACGGTACAGCGCTCTTTGGAATATAGAGCGGACACGGCGGATCACATGCAGCAGGTGCTGGACGCTGATCCCGGTTTCGCAATGGGACACTGCCTGAAAGGATTGTTGCTCACCGGTTTTCAGTCGACTCGGATGCGCGGTGCGGTCAGCGAGTGCGTTGTTGCGGCCGAAGCTGCCGCAGCGAATGCGACCTGGCGCGAGAAAGCCAATATCGCGGCCTTAAAGGCCATTTCCGAAGGCCGTCGTCGCAAGGCCTGTGATATCTGGGAGGAAATCCTGGTCAAGCACCCCACCGATTTGCTGGCACTGCGACACCTGACCCATGCGCTTTTCTGGAGCGGTCGCAGTTTCGAGATGCGAGACGGGGTTGCCCGAGTGGTCCGCGACTGGGACGAGTCATTGCCCGGCTATGGATTCATGCTAGGCATGTATTCCTTCGGTCTGGAAGAGTCCGGCGAATACGGCCGGGCGGAAGAACTGGGTAAGCGCGCAGTCGAGCTGAACCGGAACGATCTTTGGGCGGTCCATTCGGTCGCCCATGTGCTGGAGATGCAGGGGCGGCTGCAGGATGGTATCGACTGGCTAACCGAGTCTGGGTCGGACTGGGCTGACCGCAACCCGTTTAAGAGTCATCTATGGTGGCATCTGGCGCTTTACCATATTGAGCGGGGGGAGTTCGCGCGTGTTTTCAAGCTATACGATCTCGCAGTTCGCACAGAGGGATCGGACTTCTATATAGAGATCCAAAATGCTTCAGCACTGCTCTGGCGGCTGGATTTTCTCGGGGTTGATGTTGGAGATCGCTGGGAGAAGCTGGCCGCAACCTGCGAAACACGGATTGGTGATATGGGACTCGGTTTTACCACGACGCACGACATGATGGCGCTGGCTATGGCTGGCCGTGATCAGGCGGCATTGACCCTCCTGGCAGCATTGCGCGATCATGCCGCCATCCACGACGATTATACGGCGGAGAATCTTGAAGCCGTCACTATTCCGGTGTGCGAGGCAATCCTCGCATACGCCCGTAAGGATTACGGCTCGGCGCGGCGTATCCTATCAGACTGTCGCGACGAATTCATTCGCGATGGTGCTAGCCACGCGCAGCGCGACGTCTATGTCCAAGCAATGATTGAGTCGGCCCTACGTGGTGGTGAGATGGAACTGGCCCGGGCACTGCTAGCGGCGCGCGTCGAATTGAGACCGTACGGCTTCGGTAGCTGGCAGAAATATGCTGAGGCACTTGATGCGACCGGCAACTCGGAAGCCGCCACCGCGGCACGTGCGAAAGCGAATAAATACAGTGTTCATTAGGGAGGTCGGACTATGCCGATATACGAGAACGGATCCGTCAAGATCCATTACGAGGAGTCAGGTGCCGGTTTCCCGCTGCTTGTCATCCCCGGCGGCGGTCTGAACGCGACCATCGCTGGTCTCGCCAACCACGCCTTCAACCCATTGGAGGCGTTCAGCGATAGCTATCGCGTCATTGCGCTGGATCTGCGTAACGCCAATGGGGGCGAGGGTGAGGGCCCACTGGAGATAGAACGAACCTGGGATGGTTTCACAGACGACCAACTCGACTTGATGGACCATCTGGGTATCGATCGGTTCATGGTGATGGGGTTCTGTATCGGTGGCCCCATGATCTGGAACCTGTTGAAGCGTGCAGGCGACCGGGTCGTGGCGGCTACCTTAGTCCATCCCAGCGGCTATATTTCCAGCCACCCGGACATTTTCTTCCAGAATAACATAACTGGCTGGGCACCCGACTTCGTCAAGAGACGCCCGGAATACACGATGGAAATGATTTCCGAGTTCCTGAACAACATGTACACAAAACGGGCGGACTTCGTGTTCACCGTTGACCGCGATTTCGTTCGTAACTGCCAGACACCGGTTCTGGTGCTGCCGGACGACATTCCCGCGCACCCTTACTTGACGGCGATGGAAACCGCTTTGCTGGCGCCGAATTCGCAGGTCAGTCTCTACCCCTGGAAGGAGAACGATCGCAAAATTGAACTGGCGGTGCGCCACATTCGTGGTTTTTTGGCGGACAATACGCCGGCGGAATAGCCGTTAAATCGCCAGATCCTTGAGGTAGTAGTCCTTTAGAAAACGTTTAATCGTGTCGCTGTTGATGCGAAAGTCGTCCTCTAAACCGTCGAATGGCGCGTAGGCAAAGCGCGGGGAGTTGGGCCAGTGCTTATGACGCGCGTCAATCGCGAGTTGGATGACGGCCGACCGGTCGAATATACGCTGGGCGTTACATAGCTGTCCTGGCCGCTTTTGTGAAAGGCCGCTGGCCATTTTGACCCCAAGCACCGAGGAGCGGCGGTGGAAACCGAAGGTCAGAGAGATGCGCCGGTCCGGCGAGGTGTTGGCAAAGGAGCCGTGCAGGATCTGTCGGTTGATAATCAGCACGTCGCCTGTATCGCATTCCAGTGGCACAGCACCCGAGAGTTGCTCGCTGCCCCCGTTCTGGTGCAGCAGCGTCTTGATGTCGACCTTGCCTACCTTGTGTGAACCTGGCAGGACCCACAGGCAGTTTCCTAGGGTTGCGTCGTAAAGCTGCGCCTGAAAATTAAAACCGTGGATTTCTGGGTCCCAGTTGGGCGAATCCCAATGGGTGACGCCGTCCTGGTGCCAGGCTACAGCGCCGCCGAGGCCCGGCTCTTTGACGAAGATCGAATCGTTGAAAGGTACAAAATCTTCGCCATTAATGGAGGCCGCTACGGCCAGAAGGTCTGGGTGGCCGTACAGCCGCAGACCGGCGGGTAAAGCTTGGCACATCGCGATCATTGTGAAGATGATCTCGTCCGGCGCGTCCGCGTCCGCGATGGGCTGTTCCATTTGCACTTGATGTCGACCGCCAAAGATCTCCGTCCCTCCCCAGGGGTCTGATAAGGGTTTCGCGAAGATGTAAGGGGAACGGGCATAGTTTATGCCGAGTGCGGGCCGACCCAGAGCGTCGGTCTCGCTACCTTCGCGGACGGGCGCACGGGCGAGCATCTCCGCAACGTCATCCCGCAGTTCTGTGATTTCCTGATCGCCCAGCAGGTTAGAAAAAATGTAATAACCGTGCTTTCGGTAGGTAGCGAGAATATCCGGATGTAGCCGGCCCGCGTCGGTAAGGCGCAAAGGCCCACTATTGCCTATTTCTGCCGCCCTATGTCGGCCCACGTCGCGATAGGCTGCCAGCCCTTCGGCGTGCGTCTCCGGCGAAAGGCCCATTGTGCTACTCAGCGGCGGCGGCTTCACTTTGATCCATACCCAGCCGCGGTAGGCCGGAGGCGAACTCGGTAAGTACGTGGCCCGGAGCTGCCACTGATAGGTAGTCGTGCCCGTCGAAAACTTGCACACCATTGACCCAGGTGCCTAGCAAGCCAGGAGCACGGCGCAGCAGCCGCTCACCGTTGCCGGGGAGGTCGAAATGGCTTTCCATATTGGTAATCGAGATCGTGTCCGGATCGAACATAATCATGTCTGCCCAGGCGCCTTCCGTCAGCCGACCGCGATCGATGATGCCATAAGCGTCGGCCGGGTCGCTGGTGAGCTTGCGGATTGCAGTAGGCAGATCGAATAGGCCGCGCTCGCGTACCCAGTGGCCGAGGAAATACATCGCGTAACCGGCATCGCACAGCAATGCATTGTGAGCCCCAGCATCGGACAAGCTGACTAGGGTGCCATCATTGACTAGCAACTCGGCGACGCCGTCTTCCTCCATGTTGAGGATGAAGAAGGTGAATTTGGTACGGAGACCCTCTTCGAGGCTGATATCCAGGAATACATCGAACGGGTCGGCGCTTTGTTCGGCCGCGATGTCGGCGATGGTTCGACCTTCCAGGTCCCGGTTCTTAGTCAGACCCGCGACGGTGACTGAGACCCAATCCCAGCGTCCCTTGAAGATGTGCTGGCTATCCGGCGTCTTCAATGTCTCTCGAAAGGCGTCGCGGAAGGCCGGGTCTTTGAAGATGCGGTAAAGCTCGGCATGCTCCTCCGTTGAGGGCCAGGGCTCCATTGCTTTCAGGATGTAGGCCTTGTCAAGGGTGAAGGCGAGGCTCAGTGGCTGACAAGAGCCCTGGGCGTAGATCGGTACACCGCGCGCGCGGGCGTTCGCCGCCGCCGTCACAATGCCCGTGCCCCGCTCCGGTTGGTGGGAGTAATAGAATAGCGGTGCGTAAAAGCTGGGCCGCTCACTGATGCGGCTCATTTCTTCCATGAAGGGGATGCCGTGATGTTCGCCGCAGGTTGCCATGAAGACACCGTGGTCGAATTCGCGCATCACCGCAGCCAGCGCGTGAAACTCTTCGTCGTTAGCAAGCCGCGAGGCAATCGGGATACCGCCGGCGCCGCGATGATTTTCGTTTGAAGAGGAGGCTAGTCCTACAGCCCCAGCTTGCATCGCCTCGCGGAACAGATCGATCATCTGCGCTAGCTCTTCGTCAGTTGAGGGCCGCTTGGAGCCCTCCGCCCCCATGACCGCGGTACGCATGACCGTGTGCGAGGCAAGGACGGCGACGTTCGGATAGACGCCCTTGGTCTTCAGCAGGTCGAGATATTCGCTGAAACTCTCGAAACCCCAATCTACTCCTGCCTCCAGCGACGCTAGGGCCATGCCCTCCACCTCGGCCAGGTTGGCCAAGATCATTTTGCGCTTGTCAGCTGGCGCTGGCGCGATGCCGAAACCGCAATTACCGAGTACTACGGTCGTTACTCCCAACGCGCCGGCGGGCGACGCAGTCGCGTCCCAGGTGAGCTGCGCGTCGTAATGGGTGTGTAGATCGATGACCCCGGGTGCCAACACTGCCCCTGCCGCGTCCAGCGTTTCCACAGCGTCTTCGGAGATAGTTCCGACTTGTGCGACGCGGCCGTCCTTGACCCCTAGGTCGCCGTCTATCAGCGGGTCGCCGAGACCGTTTGCGATGCGTGCATTGCGGATGACAAAGTCGTGCATGGAAGCACCCTTTCAGTAGCCAGTTTATAGAAACTATAGCAAGCGGTGTCGTGATTTTGATAGCAGTTGGCGTCGGAGGGCCGTCTGTGTCACTCTTGGAGTAGCCCGATACGATTAGTTTGAGGAGACGTACATATGTCCGCGAACATTGCCGACTTCGGATTTTTGAAAGGCATCAAAGTCGTCGACTTCACGCAGTTCGAAGCTGGTCCCACTTGCACTGAGGCACTCGCCTGGCTTGGCGCTGAGGTGGTGAAGATCGAAAATCCGAACCGAGGCGACCCCGGGCGCAGGCTTCGCCCGGGTCAGCCGGATAATGATCCGTATTACTTCCATATCCTCAATGCTAACAAGAAGTCAGCGGCTGTTAATCTGAAGTCGGAGAAGGGGCTTGACCTGGTCAAGGACCTAATCCGCGAAGCCGACGTCATGATCGAGAATTTCGCGCCGGGCGCGATCGAACGCCTTGGCCTTGGTTACGACGAGATGAAGAAGATTAACCCGGGCATCATCTATGCCCAGGTCAAGGGCTTCGGCGAAGGTAGCCCGTTTGAGAAGAACCTATCCTTCGACATGATCGCGCAGGCCTGCGGCGGCACATTCAGTGTCACAGGCGATGCAGACGGCCCGCCGACCCGACCAGGAATTTCCATCGGTGACACTGGTACTGGCATGGTCATGGCGATTACCGTCTTGGGTGCGCTGTTCAAGCGTCGTGAGACCGGTGAGGGTCACCGGCTGCAAGTCGCCATGCAGGATGCGATCATGCATTACATGCGTATTCCATTCTCAACGCAGGGCTTGACCGGCAAAGCGGCGGAGCGCGGCGGCAGCAAGATACCCGGCGTCGTTAATGCTCCCATGGGGCTCTATCCCTGCGCGCCCGGAGGGCAGAATGACTACGTTTATATCATGACGAGTCGTGCCAACCCTGACCATTGGGATCGATTGCTGAAACTAGTTGGGCGGGAGGATTTGATTGGTGACGATCGTTACGGAACGCCGAACGACCGCGTCGCGCACGAGGCTGAGGTGGACGAGATCATTGCCACCTGGACGCGCTCCCAGACCAAGCTCGACGCCATGCGTCTGGTAGGCGAGGCGGGGATCCCTGCTGGCGCAGTAATGGACACGATGGAACTGCAGAACGACGAGACCTTCGAGCATCGCGGTGTCATGCAGACCATGACCCATCCGGTGCACCGCGATTTCAAAATGCCGACCTGGCCGGTGCGTGTCGACGGAGCGGCAGCGCGTCTTGAATCGTCACCGATGCTGGGCCAGCATACTGAAGAGGTGGTGAGCGAGTGGCTCGGCCTCAACGACGCGGCGGTGGCGGAACTGAAGTCGGAAGGTGTCTTCGGCGAACCGGCGGCAGCAGCGGCGGAATAGGACAGCGTTCGCTCCAGGCGTTGGTTGTCGGCGTCCGGGCATCGGCTTACCGTTGGTCGCGGGAACGGCGGGGAAAGTTGTTGAGGTCTGGTGCGTTTCCAGCGTGGATGCCTTGGATTAATCCAGAAAGGGCATTAAAATATTCATGATATATGGAGTTTCGTTGCTAGGTTATGCGCCATCGGAAATGGCGACCAGCGTTAGGCTCCTTGCAAGTAGTTTGTAATCGGATTTCACGATTAGATCGCTATCGGAGACCGTGCCCGTTTGTCTGAATTTTAAAGCGTTGTTCAGGCACGCTCACCGATTGGTGGCAACTGGGAATTAAGCGCGACCGATACCCCACGCGATCCCGTTTTCTAGCAATCGATTGAATGCGTCTGAGTGCCAAACGCTGTGAAATTCAGCCGGCATCTTGCCGTTCGGGTCGATGGTAGTGTCGACTGGTGACAAGCTACCGTCACGGCCAATATGACAGTGGCCAAGGCCGACATAGACGACCTCGCCTTTGCCGACTGTCCGAGTGTAGCCAAGCACGCGTGTTTCGCCGTCATCTAGCAGTGAGGTATCTTTGTCATAGACGAAGCCGAACCCAAGTGGTGAGGGGTCCTTTTCCAGCTTGGTGGTGAACAAGGGTGTCGTTTCATCGGGGTCCTGCAGTTCGATCATATAAAGCTCGTCCTGAACCGTGAAGCTATCTGGCAAACCTCTCGTCACCGGGTGTACGTCCTTGACGGCGACCTGAAACTGTGAGATTGGCGGATGATTGAGGAAGAAGCAGCCGAGCGTGTCGTGATGGTCCATCTTGACCATTTGCTTTACGGCAACCTCGTCTCGCGTGGCCTTGATTGCCTTTCCGCCGGAGGTGCCATGCAAGGCGAACCACTTACCCCCGTCCGACAGCCAATTCTGTAGCGCTTTGTTTCCATCGCCGCTTGGGAACGGTCCGGCGACATAGGTGATCAGAAAGTCAGTCTTTGGCAGCCATCGTTCGACATCCTGAAAATCGTTAGCGACGGTGATCTCATGGCCATTCTCGCTACCGAGTTTCTCGAGTAGTCGCAATCGGGCGAAGTTCATGTCGTGCCCTGCCGGGGAACCGGACGGGAAACCGCCCGTGATGAGATGGGTGCGACGGGCTTGAGTCATGACGTTTCCTCCGTTCAACGGGATATACGAATTCAGTCCATAAGAGTACCCATTTGACCGGTAAGTGCCAGAGCGGTGCCATGGATGGAGAGCTATACCCTGTTCGTGGCGGGGTTCTTAGTCGGAGCCTTGCTACTTGCGTTGGTTTAGGCAAGTGGCGTCTTCGCGGATAGGATTTACAACCTCCTTCAAAAAGGACGCTAATATTTCCTTATGGTAGTCGGGTATTCTCCGCCGTAGTAGTAACATCAATAGAAACTAGTGAAGCGTGCCAGAACGGGTTTCCTAATGGTTCATGGTCGGCGCGGATGCCCGGACCAATCAGCGTAGGAGAGCTAAAGCGAATTTTTCGCCGTAAATCGGCGGTGGCTGAGCCGCNTCCCGCTCAGGCNGGTTGGATGGATTCGTCTTCAAGAATGGCGAGCGCCTTTTGCAGGTGCAGGGGCNGCTTTGATGCTGACATAGTCTTTNCGGGTTTCTCATTGATCCGCCGCTAGCCGCCCATCGTACTCTCAACATGTAACGAAAATAAATTGAGGTTAGGGAAGACATTATGCGTGGCCGTATTTGCGATATAGAGAATGACGGTGAAGTTTTGCATGTAGAAATTGAGAGGCCGGATGGTCAAACCGTCGTTGGCATCTACGAGTTAATCGGCTGGACAACGCCTCCCCGTGACGTCAAGCAGAGGGTCGAGCAGGATATCTGGGTGCCTTCGAAGCAGACTTGACCGCTATCGGGTTGTTGTTGGGTCCGTAATTTCGATCACATCTTACGATCAACTGTTCGATCTCAAACTTTCCTTAATATAAAAACGTTATTTTACAAAGGTTATCCGACAGACAAAAGATAGTCACCGTGCTTACGGTGGGTGGCAGCCGACCTGGGCAGTCTCCCGCAGGTGCCTTTCTGCTTTGTGGCTAATTGCATTAATTCTGAGCCTGGCGTCACGATGACCGGCCACTTTTTCACGCGCATAATGCGGACCGTTGGGTGAAGATGTGGAAATGGTTATTGGCTTCATTGGGGAATGGACTGGTCAATAGGGTTGCTAACCTGGGGCAATAGCAAAGTTGCTAGAAGGATTTTATGACAGAAACCTGCCGCAAATTATTCAAGGTCGGCATCGAACCAGGTTTGATAGGTAAATTTTTTGCTAATCGACCGCGAACTCGAAGAAACTGTTATGAACAGCAACGAAGGAACCTTCGAGCGAGCCCTGAATGCCGCGATGCAACGGGTCTTTGTATTGAGCGTTGTTAGATCGCTGATGGGAATCGGTTTGGGGCGGCGGTTGGCTGAAGGTGGCCATCAAACGTGCCTGAATGGGGTGGTGAAGCGGCAGGCATATTAGGCACTTTTCTGGCCTTCTCTAGTCGTCTAGCCCCAAAAGCTTCGCTGCTGTGCCGCCGAGGATAGCGATGCGGTCGTCATCACTTAGACCCGGTGTATCCATCACAAGCTCAACCTCTGTATTGGTCCAGGGAAAGGGATAGTCGGTACCAATCATTATGCGGTCCGGCCCGGTTTCGGCGACCAGATGGCGAAGCGCTTCCGGGGTGAAGACAATCGTATCGAAATAGAGCTGCCCATCACTGAGATAGGCGGTTGGTTTTTTTTTCGGCAGTGGGCCGACCCGGTTGGGGAAAGTTCGGCAGACCGCGTCGGATCTGTTGGCGTAGGAACCCAGATAGCCTCCGCCATGCGCGGCGCAAATTTTCAGTCCCGGATATCGGTCGAGCGTGCCCTCAAAGATTAGGTGCGACAATGCTATAGTAGTCTCCAACGGGTTGCCGATCGTATTGGTAAGTAGTCCGCTGCCGCTGAGACGCCCGCTCGGCTCAAGCTCATTAGTACCGGTCGGGTGCAGGAAGACTAACAGATTGTACTCTTCGCATTTAGCCCAGACCGGATTGAATTTTGGATCGGAGAGTTCCAACCCCTCGACGCTGCCTCCAACACTGACGCCGCGAAAACCTTGCGCCTTAACCGCGTAGTCGATCTGCTCCGCCGCCAGTTCCGGATGTTGAAGGGCGATGGTGGCGAAAGCGGTGAAGCGGTCCGGCGTCGTCTCGCGTATCTCGAATAGCTTTTCGTTCTGGATACGGATCAGTTCCGCTGCTGCATCCCGCCCTGCCCCATACCAATAGGGATTGATGCTAAGCGCTGCCATGTCTAGCCCTTGCGCATCCATCGCCGTTAGCCGCGTTTCAAGATCCTCCATCAGCAAAGCGCCGTTGCCAACTTCCATGCCCAGAACCGCCATTGCGGCCGGTACTGCGCAATGTGCGTGGATATCGACGGTGCGCACTCGTGTGCCGTTAACTACGACCTCGCGTCGCGCTCCATGGCTGTGTGCTGCGCCGCCCTGATCAGCGGGACTGCGCAGTGGGCACCCGACAAACCCGAATGCGGAGGGACCCTTGCTCATCCGTTACTCCCTTCAAAACAATATGTTGGGGTTAATTACAGTAGATTTTATCGTAGACCGGTGCCTGGTTGTGCGTCCACCAGGCGCAGGGAAATTTGTCGGAACGGGAATTTCCACCAGTGGCAGCGAGGTATAGGTCAACATCCGGCTACCAGCATAGATACCCGCGTCGATATATATTTGACGCCTCGATTGTGTTTGGCAGTGGTGTCGCCCGACTATCTAATCCGGTCGAATTTCTACCCCCCAACCGGAGCGACACGGAAATCGCCAGGTGTAGGGGGTACGACGGCGCGCTCATTCGGCTGATCGAGTTGCGGTACCCAATCATAGGGATAGCGATAGCCGCGAAAGATGTCGCTGAAGAAGAGCCCGTCACGTTCTGCCAAATTGTGTGGGTTAATGAATTCCCAGACGATTTCGCTGTCAGGCGTAACCTCAAACATGCGCCCGCAATAGCTTTCCGTGATTAGAGTATTGCCGTTTGGCAAGCGTTGGGCGGCGCTCTTGTAACGGCTGTAAAAGCGGCTCATATCCTCGCCAAAGCAGGGGTAACCTTGGGTTAGGGCGTTGCATTCCCAGACGAGCTCTAGTGTGACTGGATTGATCTCTAGCACGCGCGATGAGTCCCTTAGCGCGTTCCAGGTGCCGTCCGGCGCACCGGGGTTGGGCTCTCCGAAGCCGCCCGCTCCGCCATTATCGAACACCAGAACATTGCCTGCGCCCGGTAGGCCCTTGGGAATAATGTGCGCGTGGTGTGGCGCTATGATGGTGCCGAGCGCTTGCAGCTTCGGGTCCATCGACCAGTCGGGCCCGACCTTCCAAACGATCTCGCCGGTCTTTTTCGAGATGATATAGAGCATAGTACCGCGGTCGTCGGTGATAATGTTATCCGGGTCAAACCGCTTGTCACCTGCGTCGAACCAAGGGTTAGGGCCGACATAGGAGCAGGTGTTCTGGAACACTGCGTGTTGGTTTCGGCAGCGCCGCATGATCGCGTTTTTGGCTGCCTCGCTGTGCCCAAACTGTTCGAACTGCTCTGCTGGCATCCAGTCCCAGGTGATCTTACCGTCCCAAGAAACCTCTATCATGCGCGTCGCGCGCGGCAAGTAATCCCGGGTCACCTCTGGATAGTAGCCACTGCGGTAGCTCAGCATCAGGGTGCGGCCGCCTTTCGCTTTGGGCGTCATGCCGGGCACATAATAGCCAACCGGACAGCCCTCCCGGACGATGTCGTGGTTTTGGCGCGACGACCAGGCCCGTCCGTCGCCGAGGTCAATCTCATCGGCCTTATTGAATTGCCACTCGACTGTGCCGTCCCAAGCTTCCTGTATGACGTCGTCAGCGCCCCAATTGTGGTCGTAGGCTTTGCCGATCCGCCCGGTCTGGCCGCCTAGGACCGTTCCGCCCGGCAGCAGGTCAATCATAAAGCTGTTGAATTTAGGCCAGGTGCGAACCGAATTACCGTTCATATCGATCAGGATGGCGCCTACGCCCTCCTTCATGGAGGGGAAGAGCGTGTAACCGTTGTAGCATTTCTCAGGCTTGTAGATGGTTGTACCGGTCGGATAGACGGTGAACATGGGTGGCGTGCTCGTATGTTTTCATGTGGAAAGAAGATCTTAGACTAGATTAAACTTATCCGTTAGCCGAAAATCTATATCAGATGAAAGATTTATATATTGATGAAGTAAAAAAATAAGTAAATTATAATTAATAAAATATTATATAATATAGATTTATTTAAATCTGTTTATTAGAATTAAAGTTAAGTAAATAACATAATATATGTAACAATACATAATTATTGTGACGCTGATCACGATTGAATTTGGTAGAGAATAAAGGTGGAAAGCCATGGACGTCACCCTATACGAACACGGTAATAACCGGTCCGCCCGTGTGCGCTGGACCGCGCTCGAATGCAATATCGCATATGAAACCGTTGGCGGCAGCGATTTGATTGGTAGCGATAGACTGCGCAAGGTGCATCCGCTCGCCAAGCTTCCGGCCGCGGTGATCGATGGGCGGTCATTGTTCGAATCGGCGGCGATCTGTTCATATCTCGCGGATCAAGCGCTGGATGCCAATCTAATCGCTAAAGTCGGTAGCTGGGGCCGGGCGCAGCATGACCAATGGGTTGCCTTTACTTTAACGGAAATGGAGGCCTGGCTTTGGAACACCGGTATTAACTCTTACGTCCTGTCGCCGCAGGAGCGGGTCACTGCCGGGTTTGAGCAGAACAACATGATGTTTCGTAGATCGGCTTCTGTACTAAACGACGCCATGGCCGGTAAGGATTACCTCGTCGAAAACCGCTTTACCGTCACCGATATAATCGTCGGCTGGACGGTCAACTGGGGCCGCCGGACCGGCAATCTTGATGGACTGGCAAATTTACGCGCCTATTTGGACCGGTTGTTCGCGCGGCCTCAGTGCCAACTCAATCCGGAATAAACAAACTTTAGTCGTTGAGTGGCACGAGATCGAAGGCCACGACCAGCCTTTCTTTCTCCGTCTCGATCGGAACTGTGCTGTGGAACAGCGAGGAAGGGAACAGTACCAGATCGCCACTCCTCGGGCGATGCTGATGGCGAGGGTAGGCGTCATTTAGAACGGGATACCCGTATCCATGGAGCGAGAACTCGATGGCGCCTTCGTCGATGTTGGAGCCCTGCGGGCACTGTATGTAGAAGACACCGCTCAACCAGCCGCTGGGATGAATGTGTGGCAGCCGGTGTCCGCCCTTCACCAGTTTGCCGTACCATCCATTCAGTGTGTATCGAGTTGGGAACCGGTCGATATAGTTACAGGTTTCGTCGAACTGTTCGGTCCGGTATCGCGTGATGTGAGTTTCCAAAAGACTATGCAGCTCTGCTAGGGGCCCTTCTGGTCTTTCGAACAGGACCGCCGGTGTCTGAAATCCAGCGACGGTTGATTTGCCGAACGGCTCCCAGACTGCGGTCTGCCGGTTCAGTATCGCAATTAGCTCTTCTATGAACTGAAATCGGTCCGTTTTGCCTTCGAGGAGGTCATAGGTACGTATGAAGTCTAAGGGCCGTTTGCAGAAGGGGTGTGGGTTGAGGCGGTTCCACTGATCGGCGGCAAAGGCGTTGATTGCCGCGATACGTAAATTTGCGCCCCAGCTTGGTGCCGGTTGTTCCTGTACCCTATAGAATGTGTCTTCCGACTGCATCGCGAACAGGCATTCCAACGCGCGCGCTTCGGCGATTGGTGTGTCCAGACCCTTGAATAGAAGAAGGGCTTCCTTGAAGCGCTCAAGTTTCCAATAGCAATGGGCCAGGTTATGTTGCGCTGATTTTGACTGGGGATCTATCTCGAGGGCACGCAAGCACAATTTGGCCGCCGTGTCATAGTGCCCTAGCTCGTGCAAAGTTACCGCTTGGTTAACATGGGCCCCGATGCGCAACGGATCATGGTTTAGCGCGGTTTGGTAACTGTCGAGCGCTTCGTCGAAGCGCGCCTGCTCCCGCAGCGCATCGCCAAGCTTTTCATGCGCGGCGGCATAGTCGACCTTGTGTACGGTCGCATCATGGAAGCTGGCGGCCGCAGCAGCTGGGTCTGCTAGATCAGTGAGCGCGAGACCAAGATTGTAGTGAAGCTCGGCGGAATGCGGTTGATGCGCAAGCGCTTCGCGGTACAGCTTGGCGGCTTCCTCCGGTCGGCCGTGTTTGCGATAGATTGCCCCAAGATTCATCTGCGCGCCGGCATAGGAGGGATTTATAGCAATTGCGTGGCGGTAGCTGTCGACAGCCTCTTTACTACGGCCGAGATCTTCCTGTACTGAGCCGAGGTTGTTGTGCGCTTCAGCGTTCTCCGGCTCCAGCGCGATCGCGTGACGATAAGGGGCAACCGCGTCCTCTAGCCGACCCAGGGCCTGCAGGGTGACAGCGAGATGGAATTGGGCTTCAGCGTTATCGGGTTTGATCGCGACCGCTTGCGACAGAAGCTTTGCAGCTGCCTTCCGCTTGTCAGATTGAAAGCAGAGTAAGCCTAATAGATGCAGTGTTTGCGGCTGACGGGGGTCTGATTTCAGTATCGTGCGGTACAAGCTTTCTGCCTGTTGCCACTGACCTTTGCTGTGATGCTGGAAAGCGCGTTTAAGCACCTGTTCTAGCTCGACAGTCTGCATCACTCGTTCATTCGCACTCGTTGCGGCACAACTCGTCCTCGCGCGGGCTATAGATGCGCGGGTAACTAACAACTTAGCGCTGTCTCGAGGTGGCGTAAACGGCGATTCAGGTTACATCCGGTCAGGCAGTGTTCTTTGCTTGCTGTCGGTGTTGTCTCTTGTTGTGATAGGTCTCGACCTGGCCAGTCGTGGCGCCGGGGCAGCGGGAAGAAGGTCTTGTTAAGACAGGGATCATCGCTGCACTAATGGCTGCGCTAGACATACCTACCTCGCCGAATGACATTCTGCGCCAACAGGTGCACGCCGATTGACTGATGCGTTCGATCTATTTTACGGATGTGCGCGGTTCCGCGCCAAATAATCCCGGCGTGGATAACGAGGATCCCACCGCTGATTCGATGAAGCAAGGTTGTGACGCGGCGACACCGATCGCCTCGGTATTGTAGCTCGTTTACCGGCGACGGTCGCCTGATAAGACACTTTACTATAATTAGGAAACCGCCTTCATCGAATGGCTCGATACCGACGGTTCCTCTCTCGGCATAATATAGAAAATCATATGATTTGATGAAAAATTCGCAGTCTGAATTAGAAAACCAACGAATATGAATAGAAAATTGAAACGTATATGAATTTAACTACGGTTTGTTTTTGTCTCGAATGAAATTTACGAAATAAATTTTAGCGTACTGCACCATTTACAGAAAATGCACGATTTTCTAACAAGGCTCTCGCCGCCGCGGTTGGTCTGTCGCTGTCTAGCTGTCATGATTGAAACAAGCGGCTTTGGAAAGAGGACGGTGCCTACATGGAAGTCTCCCCTGCGGTCATGGGCGTTGGCTTGGAGAAGCATGAGCGCCAGACGGTAGATAGTCCCATGCGGGACGTAACTACGATCTGTGAAGGCCGCACCGCCTTCTTTATCACTGGTGGGTGTGATCTCGACGTTCACGTGGCGGTGTGTGACATAAAAAACCTGAAAAAATTAGCACTCGACCGGTTCACCTTAGGCCCCGAGGTCACCCACATTGAGACTTCATTTAACTTCGATGCTACACAGCGGAATGATTCAACGGACCAGAACCGATGAAGACGCAGGTCGGTATCATCGGCGGTGGCCCCGCTGGCCTCCTGCTGAGCCAAATCCTCCACGTCAATGGCATTGATAGTGTGGTCCTGGAGCGTCAGACGCGTGACTATGTTTTGAGCCGGATTCGTGCCGGGGTGCTGGAGCAAGGGCTGGTCAAAATGTTGCACACTGCGGAGGTCGGTAGTCGACTTGACCGGGAGGGCGAGGTGCATAGCGGTGTCAATCTTGCTTTCGGTGACAGGCTCGAGCGCATCGATTTGGAAGGATTGACTGGTGGCAAGACGGTAACCATTTATGGTCAAACGGAGGTTACCCGCGATCTCTACGACGCCCGCGACGCAATGGGCGGTAAAGTCATAGATGAGGCCGCCGCTGTGACGCCTTGCGGTCTTGACGGCGACGCCCCCTACCTGACCTATCAGAAGGATAATGCCGAGCATCGCGTCGATTGTGATTTCATCGCCGCCTGCGACGGTTATCATGGTGTTGGCCGGCAGAGTTTTCCGGAATGCAGCCTTAGGGAATTCGAGAGGACCTATCCGTTTGGCTGGCTCGGCATCCTGTCGCGCACCAAGCCGGTCGATAAGGAGATTATTTACGCTAACCATCCACGGGGCTTTGTGCTTTGTTCGATGCGCTCTCAGACCCTGAGCCGCTATTACGTGCAAGTGCCGGTGACAGATGAAGTCTCGAATTGGTCGGACAGTTGGTTTTGGGAAGAGCTGTGTGCTCGGTTGCCAAAACAAGTCGCTGACGCCGTCGAACAGGGTCCCTCGATCGAGAAATCGATTGCGCCGCTGCGCAGCTATGTGGCCGAGCCACTGAATTACGGCCGTCTGTTCCTGGCGGGAGACGCTGGACATATCGTTCCGCCGACTGGTGCCAAGGGCCTCAATCTCGCTGCCTCCGATGTCCATTATTTGTCCGAAGGGCTGATCTTATTCTATCGCAATGGGGACGAAAGCGGCCTCGCTGGCTACTCTGCGCGCGCGTTGCGGCGTATCTGGCAGGCCGAACGGTTTTCCTGGTGGATGACTATGCTAATGCACCGATTCCCGGACGACGGCGGGTTTGGCGCCAAGGTCCAGCAGGCTGAACTCGATTACCTGACCGGCTCGACGGCGGCGATGACAGCGATGGCTGAGAACTATGTCGGATTGCCGTACTAAATTAAGATTGGTCCCCAAGCTATTTTGGCTGCTGCCTGGGGCAGGTAGAAATGGGCAGGGTTGCCTCGCTAGACGGGCATTTAAAGTCTTGCGCTGGTGAAACAGGCACGCGTTGTCCTAAATTAGCAAGGTATCGTTCAGCAAAATATTTGAGCAGATATGGCTTTTTACGTGGCGTGTTCGAACAGCGCCACCTCATCTCCTTGGAACAGGCTTGTAGTTTCGGAACTAGTGAAGCAAATTTAGCAGAGCCCTTATGTGCATCTGAAAAATTGTTCATGCAGCGAAGAACACCTTCACCTCCCTGAGGAACTCGTCGAGTTGGTCGTGATGCACCCAGTGGCCGGCGTCCGAGATATTCGCGCAGTGCGCGTTTTGGAAGTGTTTAGCGCGGCCATCCTCGACTGGGTCGCTAGCCCAGCTGTCGAGGCCTCGCATCAGGAGGGTTGGGCAGTCGATGTTTGACCACAACTCCGCGCCATCGCGGGGCCCCATGCCAAAGGGTGGGGTGGCCCGAGTGTAATTGTCAAACTTCCAGCTATAGGTGCCGTCCTCGTTCTGGTTGGCACCGTGCACTGTGAGGTGGCGCGCCTGTTCCGGCGTCAGGTGTGGGTTCTCGTCCTGCATGCGGTGGAAGGCTTCCTCCAGGGTCGGGTATTTGCGAGGCGTTCGCGCTGACAGTTTGCGTAGCCCGTCGATCCATTTGGTCAGTCTCTGCTGGGGTGATCGCCCCGCGCGTTTGGCCACAACGTCCGGTGGCCAGCCGAGTCCCTCGATTGCAACCAGCTTCACGACGTTTTCCGGAAACGAGCCAGCGTAGCGCAGGCTGATTGCTCCGCCTAGCGAGTGGCCGATTATGGAAACTGGTGTCAACTTGGTCTGATGTAGCAGTTGTGCGATGTCGTAGACGTATTCGGAAATCGAATAGCTGCCCCCGATCATCCATTGTGAGTCGCCATGTCCTCGCAAATCGGGCGCGATGATATGGTAATCTTGGCGCAATGCCTGAGCGACCCAGTCCCAGTTGCGACAATGATCCCTTCCGCCATGCAACAGTAGCAGGGGAGGAGCTCCCGGGTTGCCCCAATCCACGTAATGCAGCCGCAGCCGTTGCGAGAAATAAGAGTGGCTTGCTGGTCCGGGCAGGGGCGCATCGGTCATCGTTCGATCCCTCCAGGGATGATGTAAGCGGGTCTTTCGCCTGTATAACGTCGGTCGTTTGAGGGCGGCAAGGGGTTGGGGTGACTTATTGGAAAGTGCGAGCTTTATCGTTATCCAAGGCCATCCTAAAACGCCTGTAGCGGCCATTCAGGATCTCTGTGTCTAAGAAGAAGAGCCGATAAACCTTGTTGTTCCTACCCATTGCGGGAGGGGTAGTTTTGGGGGTAGTCGAAAGCAAATGTTGCGAACTTGCTGAATTTGGCGTTATCAAAAAAAAGGAACTTTGAAGTAATCTGGTTGAAGATTTAAAACAGTTTTGGTCTCGTTTGCACAAGCAACAGCGCGATTGTTACTGCTTTTGGCTGGGAGTCTAGCCGGGTTATTACATCCCTGTTTCGGTCTGTTTGGTGAAATTCCTCGTTGTCGAGATGGATGGTAGCCAACACGCGGTTCAAATCGAAGAAGAATTTGCCTGCATTGTTAGGCTTGGAGGATAAGGGTTCCACGTTATCAGGTTCTGGAATAATAACGTTGCAACGAATGCTGATGGTGGCTTTTAGACAATTACGCTGGCGATCCAGGAAATGCGAAATGCCCGCCAGCTACCCCTTTCCTAGCCTTCCCCCATTAAGGGTGAAGAGCTATCTGTTCTATCCGCAGCCGTATCTTCCAATTCCTTCAACGCCGCCTTCACCGTCTCGCACTTGTTGCGCAGGTGACGTTTCAGGATCTCTGCGAGCCGAGCTCCATCACGTGTATCCAGCGCTTCCAGCATCTCCTTGTGCTCATTAACCGCCTCGGCCCAACGGTGCGTGCTTATGTTGGCGGTATAGCGGGCGCGCCGAATGCGGCCTGACAGGTTGTTGTATGACGCGATGAGGGTCGGGTTGCGCGCGGCTTTCTGGATATTTTCGTGGATCTGTTGATTTAGCTCGAAATAGGCCTGGCGTTCGTCGCGTTTGTAGTGCAGCACCATCTGGTAGTGCAGGGCTCGGATTTCAGCAAGTTCGGTTTCGGTGATAAACGCACAGGCGAGCTCGCCGGCGAGCGCTTCCAGAGCGCCCATGACCGGGAATAGTTCGTCTACATCCGCTGCGGTCAGGTCAGCCACCCGGGCCCCCCTGTTGGGTGCAAGCTCCAACAGGCCTTCCGAGGCTAGCACCTTGAGCGCTTCGCGCAGCGGGGTACGGGAGATGCCGAAGGTTTCGCAAAGCACGCGCTCCGGCAACCGGCTGCCAGGCGGGTAGATCCCATCGACTATCATTTCGCGCAGACGGGAAGTGACCGTATCGTGCAGCGACTGGCGTTCGATGAGGCCGGCGTCATGGATCATGGCCGAACCTCCGCCGGTAGGGCGGATTCCAGAACACGCGCTACATGCACCGCTGCCCTGTCTGACCCGTTGGCGATCTGGTGACGACAACTCGTGCCGTCAGCAACTAGGACGGTATCGGCTCCCGCTTCTCGAACCGCTGGTAGCAGTGCCATCTCTCCCATCTTCATTGAGATGTCGTAATTCTCCGCCCGGTAGCCGAATGCGCCCGCCATGCCGCAGCAACTCGAGGTGATGGTCTCGACCTCCAGGCCGGGGATCAGCTGCAAAGTCGATTCTACCGAGCTCATAGTGGCGAAGGCCTTTTGATGGCAATGGCCGTGCAACAGTGCTTTCTTAAAGTGGATGGGTTGCAGGTCGAGGATGAAACGACCGGCGTTGTTTTCCTGGGCAACAAACTCCTCGAACAGCATGGCGGAGTCGGCAAGCCTATCGGCGGCGTCACTGGGTAAGAGCGCCTGCACTTCGTCGCGGAAGGTGAAGAGGCAGGAGGGCTCGAGCCCGATCACTGGCATGCCCTGTTTGAGGAAGGGCGCCAATGCTGCCATTGTCCGTTCGAGTTCAGTTTTCGCTTCATCAACTAGGCCGTTCGCCAGAAAGGTGCGGCCGCAGCAGAGCGGGCGGTTGCCGGTGGGTGGGGTCGGCAGGTGTACTTGGTAGCCGGCAGCCATCAGCACGTTGATGGCGGCGTGGGCATTTTCCGGCTCGAACCAGCGGTTGAAGGTGTCTGCCAGGAAAACAATTGGCGGGCCGCCGTCGGGGCCGGCCGCCTCCGCTGTACTTTTGAAATCGTCGCCTCGCCAGAGAGGTAGAGGACGATTTGCGCTGAAGCCAAGACACGTCTCGCTGAGCTTTGCCAGGCCCGGCAACTTGTCGCGCAGGTTCAGAAGGCCGCCAAGTTTCGCCGCCCAGGGCGCGTAGCGCGGCAGGTAGCTCACCAGCCAATCGTGAACGCTGAGGCCGCGCTCCCTAGTGTATTGATAGAGGAACTCGGTCTTCATCTTCGCCATGTCGACGCCGGTTGGGCATTCCCGCTTACAGCCCTTGCAGCTAACACAGAGCTTCATGGTGTCATACATGGCGTCGGAGGTGAGCGCACCTTCGCCGAGTTGACCGGAAAGGGCGAGGCGTAAGGTGTTGGCGCGGCCCCGTGTAAGATGTTGTTCTTCGCCAGTGGCGCGGAAACTAGGGCACATGACGGCGGCGTCGAACTTGCGGCAGGCGCCGTTATTATTGCACATCTCCACCGCACCGCCGAGGCCGCCCCAGTCGGACCAGTCGAATGCGGTTTCCAGGTCGGGTACTGCGTAGCCCGGCTTGTAACGGAACAGAGTTCGGTCGTCCATTTTAGATGGTTCAGTGATCTTACCGGGATTGAATAGTCCGCCGGGATCAAAGCGGTGTTTGACTTCGGCGAAGTTGTCGGTCATGCGTTTACCGAACATAGCCTCGTGAAATTCTGAGCGGACCAGCCCGTCGCCATGTTCGCCTGAATGTGAGCCTTTGTATTCGCGTACGATTTCAAACGCTTTCTCGGCAATGTCGCGCATCATCTCTGCGCCGGCTTGCTGCTTTAGATTGACCACGGGCCGGACATGAAGGCAGCCGACCGATGCGTGCGCGTACCATGTGCCCTCGGTGCCGTGGTCGTGGAAGATCTTGGTCAGTCGATCAGTGTAGTCGGCGAGGTCTTCGAGGCGGACGGCGCAATCCTCGATAAAGCTGATCGGTTTCCCGTCGCCCTTCATCGACATCATAATATTAAGGCCGGACTTACGTACCTCCCAGACGGCCTTCTGCTGTTCTGGTTCTAGCGCTTGTACCACGCCGTTAGGAAAGCCGAGTTCGCCCATCAGCTCAACTAACTGGGCCATTCGGCGCATAAGATCGATGTGGTCGTCGCCGGCGAATTCGACTAGCAAGATGGCAGCTGGGTCTCCTTGGATATAGGTCTCGATGGTCTGGCGGAAGATCGGGATATTGCGTGCGAGGTCGATCATCACCTTATCAGCGAGTTCTACTGCGGCAGGCTTCAGGTTGACGATGTGCTTGGTCGACGCCATTGCTGCATAGAAGTCGGGAAAGTGGCAGATGCCGAGCAGCTTGTGGGTCGGGGTCGGGGTGAGATCTAGGGTGATTTCAGTGGAGAAGCCGAGCGTGCCTTCGGAGCCGACCAATAGGTGGGCGAGATTGACTGGGGAGTTACGGCCTTCTTCGACCAGCGCATCAATATTATAGCCACCGACCCTCCGCATTAGGTTGGGGAAGCGGGCGTCGATTTCCGCTTTCTCACGGCTGCCTAGCTCCAGCAGGTCACGGGCCAGGCCTCGGGTTGGCGCGTCGAGAGTGTCGAGGTCCCCAGGTAGGGGGCCAAAATGCATCTTCGTGCCGTCGGCTAGGATGGCATCTATCTCGGCCACGTTGTCGCGCATGGTACCGTGCACAATGGAGCGCGCACCGCAGCTATTATTGGCTGTCATGCCGCCGATGGTTGCGCGGCTCGAGGTGGAGACATCGACCGGAAAGGAGAGGCGGTGCGGTGACAGTACTTTATTTAGTTGGTCGAGCACTACGCCGGGCTGCACAGTAACTCGGCGCGCGACAGGGTCGAGATGTACGATGTTGTTGAAGTGCTTGCTAACATCAACAATTAGGGCTTCGCCAATAGTCTGGCCGCATTGCGAGGTGCCGCCGCCGCGCGGCAGGACAGGGACACCTTCATCGGCTGCGATCTGGATGACGCTTTGGATGTCGGTTTCGGTCTTCGGCACCAGGACGCCGATCGGTTCGATTTGGTAATGCGAGGCATCGGTGGAATAGCGGCCGCGGCTAAATGCGTCAAACAGCACGTCACCTTCGGTTTCGCGGTATAGCCGGCTGGCCAGTGCGGAGTCGCCGATCCGGTTCGTCGTGGCGGCGCTCATCGTTGCGTCTCCCCTACTGCAGAAACAGGAAATGTCGGGCAATAGAATTGCATACAAAATTAAAATAAAGAACAAGTTTTAGAGAATTTGTCGAGAAAATGGGACTTGTAGAGATAGAACATTGAATGCAAAATGCAATTCAAAGCGGAAATACCCATACTAACGTTATTGCACGGTTATCACGAAGGGGTACTATCATGGCGCGACGCGGCGGACGACACTTCCTGCAGATCCCGGGTCCGACCAACGTGCCAGACCGGATCTTACGTGCGATTGACAACCCGACTATCGATCATCGCGGCCCGCAATTTGCCGCGCTGGCGCAGGGCGTCCTTAAGGACGTGCGAACGATATTCAAGACTGAACAGCCGGTGGTGATCTACACTGCGTCTGGTACCGGTGCGTGGGAGGCGGCGCTGGTCAACGCTTTGTCACCGGGTGACCGGGTGCTGATGTACGAGACCGGCCAATTTTCGACCCTTTGGCGCAATCTCGCCAAACGGATCGGATTGATACCACAATTTATCGAAGGTGACTGGCGACATGGTGCAGATGCGGCGGTGATCCAGACGGCGCTGGCGAAGGATAGTTCGCATGAGATCAAAGCGGTCTGCGTGGTACACAACGATACCTCGACAGGCATTACCTCGGACGTGCCTTCAGTGCGCGAAGCGATTGATGCGATTGGCCATCCGGCATTGCTAATGGTCGACGTGATCTCCTCACTCGGTTCCATTGACTACCGGCATGACGAGTGGGGCGTCGATGTGACGGTTGGCGGCTCGCAGAAAGGATTGATGCTGCCGCCGGGGCTAAGCTTCAACGCGGTTAGCGTAAAAGCACGGGAGGCGGCAAAGACATCGAAATCGATGCGGTCCTACTGGGATTGGGAGGAAATGCTCCAGGCTAACGCCAACGGCGTCTTCCCCTACACGCCCGGCACCAATCTACTTTTTGGCTTGCGCGAGGCGATCGATATGCTGCACGAGGAGGGGCTCGACAACGTCTTCGCGCGGCACGACCGACATGCTGAAGCGACACGCCGCGCGGTCAACGCCTGGGGTCTGGAGGTGCTCTGCCAGAACAACTCCGAATACTCCAGTGCGCTGACGGCCGTTTTGATGCCAGAGGGCAATGATGCGGATAGTTTTCGCAAGGTGGTGCTGGACAGTTTCGATATGTCGCTTGGCAATGGGCTCGGTAAGGTTGCGAATAAAGTATTCCGTATTGGTCATCTCGGCGACTTCAACGATTTGATGCTCAGTGGGACGCTCTGTGGTGTAGAGATGGGGTTAGGGCTGGCCGGTGTGCCGCACAGTACCGGTGGGGTCACGGCAGCCATGGATTACCTGATGGCTGGCCAACAGACGGCGTAGTCTTTCTTGCAGGACGGCATCGTTCCGGTATAACGGTATCCTGAGGAGCTCTGAAATAGGAGGGCCGAACGCCATGGGCATGAAACTTTCGCACGCCTTCATCAACGTCGTCGATCTCGACAAAGTCGTACCGTTTTATACGGACGTGCTGGGCTTTCACGTTACTGATCGGGGGACGCTTCGCGGCGAAACGGAAGCCGTGTTTATGAGCCAGGACCCCGAAAACCATCATCAAATTGCGCTCGCAAATACCCTGAAAGGCGGCGATGGGACGCGTAATTTGGCGCACCTCGCCTTTCGGTTGCATTCGCTGGACGAACTGCGCGCCTTAAAGAAACGGCTGGCTTCGGTGGCCATTGCTGTTCACCGTGAGATTTCCCATGGTAATACTTGGTCGCTTTACTTCACCGACCCCGAAGGGAATGGCGTGGAATGTTTCGTTGACACGCCCTTTCACGTGCGCCAGCCGCAGGGTAAGCCGACCGATATTGATCTGGAAGACACTGCGCTGCTGAAAAAGACAGAAGAGGATTTCGGGCAAGAGCCCGAGTTCGGGACCTATGCAGAATGGCAAGACACGCTACGCTGTAAGCTGTCCGGTTAATTTGTTTCTTTTTCGGCACCTGCCAGGATCGCCGCGATCGCAGCAGAGGCGAGGCGGGCTTCTGGTGGATCTGCGCGGCTGGTCAAAATGGCTGGCACCTTAGCCCCCAGCACGATGCCGGCAGCGCAAGCACTCATAAAATAGACCATCATCTTGAACAGTGCGTTGCCAGTTTCGATGTTAGGCACGAGCAGGATATCCGCATTACCGGCAACAGGATGGGTGATGCCCTTGATTTGGGCGGCTTCCGGCGAGATGGCGTTGTCGAAAGCTAAGGGGCCGTGCACAAGCGCTCCGCCGAGTTGCTCTGTTGCACGTACCGTAAGCGCCGCCGCGTCCATACTAGAAGGCATTCGGTCCGTCGCTTCTTCCGTACCCGATAGGATGGCGACACGGGGTTCCGCGATGCCGAGGCTTTGTGCCAGGCCGACTGCATTGCGGATCGCCTCGAACTTGGTTTCCAGGTCGGGGGCGATGTTGACTGCGGCATCTGTGATTAGCAGCGCTTTTTTGTGACCCGGTATGGTCATATGGAAAACATGCGTCAGCCGCCGCCCTCTGCGCAGACCTGAAGCTCGGTTTAGGATTGCCATCATAAAGGTATCGGTATGGATATGCCCCTTCATCAAGGCGTGAGCATGGCCATTGCCTGCTAGCTTTGCGGCTTGCAGAGCTGCCGTGTCCTCATCAGGTGCGTGATGGATTTCGAAGCTTCCGATATCCCAAGCGATTTCGTCGGCGTTGCGTGCGATATCGTTTTTGTCGCCAACAAGGATAGGTTCGATGAGACCCTCTTCCGTGGCTTGTCTCGCACTTTCCAGGGCGATTGCTGCGCCTGCATTGGCGATTGATGTTTTGACCGCCGGATACCGCCTTGCCTGCTCCAGCAGAGTGAACGGACATTCGAACGGCCGGGTGCTCAGCATACCTTGCATTCTTCGAACAGGGCTGTGCTCAGCCGGGCGGCAGCATCACGCATAGCCGGCAGATGGTGGTGGCAATCCTCTATGGTCATGCGTGGAATTGGGGCATGGATCGCCAGGGCGTTAAGGCGGGGACTGGTACCGTAATTGCGACCACCTGGCTCTCGGATCAGATAACCTTCCGCTTCTAGCCGGCTGGTAATCCGGTGTAACGTAGGTTTCGGCAAATCGGACCGCTCCGCCATCGCGGTGAGATTGATCGGCCGTCCCTCCTCGATGACGATATCGAGGATCGCGAAGGCGCGTTGGGTCTGCGATCCTTTGTCACGCGTTTCGGTTGAACTAGAACTGTCAGCCTCCATGCAGGCATCCTAGTCAAGGCGCTGCAGGGTGCAAGTGGTGATCAGGCCTGGCGGTGGGCTTTGAGGATGGCGTTGAGGGATTTCTCGATATCTGCATTTGTTGTTGCCCAAGCGCTGACGCTGATCCGCATCGCAGCGCGGTTCCGCCAGACTGTAGCGCCAGCCCAACATGTACCATCCGCCTGAACAGCGTCAATTATGCGGTTCGTGCGGTTTGCATCACCGAATGCGACTACGACTTGGTTCAGGACAACGTCGTTAAGGATTTCGATATTGTTGCGCCGAAGTCCATCGGCTAGCCGGACCGCCTGTCGGCAATTTCGGTCGATCATCTTGGTCAGTCCGCTCCGGCCGAGCGATTTCAGCGCGGCCCAGATATCAACCGCACGGGCGCGGCGGGAACTATCCGGCGAATAGTCGATCTGGTCGCGTTGTGCGCTGGATAGGAGATAGGCACCACTGATAGACATTGCGCGCCGCAGGTCGTCAGGCTCTCGAACGAGCGCGAGGCCGCAATCGTAGGGGACGTTCAGCCATTTGTGCGCGTCGGTTGCCCACGAATCCGCGGCATCAAGCCCCGCAGTCTGCGGTGCTAAGGCTTCCGAGGCGCGGGCCCACAGGCCGAATGCGCCATCGACATGCACCCAAGCACCCGCCTCGTGCGCATGTTCTATTACCTCAGTGGCGGGATCGAATGCACCGGAATTCACATTGCCCGCCTGGATACAGAGGATGCTAGGCTTATCGATCGTTGGCAGCGCGTCAGTGCGCATCCGGCCTTGGTCGTCGACCGGCACCCGAATGACCCGGTCGCGGCCCAAACCCAAGAGGGACAGCACCTTGAAGATCGTCGCATGCACCTCTTCGCCGACGATCACATCGATTTCCGGTGCGCCGAACAACCCTTTCTCGTCAGCATTCCATCCAGCATCGGCTAGTACCCGCTGCCTTGCTGCGGCTAGACAGGTAAAGTTTGCCATCGTTGCTCCGGTGACGAGTGTACCTTCGGCGGTTGCGGGAAGGTCCAGCGCTTGCTTGATCCAGCGCAGCGCGGTTTCCTCAATCAGGGCGATTGCCGGAGAGCTGACACTGTTGAAGCTGTTTTGGTCCCATGCCGTTGCGAGCCAGTTGGCGGCGACGGTTGCTGGCATGGCGGCGCCGGTAGCGAAGCCGAAATACCGTCCACCGGCGCTCGCGACGGTGGCTGGCCCCGCGACTTTGTCAAGCTGCGCCAATATCTCATTCGCTTCGCTCGGGCCCTCTGGCAATGGTTCTTGCATCAAAATTTGGAGCGCTTCGATTGCCTCGCGTGCTGGAAACACAGAGCGCTCCTCCAAGGAGTCGAGGTATTGCGCGGCGCGAGCCGCCGCGTCTGTGAGAAGTTCCCGCCGGCTGGTCAAGGCTCAGTTAGCCAGCGTGTTGATTTCGTCATATAACGCTTGCGGCAGCGATACGCCGGCGCGCTCTGCCTGCGCCCGCAAGGCGAAACGACGCGCACCCGGAATTCGTGTGCCATTTTGCGCTAGAATAGACCCAAACAGCGTTTCCACCCTTTCGGTAAATTCGCCGCCGGAAAAGCGCTCTGCATCGAGTGCGATGAGAAACTGTCCAGTTCGTGGCGCCGGCCCTTCGGCTTCGAAGAAGCTACTCGCCTCATAGCCGAACAGTGATCCTGTCATCGCGGCGGCGAAGAGTTCAACCATTAGAACAAGTTGAGCGCCCTTGGCATCGCCCATGGGGAGCATAGTGCCGGCCATCGCCGCTTTGGCGTCGGTGGTCGGATTACCCTCGGGGTCAAGGGCCCATCCTTCAGGTATCGGATTGCCCTGTTGGGCGGCAACCATGATCTTGCCGCGGGCGACTTGGGACAGAGACATATCGATTACCAGAGGCGCTTCATTGCGCCGTGGCGCTGCGAAGGCGATAGGATCCGTGCCGAACAGAGCCTTACTGCCGCCCCATGGTGCAATCGCTTCCGGCGAGTTTGCGAAGAAAAGACCAACTAGTCCCGCTCGAGCCAGCTTTTCCACAGGTTGCCCCGCGGCGCCGGCGTGGTGAGAGTTTCCGATGGCCGCTGCGGCGATCCCCGTGTCTTTTGCGAGTTTGGTGAGATGTTCGACCGCGAGGTTCATCGCGGGGTAGGAAAAACCTTCCTTGGCGTCGATACGGCGTGCAGCAGCGCCGACATCGTGGCACTCGGGCATCGCCTGACCGTTAACCTTGCCGCTTTTCACCTGTGCCGCGTAAAAGGGAACCCGCGACGCACCATGACCTTTGAGACCGTCCGCTTCCGCGGTCACGATAGCGGCGGCGACCTGTGCCGCGTTGCGCGCACTGGTGCCGTTGGCTGTTAGTGCGCGGATTACCAAATTTTCTAATTCGGACAGGGACAGTGTCTTGTCGCTCATCAGTTTTCCTCGAGCACACGTCGAACGTTGGCGGCTGTTAGCTCACTCGTCCGCAGATTAGCTTCGTCGGTCAGCCCGGCTATGTGCGGTGTAAGGATAAGGTTTGGAACATTAGCCAAATGTGAGCCGCTTTCCGCGGTCACTGGTTCCGTTTCAAACACATCCAGCGCCGCCCCACCCAACTGACTTTCTTTCAGCGCATTGGCGAGCGCTTCTTCATCGACAACACCTCCGCGTGCAGCGTTGATCACGATTGCACCTTTTTTCATTTTGGCAATCGCCGCTGTGTCGAGCAGGTGATGGGTTTCTTGCGTGAGTGGTACGTGCACGCTTATCACATCGGAGTTGGCGATCAGCGTGTCAAATGATCTTGACTCCGCCATCGCCCAGGCCGGGTCGTCCACCGAAAGAAAAGGGTCGTAGGCGGTGACAGTAACGCCCAGTGGGGCAACGCGGCGTGCGACATCTCGTCCGATAGCGCCGAAACCGATGAGACCAAGAACTTTTCCGCTGCCTTCACGTCCAATCGCATTGGTGCGAGGCCAGTCTCCTGCTAGGACAGCCTCTGTCACGCCATAGGCGGGGCTACGCAGCAGTGTCGTCATTGTGGTGACAACGTATTCGGCAACCGAGACATTGTTTGCCCCTGTCGCCGGGCAGACGGTGATCCCGCGTGCTTCGCAGGCTGCTATGTCGATATTATCGAGACCGACACCCAGGCGACCGATAACCCTAAGAGATGCCGCGGCTTCCAACAACGCACCGCGAACTTGAGTTCTATTGCGGACGATAAGCGCCGGCGCGTCGCTGATTAGTTCCATTAGGCGATTTAGCTGATCGACTAATGCCGGATCGTAGACTACGTCGTAATCTGCGGCGAGATCGTTGACGGCGCTTTGATCAATGAATTCCGTGATGATGATTTTAGCCATCACATCTCCGGCTGTTGTTGGTTGGCGCGGCGTCGCGGCTCTATTCGATCAGGCCGGTAAGATCTCGATATTGCTGATTTTATTCGGTAATGAAAGCAGAGAGATATCCATATCTTATATAAATCCAGGCGACTACTTTTTTGGCTGATTGCAGCATCTTTACTGAGCGAGGCAACAATTTTGCAACTGCGGGCTTTATCGGCTATCTCGCGCCGTCCGGCACCGCAATACAAGTGATCGTATAGAACTTCAGTTCACGCAACCTTGAAGCATCAAGAATGTCCGGATGCTGGACTTTTATCGGAGGGTCAAAAGCCCAAGGGTGACAACTAGGATAGCGATAGCCCAAATTCGATATGGTCGGTCGGATATGCGTCTTTTAGTCCACATCAAGAGAATGGACCAAAGCGCGCGGGTTACGCGCTCCGGTAAAGTTTCGTCATGACAAACTCTCGATGGCCTAGAGCCTCCGCGCAGGTAAGCCGCCCATTGCAGGTACGCATCGTGATGTCGATCAGCCGGTCACCCGCTTCGTCGAAGTTCATTTCGCGACGCAAGATGCCAGAAACGTCGAGATCGACATGCTCGCCCATCTCGCGCGCCGTCCTCGGGTTAGCGGTCAGTTTGATAACCGGCTCGATCGGATTGCCGATAACGTTGCCTTGCCCTGTCGGGAAGAGGTGTACCGCGAAACCGGCGGCCGCTTGCAAGGTGACGCACTCGGCTGCGGCGGACGATGTGTCCATAAAATATAGGCCCGCGCCTTTGCTTGGCTCTTCTGCCGGCTCTAATACGTCTATATAGCTTGTCTTTTTGCCAATTTTTTCGAGGTTGCCGAAAGCCTTCTCCTCGATCGTCGTCAGACCACCTTCGATATTGCCCTTGGTTGGTTGGCTATCTGACAAATCGGACGTCTTGTGTGGCTCAATGACTTCGTCCATGTAGGCCTGCCAGGTGTCGAAGAACTTTTGCCCGGCTTCTGGGGTTGCGCCACGTTCTTTACAGACCTCTTCTGCGCCGGTGATTTCTGAGGTTTCGCCAAAGCAACTTGTGATGCCGAGCGGGTCCATCTTGTCGATGAAGTTGCCAACCGTCGGGTTTGAACCGAGACCTGATGTAGTATCCGACTCGCCGCATTTTACGGAGACCCAAAGATCTTCGACCGGGCACTCTTCACGCTGTATTTCACTGGCGTTCTGAACGTATTCTTGTGCGATGCGGCTGCCTTCCATGACAACCTTATGTTCACCGTTCCGTTCCAGGGCAAACCCCTCGACCGGTTTTCCGGTTTTGGCAATTCCGTCAACGATTCGGCTGGTCCAGCCCATCTCAATTCCGACCACGACGACCGCGGCGACGTTCGGGTTGCAGCCCGTGCCGATCAGCGTCCGGAAGTGCAAGTCGAGATCAGCGCCAAATTGCAGACGGCCATAATGATGCGGCAGGGCGATGGTGCCTTTCACATTGTTGGCGATTTTCTCACAGGCGGCATTCGACAGATCGTCGAGCGGCAGGATTACGACATGATTGCGGACACCGACCCGGCCGTTTTCGCGGCGATAACCGTTGAATGATTTGGGAAGAGCCATCTTGCCTACCACTTCGTCGTTTTGAGGTTATGGGTATGGACATGGTTGCCTTTGCCGATCGGCGCCACTGTCTTGCCGATGCTGTGTCCATATTTAAGAATAGTGGCACCTTCAGCGATATCGGACAGGGCGACTTTGTGGCCGATGGGAATCGGGTCCAGTGCCGTGATTGTTATCGTATCGTCGGTCTCCATGACCCAGCCGGTCATTTCTGTATTGACATCGACGGTTTCGACGACGACCACTCCGACAGAGTCTGTTTTGTCGTGCACAACGAAATGGGGGGCGCTCATCGTTCCTCCTGTGCTTTTTTGATGTGCGGCTTCCGGATTGCCTAACCGGTCCGACTTTTGGTAATTGACATGTCTTATATAAGACAGGCGCGGCCGCCGCTAGCCCAAGCCTTGGCAACACAACAACCGATAAAATTAGTTTTTAGCAGCGACCTGCAGTTCTTGACGACGTAATGCCTTTCCTGGCCTTTCTCCGGTCGGGGTGCCATTACGCCAGACTACTTTGCCGTTGACGAATACGGAATCAATCCCTGCGGCGGGGTCCGTTGGAGTCGCGAAATCAGCCTTGTCGATTATCGTATCTGGATCGAAGACCACGATGTCAGCATAATTTCCCTCAGCGATCACACCGCGGCCGGTTAGTCCAAACTCCGCCGCTGGTAATCCGCTCATCCGATAGACGGCGTCTTCTAGGGTAAGCAGGCCGAGATCGCGGCTATAATGGCCCAAAACACGCGGAAAAGTGCCCCATAGTCTCGGGTGCGGGAAAATATCATGTGGTAGCCCATCGGAAGCGACCATGGCATGCGGATATTGTAAGACGCGCTGCACGTCCGCCTCGTCCATTAGGAAATATATCGCGCCCGCCGGCAACAGGGCTTTAGCTGCTTCCTCGGTGTCGCAGCCCATTTCGTTGGCGATGTCGGCCAGGTCTCGGCCGGCGACATCTGGGCGAGTTTCGGACCAAGTGACAATGACACGGCGCGAATCCTTAACCCGGTCGACGCTCAGCACCGTCGAGGCTGCGTCGTATGGGTAGACGTCAAGTGTGACATCTTGCTTCCGCCTCACCTTGTCGAGAAGAGCTAGCGATTTTGCTGTGCCGCCGAAGTTCGCAGCGCCCGCGGATTTATGGTGTGAAAGGACGACCTTAGCGCCGGAGGCACGCCCGATCTCGAAGGCTTCCTCCATCGAATCCAACAGATTTGCGCCTTCGTCGCGCAGATGGGTCGTATAAAGTGCGCCTTCCGGGCCAAGCAGTTCGGCCAACCGGATTACTTCGGCAGTCGGTGCAGGATTTGCTGGAGGGTAGTATAGGCCAGTCGACATGCCGATTGCACCGGCCTCCAAAGCTTCGGCGAGATGTTCACGCATGACGTTAATTTCAGAATCTGTCGCGCCGCGCTGTAAATCGTCCATAGCACCGACTCGGAGTGTCGTGTGTCCGCACAGCAGCGCCGCATTTAGCGCTGGCGGCGTTTCATCGAGCGCAGCAAAAAAGTCAGCCATTTTTGGAAACCGGTAGCCATCACCCAGCAAGTCCATAGGGGGCGGTGGACGGTCCCCGGTGAAATGAAGCGGAGCAAGGCTAATGCCGCAGTTGCCGGCGACGACTGTTGCAACCCCTTGGCTCGCTTTGTAGCTCATATCCGGTTTGGCGAGCAGAGCGTGGTCGTCATGCGTATGTACGTCAATGAAACCCGGCGCGATGACCCGGTCTGTCGCGTCAAGGCGCTCGGGCGCATCTGCCTGTTTTAAATCGCCAACCGTCGTAATTCGCTCGCCCGAGATGCCGATATCCGCAGTGCGGCGCGGTGCACCACTGCCGTCGATCAACGTCCCGTTTTCAATAATTAATTCGTAACCATTGTCTGGCATGACCGAACTCGAAATCGGTTGTGGATACGCGCACCATAGAACCACTATGGAGGCTTAGCAAAAACTCTCCCCACTTTGTTGATTTGTCGCAATAGGACGTGAATGCCCTTATTGTCTTGCGTCATACTGGAATGTAGGCGGGGAGAAAAAAGAGTACCATGACGCGGCGCAAACCTTTGACCAAATCAAAATTTCCGAAGATGCAGCCGATAGAGGGCTTAAAATTAGCCACCGGCGCGTGTGGTGTTGCATACCGGGATCGTGCGGATCTGATGTTGGCGGAACTGCAGAAAGGCACACAGATCGCCGGTGTGTTTACGCGCTCGTTGACTGCATCTGCGCCTGTCAAATGGTGCCGATCCATTTTGCCAGGGGGTACGGTGCGAGCGGTTATTGTTAATGCGGGCAATGCTAACGCGTTCACTGGTCGGGCGGGAGACGATATCGTAAGGGCGACGGCGAAACGCGCAGCGGAGATAATCGGGTGCCGCGAGAGGGAGGTGTTCGTTGCGTCGACTGGTGTGATCGGTCAGTCGTTTTCTCCAAAGCTAATTCCCAATAAAATTGCGGGATTGCACAGGCGTGCCCGCGCGGATCAATGGCAGCAGGCGGCTCAGGCGATCATGACGACGGATACTACGCCCAAGGGCGCTGTGAGCACCGCTGAGATCGACGGCACGACCGTTACGATCAACGGGATCGGTAAGGGCACGCAGATGATTCATCCGGATATGGCGACGACCCTGAACTTCCTGTTCACCGATGCAAAAATCCCAGCGACTGTCCTGCAAAACTGTCTGACCTACGCGGCCGATCGATCGTTCAACTGCATCACGGTGGAAGGCGATACCTCGACTAGCGACTCCCTTTTTCTTTGCGCGACGGGTGCTGCGAAGCATTCACGGATCACGGGTCACCGCGATCCCCGGTTGAAGGAATTTCGCCGCGCCTTGCTTGAGGTTTGTACAGGCCTGTCGCAAGCTATCGTGCGCGATGCGGAAGCAGCGTCACGGTTCGTAACACTGCATGTCACCGGCGCGGCGTCCATGCAGGCGGCGCGTAAGATCGGGCGCACCATCGCGTCGGCGACCTTGTTCAAGGTCTCCATGTCAGAAACCTTGCCACCTTGGGGCCGCATGATCATGGCCGTTGGTAAGTCGGGTGAGCGCGCCGACAGGGACCGACTGGCCATAGACGTGGGCGGCTTACCCGTCGCGCGAGAAGGGGCCGTGATCGATGGGTTCGCTGCCGCCACCGTTGCAGAACATCTCGAGGGTTCCGAGATCGAACTGTCTATCGATATTGGTGTTGGCAGGGGCAGGGCCACTGTGTGGACCTGCGATCGCTCAAAGGGATACGGTTGACCTGATCTGCCGGTACGATACTGAAAGAAGTTCCTGACCAAGGAATTTGGAGAGTTAGGCGGCAAATTTCAAAGCTTCAGGTTCCCATATGGCGGACAGATTTATGCGTATTTTCCTAACCTCACCACTATCCTTCGCCTGGTAGACACAGGATCTGAACTGGTCTGAAGCAGCGGGAAAACCGATTGTGGCTGATGTGACGCGCGGCCCTCAAGCGGTCGAAGCGATAGCAGAAGCATTGGCTGAACCGTTCGCTAAGTTCGAATTGGATTGGCTGGTCACGGATAGCCCAAACGGATAGGCTGCTTTCATGTCGGACGAGAACCAGGCAATTCGCTCTCTTTTGCAAACGCCAGTGTATGTTGTGAATGTTGGGCTGGAGGGATTCGCGCAGGATCTTGAGCGTTGCGGAACGCCAGTCCTGCATGTTGATTGGTCGCCGCCGGCGCGCGGCGATGCGAAGATAGCTGACTTGCTGTCTAAACTTGGTGGATAGCGCCGGCGCGATGGAAAAAATCGAACAGGCTAATGCTGAAGCGGTACGCCGTTTGCTGGCTGGAGATCCTGTCCTTATTGACGTGCAGCCGGCAGGCGCAGTCCTTTCGGACTTGAGTGGTCGAACAATCTTGCATGCTGGCCCTCCGATCGAATGGTCACGCATGTGCGGGCCCATGCGAGGTGCCATCGCTGGCATCGCAGTTTTCGAGGGTTGGGCCGGAACGCTTGAAGAGGCCACTAGGCTGGCAGCAAATGGCACATATCAATTTCATCCAAATCACGAATTTGATGCGGTCGGGCCGATGACCGGTATGACCACAATTAGTCAGCCGGTTATGGTCGTGGAGAACCGCACGACTGGTAATCGCGCATACTGCACCATTAATGAAGGCCTGGGTAAGGTCATGCGCTTTGGTGGCAATGATCAAGAGGTGCTTGACCGACTGCGTTGGCTGCGCGATGTGCTGGGGCCAGCGATGGGTGCCGCTCTACGTCAAACCGATGGTATCCCACTCAAGCCTTTGATAGCTCGTGGCCTGACCATGGGCGATGAGATGCATCAGCGGAATGTCGCTTGCAGTGGTTTGCTTCTGCGCGCGCTGGCACCTGATTTGGCGCGGGTGATGACCGATTCGGCAGAGCTTGCTGAGGCGTTGGCCTTCATCGCGGGCAACGATCAGTTTTTCCTCAACGTCGCTATGGCGATGGGCAAGGCGATCACAGATCCCGCCCGCAATATCGACGGATCGACAATCGTTACTGCAATGAGCCGCAATGGCACCGACTTCGGCATTCGCGTCAGCGGGACTGGCGACCAGTGGTTCACTGCGCCGGTGGAGATGCCAGAGGGTCTCTACTTTCCCGGCTTCAGCGCCGAAGATGCCAATCCGGATATGGGCGACTCGACGATCGTCGAGACTGTCGGCCTCGGCGGATTCGCTATGGCAGCAGCCCCTGCTGTCGCCGGGTTCGTCGGTGCTGGTGCGGCGTCCGAGGCTGCTCTCTTCACCCAACGTATGAGTGAGATCACCATATGCGAGAACCCGGAGTGGACAATTCCTGCGCTGAATTATCAGGGTGTGCCGACCGGGATCGATGTTCGTCTCGTCGTCGATAGCGGAATTGCGCCAACTATTAATACTGGGATCGCGCATAAGAAACCCGGACGGGGGCAAGTTGGCGCCGGTGTGGTCAAAGCGCCCCTCGACTGTTTCGACGCGGCGCTCATAGGCATCTCAGAACGCCTCGGCGTCGTCTAAACGTAGCCATGCGAACCGGTTACCTAGCGCAACGGCTCTTATCACAATGTTCGACTGGCAAAGTGATCGCGGTCTTCGACAGTAGCGCCTATCTTGAGTTTGGTGATGGGATCGTGTGTTTGGCTGCCACCGGACTGCCGGAGGGTCCATTGATGGTGCCCTACCGAAGACCTTCTGCGCTTCGAGTTGGCGAAGAGATAAGACTTACGACTGACCCAAAGACAGCGTGGCGGCCGCCTGGATTTTTGGGTTGGTCGCTTCAATCCCTCGAACGCGGATTGTCGTCGGTTGTCGTAAAATGTGAGATACAAAAATTGTTCGAATGTGCCGCCCGGGGTGTGGAGGCAGACTTTTCCGACTGGTTGGAGTGCTGCATGCTCGGTGAATTCACGGCGACACCGGCATCAGTTGCCCGGCTCGTTGGGCTTGGACCTGGCCTGACACCATCCGGCGACGACTATCTCGGCGGAGCGATGATAACTTTACACACGCTTGGTCGGCCGGATTTGGCGTCTGCGCTCTTTGCCAGTGTAGATTTGGCTCTTACGAACCGGATTAGCGCCGCGCATTTGTGCGCGGCTTCTGAAGGCGCTGGGGCCGCGCCCTTGCACGATGCGTTGTATGATGTGATGTGTGGCCGATCTGAAACGATGCCGCATCGTTTCGTGGGATTAGGTCTTATGGGAGATCGCTCTGGCAGAGACGCCTTCGCCGGTTGCTATATAGTTCTTCGAGCCTATTGCAGAATCGAAACGGCGCAAACCGCTACCTGAGCGACTATTCGTTGTAGGCGATCAGGGATATGAATGGCGCATCGATATTGCTGCGGCCTTCAAGGAACGTCAATTCGATGATGCAGGCGCAGGCACGAACATCTCCGCCTACCTGACGCACTAGATCGATCGAAGCTTCCATTGTTCCACCCGTTGCCAGCAAATCGTCCAAGATGATGACCCGCTGGCCTTGCTCAATCGCATCTGCCTGGATCTCGATCGTGTCTGTTCCATATTCCAAATCATATTCGTATGCGATCGTTTCACCCGGCAATTTTCCCTTCTTGCGAACCATCGCGAAGCTGCAGTCTAGCTCTAGCGCTAGCGGCGCGGAAACCAGGAAGCCGCGCGATTCAATTCCGATGAGGAGGTCAGGCTTATGGGGGGCGATGGCCTTTGCAAGCTGCCTAATGCAAAATCGCCACGCACTCGGATGTGCCAACAGGGTAGAGATATCGTAGAACAAGATGCCCGGTGTCGGGAAGTCCGGGATCATGCGGATATGATTTTTCAAGTCCACTATCATTATCACCTTTGCTGAATCGCATTTTAGTCTACGGTCGGCATGGTGGCGCCACAATGCGCAGCTGTCGCGATTTTGCGTTTTAGCCGAGTGTGCTATGCGACACTAAGTCGGTTTGGTTAGCCAGCCAAACTGGGTTGTCAGGAGGGGGCATGGATCAGGAAGCGGCATGGGATTTGTGTCTGGATGCAGGGAAGACTGCGGTTCTTGCCGCCAAGGGTTCCTGGACAGTTAACGCTGTTGCCGATCTGGATCACTGCATTAAGCGGACGAAGCTCAATGGGGCGAAGAAAGCGACGGTCGATATTTCTGGTGTCACAAGGTTGGATACGGCCGGTGCGTGGCTGCTGTATCGAGCGCGCCGTGATTTGTCGGCCAATGGCGTCGCCGCAGAATTCGCCGGTCTTGACGCGCAATATGCGCCGCTGCTGGAGTTAGTCGAGCAGGCGGATCTGGCTCGTCTGAAAAATGATCGCGAACAGCTGAACGCGTTCACAATGCTGCTAGCTCGTGTGGGCAAAGCTGTTTTTGATATGCTCAAAGAGGCAATCAGCCTGCTGAACTTCCTTGGCCTGACTATTTTAACAATGTTTAAGGTCATGTTGCGTCCGCGGCGTATGCGGGTTGTCTCCCTGGTCAATCAGGTCGAGCAGACGGGCCTCAATGCGATTTGGATCGTCGGCCTTTTATTGTTTTTGATCGGCGTTGTGCTCGCCTTTCAAAGTGCCGAACAGTTGCGCAAATTCGCAGCTGAAATCTTGACCGCTGATGGCTTAGCGATCCTGGTGTTGCGCGAAATTGGCGTTTTGATCGCGGCGATACTGATTGCCGGGCGGTCGGGCTCGGCCTTTACCGCAGAGATTGGCATGATGAAGGTTAACGAAGAGGTCGATGCCCTGCAGACGATTGGTGTAGATCCGATGGAAGTTTTGGTGCTGCCTCGGATCAATGCGTTGCTATTGACGTTGCCGTTACTGACGTTTTTTGCGAATGTCGCGGCGCTCACAGGTGGAACCATCATGTCGGTCGCCACACTCGACGTGACCTATACTCAGTTCGTGCGCCAGCTGGCGGACGCGATGACGTTTAAGAACTTCCTTGTAGGGATGGTAAAGGCGCCTGTCTTCGCCTTTCTGATCGGTTTGGTCGGTTGCTATGAAGGCTTGCAGGTTAGCGGTAGTGCAGAGAGTATCGGCCGGCTGACAACCAAATCGGTTGTCGAATCGATCGTCCTGGTGATCCTAGCCGACGCGACCTTCTCCATCGTTTTTTCGTATTTAGGAATTTAGGGGCGTGACGGACGATATCGTCATTAAAGTTCGCGGTTTGCGCACGCAATTTGGTGCTCAGGTTGTGCATGACGAGCTCGATCTGGATATCCGCGCGGGTGATGTCGTTGGTATCGTCGGTGGCTCTGGGACGGGAAAGTCTGTACTGCTCCGGACGATCCTTGGCTTGAACACGCCACGAAAAGGGAAAATCGAGGTATTGAAAGAAGATATCCAGGCCGCCAGCGGAACTTTGCAGCAGCGTTGTGGGGTACTGTTCCAGAACGGCGCGCTGTTTTCGTCACTCACGGTGGCGGAGAATATTCAAGTGCCAATGCGAGAACATCTTAATCTCTCACGAACACTGATGGACGAGTTGGCAGCACTGAAGGTTTCTATGGTTGGACTGCCACCCGATGCCGGGTCAAAATTTCCGTCAGAACTTTCCGGCGGGATGAAGAAGCGAGCAGGCCTGGCTCGTGCACTGGCACTTGATCCCGAGATACTTTTCCTTGACGAACCGACAGCGGGGCTCGATCCCATCGGTGCTGCGGCGTTCGATAACCTTATCGCAGGACTGCAGAAAAGCCTTGGATTGACAGTGTTTATGGTCACCCATGATCTCGATAGTCTTTCAGCCATCTGCGACAACATCGCTGTTCTGGTGGACAAACGGGTCCGCCTCGCCACAATGGCCGAGCACATGAAGGATCCGCATCCGTGGATCCAGTCATACTTCCATGGCCCGCGTGCGCGTGCTGCATTGAATAGCTGACAGGCGATATGACATGGAAACTAAAGCTAATTATGTCATCGTCGGTGCTTTTACGCTGCTTCTTTTACTAGGTTTTCTAACCGCTGTGGTTTGGCTTGCCGATGTCGAACTCGACGAGGAGTTCGCCCATTACGATTTACTGTTCGAAGGATCAGTCACAGGCCTAAAACCTGGTAACCCGGTCCGCTATCGCGGCGTTCCAGTCGGCGTGGTCACGGACATGAAAATAAATCCTGACAATGTTGAACAGGTTAAGGTGACGATCGAAGTGCCGAACGAAACGCCAATTAAAGAAGATTCGGAGGCTTCGCTCGAATTTCAAGGGATTACCGGCATCGCCTTCGTACAGATTACCGGCGGTACTCATCCTGCGCCTAAGCTGCGTCGGATCCCTGGTCAGGGCAACCCTATCATCAAATCGAAACCATCCCAGTTGCAGGAGATCATTGAAGCCGCGCCGGAGTTGGTGAACCGAGTAATTTCGCTGGTCGACCGAACAAATTTGTTGCTCGGCGACGCAAATCAGAAGAATTTTGCTGAGGCGATGGCTAATGTGAATACGATCACGGGGTCTTTTGCGTCCGGCTCGGACGATATCAGGAAACTATTGTCGGATGGCGCAGTTGCGGTGACCGAACTGCAAAGGGTCTCAACGGAAGTACACCTTCTTGTTAAGGACCTACGTCAGACAGTAGGTGACTTGTCAGTGTTGGCAAAAGGCACCTTGGGTGATGCTCGTGAGAACATCAACCTAATAACACGAGATGCCCGCAGCACAATAGGTGATATCAAAACGCTATCAAAACAGTTCTCGGAAGAATTTGGCGGTATGGGGCCACAGACAAAGGATACCATGGCAGCAGTAAAGAAAGCTGCGACACAGCTTGGTAATTCGCAGGAAGAGTTGACTGCCTTGTTGGCTGAAAACCGTGAGCCCATTAACAACTTTACCAGTTCTGGTCTTTATGAGATTACCGAACTTGTGGCAGAAGCGCGTACCCTTATGAGAGCGCTCTCACGTATATCTGGACAGCTCGAGCGTGATCCAGCGCGGTTTATGTTTGGCGATGCGCAGCGAGGAGTCGGCGTGCGATGAGATTGACTAACCCGCGGCGAGCGATGGCTGAACGATGGTTGATTGTTGTTGCACTTTTTTGGCTTGCTTCTGCATGTTCTTTGGAGCTACCGGGTACGGGTGCACCTCCGCGCATGTACGTCCTGACACCGAAAAGCACGTTCTCGACTGCGTTGCCCAACGTAGACTGGCAACTGCTCGTCGAAGTACCCCAAGCGCAGGCGGGGATTGATACGGCTCGGATCGCACTTCGCGACAGCCCAATCGAGATGCGGTATTTCGAGCTATCTAACTGGACCGACCTAGCGCCCCGCATGGTTCAGTCGTTAATTGTTGAATCTTTTGAAAATTCGGATCGGATCGTTGCCGTTGGCCGCGAGGCGATCGGTCTGCGGGCGGACTACGTGCTTAAGACCGAACTCCGTGAGTTTCAGGCTGAATTTGCCCAGCGCTTACCTCAAAACACTGAGGGCGGTATTGACAATGTGGCGCCTCCGACCATTCGGGTGCGCATAAATGCAAAACTTATCAAGATGCCCCGCCGTTCAATCGTCGCTTCGAAGAACTTTGAGTATCTTGTCGATGCCAAAAAAAACTCCATGGAGGAGATCATAGGCGCGTTCGATGTTGCCCTGGGCAAGTCGATGCGAAGATTGGTCGAATGGACCTTGACCATTGGCGAGAAGAATGACGTTACCCAAGACAAGGCCGCCCGTCAGCGCTGATAATTCTGTTAAAAGAGAGGGTTTATGAGCCACGTATTCCATCGAAACGCGCGCGCCGTACCGCCGGTTGCCTCTCATGGCGACGGAGTTTACGTCGTTGATACGGAAGGCAACCGCTACCTGGATGCATCCGGTGGAGCTGCGGTCTCATGCCTTGGGCACAGCCACCCGCAGGTCACCCAAGCGGTCAAGGGCCAGGTCGATAAGCTGGCCTTCACCCATACTGGATTTTTCACCAGTCAAGCTATGGAAGACTTGGCGGACAAGATGATCGCATCAGCGCCGGATGGCTTTGCATCTGTCTATTTCGTATCCGGCGGCTCGGAGGCTATGGAGGCGGCGCTGAAACTCGCTCGGCAATACGCAGTCGAGAAGGGGGAGCCGGAGCGGCGGCACTTCATCACGCGGCGGCAAAGCTATCACGGCAATACGCTGGGAGCGCTGTCGGCCGGCGGTAATATGTGGCGCCGGGAAATGTTTGAGCCAATTTTGCTCAAGACCCAGATGATTGCACCTTGCTATTCCTATCGCGATCAGCGTGATGACGAGAACGAAGCGGAATACGGAATGCGTGTCGCCAACGAGTTGGAGGCCAAACTGCTCGAACTCGGTCCCGAAACCGTCATGGCGTTTCTAGCGGAGCCTGTGGTTGGCGCGACAGCGGGTGCTGTGCCGGCTGTACCAGGTTATTTTAAGCGCGTGCGCGAGATTTGCGATCGATATGGCGTGCTGTTGATCTTTGACGAAGTAATGTGCGGTATGGGCCGGACTGGCACGCTCTATGCGTGTGAGCAGGAGGGCGTGACGCCAGATATTCTGATCTGTGCCAAAGGGTTGGGTGCGGGCTATCAGCCAATTGGCGCTGCGCTGGCGACGGAAAAAGTCTATGGCGCGATCCGCGATGGATCAGGTTTTTTCCAACACGGCCATACTTATATGGGTCACCCAGTCGCTTGTGCGGCGGCTCTTGCCGTGCAGAGGGTGATTGAGGAGGAGGGGTTACTGGCCAATGTTCGCGCTATGGGTAACCGGCTGCATAACGCATTGCAGGAGCGTTTCGGCAACCATCACCATGTCGGGGATATTCGCGGCCGGGGTCTATTTCGAGCAATTGAACTAGTTGCAGACCGCTCGAGCAAAGAGCCTTTCGACCCAAGTCTTAAGCTACATGCGAAAATTAAGGCAGAGGCCATGGCGCGCGGGATGATGTGCTACCCGATGGGTGGAACGATTGATGGCCAGCGTGGTGATCATGTGTTACTGGCGCCGCCCTTTATCATCGATGAGTCTCACGTAGCAGATATCACGAGCAGACTCGGCGAAGCAGTTGATGCCGCGATTGCAACGGTGCCTGGCTAAGTAAGCGTATTGTGATTTGGTGAGGCATTTTTCGCGCGGTTGAAGCACTAGCATTCAAAAAAGTTTGATTTTACGTGTTGTCCTGATATGGCCCGTAAAAAAACTATTCGATTTGGAGGATGATGCGTGACCATTTGTTGGTTAGCAGAGTGCATCCATATGTTCGGGAATGCTGAACGGAATGAACACCGATCCTTACTTTTATAATTTTTAACATTTTGGTGTGTTTGGTTGCCACTGATGTAAATAAGAGCGGTATCTGAACGCTAGTCGGCACGCTGATACGAAATAAGCCGCTGATACTGTCGAACTTGCTCTCGGCTATTTTCGTCAGCGATATGAAGTTTTTAAAACGATGCTCGCAAAAATTACGGGTTTTTCCAAACTCAATGCTCGAAAACTATTCCGTAATGAGGAGACATTGGGTTTTTAATTACTCTGCGGACATAGCCAATTGTAGCTGTCGAAATTTTTTTAGCTAATCGGTTTGTACTTGATATTCTGTGGGAGACTGAGCAGGAACGCATTGGCGCCGATCCCAATTCGATCACCCAGCGCATGTGGACACTGGTGCTGACGTAATTTGAGAACCTCGTCGGAAACGAGAGTCCCAGTAATGTTGAATTTCTTCTGAACCGTCTAGGATGTGTCGAAAACTCTGTTTCACGTCAGCGTGCGAGCGGCTGCTGCGACAGAAAGTAGTCGAGTTTTTGTCGGCTTTCATGGACATAGCGTTTCATCCGCTCGAGCAAACCATTCCCGCAAAAATTATATTGCTTGCGTAATGTCTCGATCCGATCGGGCTGTTTGGCTGCTTCATCGCGGGATTGTTTGAAGAATGAAAACAAATCTTGGTCGTATTTTTGAGCAATGTTTTGGACGAGCGTATTTATGTTTCCTTGCAGACGCCTGAGCAGTCTCTTTTCGTTATGACGCAAGTATTTATAGGCGTCACTGTCCATGCAAATTTGCAGCGCAGTCGAGGCTTCCGTAAGGGCGAACACGTTGACAAGCATCGGTTCGGGGAGAATTTGCGGTCGTTTTGCCAATACAGTAGCTGCAAAAAGTAGAGCAGCTAATGCAGATACGACGGGATATTTCATGTTAGCCCGATATCCATAGCCAAAAACGTCCATCACTTTTTTTCTCAACTTCACGCAAGACGGACTAACATAAGCATCTGCCCGAATGAAGGAACCAAACAATGACGGAGATAGAGAATAACCGGCCAACGACTTTTTGTGGGCAGTATAGGCGTATTCATATGGCCTATTTTATAGGCGTCGGTGCCAGCTTGGCCGCATTTGATTTCACATTTTCTGAAACGCGATGGTTCCATTGGCCTCTAATGATTTGGGGCGCGTTGTTGTGTGTTCATCTGCTCTATTGCAAAAGTTTTTCCGTCGACGACGCTTGGGCCGAAGAACGGACCAATCGGATTAGAGGTAAAAGCTATGATCTAGGTCACATCCGAAATATCGAGGAAGCTTATAAAGAAGGCGCGCCACCTGAGGAATCAGTGGTGGAGAAAAGAAACGACCTAAAGTCCGATAATGAAGGAAGACCACGCTAATGAAAGACATCAAGGCGACCAGCGTCGCGCCGGTGGCCCCCGTTCGTGCTATCGCTAATATTCTATCGGATAGCGTGTGCAAAGTTTGTCTATTCTCTGCGACATACGGTTGGCTGGTATTGTCGACCGCATTAGAATTCTGCGCAGATTGGCAACACGTGCTGACGGTGTCGAGGCTAGTCCAAACGCCGACGGTAGTGCGCCAAGAAATAAAAGTTTACTGAAGTTATAGCGCAAGTCTGAACCACGCCTGACTGTTTTAGTGTCATCGTGACTTGCGATTTAGTTGGAATTTGAAGGGTGGGCGAGTTGGAACAGGAGCGGCATGCTCTAATATCGTTGGCGAAAGGGGATAAAAGCTTGAGTACTGTCGTTGATCCTCTTGCTACATCCCATACTATCATCAGGTGGTATGATCTAGCGCATTCAAGCAGGCGGCGGGCCCGGCGTGAACTTGTTCCATGGATTCCCGTCTTTACCGATTTTGGACAAATGTTGATAAGCTCGCGTGATTGCGACAACACGAATCGTGTAGCGCAGCCAAAGCAGCACGATTATGACCATTCCAGCTTTCTCGACGATATGCAACTGGACGATCCGCTGCATCATTAAGGGGCCATCGATCGGGCCAACCAAATTTATTGATTTTTGCTGATGGGCTTCCGCTCGCGTCTTTGCAAGCTGGGAACTTTTGTCCGTGTTTCGGATAAGATAGTAAATGGTGTTTTCTACGAGCGGTTTGGGAAGAGCTGCGGCAGGCCGCAGAACTATCCCGTAACCGGTCTTCCAGCGCTTGTCCTTTGCCAGTTCTAGCAAATCAGTCTGATCATCCACTGCAACCACTGCCACCTTGTTAATGTTCAAATCCGGCACCTCAAATCCATAGATAGCGAAGTGGAGTAGCAACAGGACAGGTGCACTGATCGTGAACAGGGCGGCGCTGATACTTTTCTTGTAATGCAGAAATCCGGTCCCAGTCAGTACGGCGATGCCATATAGGCCCTCAGCGAGGTTGTTGTAGTTGCCGTTGTAGGCGGCGCTAATGAAGGCCGCAACAAGCAGCCCTGCCGGAATGATGAGTAGCGCGCAGTAAAGCAGCAGTTCCTTATCCGCCTGATACCTTTTCAGCTTGCGCACTGGGATGAAGTACGGCGTGCTGTCGTCGTCCCAGACGTATTTTTTTACGTATTTTTCCCAGCTTGCCTGCGGGCGGCGGCCACGCTGCGGATTGTTTCCGCTCATGAGAATCTAGCCTCGGCTGTCGGCCGTCCCCTGCTTCTGGCCGCACGGTCCTTATATTAGCCAGGACCAAAAATTGAAGGTATGGAAAACAAGAATCAGGATTACAACCATTAAGATTAAACCAAGGATGGTAAACGCAATCTGACCCTGCGTATCTGCCATGTGTTCTAAGGTCTCTTCGTCGATAGATCTGCTCATAAGCTTACTGCTATCACCTCGCTTGGCTTCATTAGAGCCATCGGTGAATGATGCATCTATATTGTCGATCATTTCGCGTTTTGCGAGTTTTTCCTCCTCATGCTCGATGACGAAGAGCGGGAATTTGTCCTCTTTCGGGCCGAAAAGGGCGAAGACGACCTGAAGCCAGACTGCTAAGCCGGAAAGGGCTGCGATAAACATACCGAATACGAGGATTGATTTGATGGCCCAACGGTGGCTCAGTCCAACGAGCGATGCCGATTGTTCGCTGACGACAAAGGCGTCGTAGGCGTATTGGATTGAGAACCAGCCAACGATCAGACAATAAGGAATCATAAATAGGGAAACGCCGAAAAATTCGATCCAGGCCTGCTTACGGTAATGCAGTTTTTCGCGCACCAGATCGACGCGGACATGACGATTGTAAATATACCCATAACCAAGCACGAGCGTGAACGTACAAACGTGGAAGGTCCATTCCAGTTCTTGTAGCAACGTCGACTGGAACGGTAGCTTGTCGAGGAAATTGCCGTACATCCAATCTCGGGCATCCGTCCAGCCTTGGGCCAGCATTGTGTCCCCGACGAATTTTAGGGTCTTTCGCTGAAAAACATCCCAGACCGTGATCGTGACCAAGGGGATCAAAAATAATGTTCCCCATTTGCCGATCGTGCTAACGAGCTTGCCCAGCATCGAACTGGCACGAAGTGCGAAGGGCACCGTCTCGTATTGCGTAAATGTGATGCCTGTGTCTTGCGAAGCCATGGCGTTCCCTCAATCAATTAAGGCCCGGCAGCCACAGGGCCACTGCTGGCAACCAAATGACCAGCACAAGGGCGATAAGCTGCAGGATTACAAAGGGGATAATTCCACGATAAATACTCGCTAAGGCGACCGACCGTGGCGCGATTCCCTTCAAATAGAACAGCGCATATCCAAACGGCGGTGTCAGGAATGACGTCTGTAAGTTGATCGCGATGAGCACTGTAAACCAATAGATCATCTCGCGGTTCTCGTTGCCGACATGGGCGCCAAAATCGAGAGTTGCCACGATCGGCGCAAAGACCGGAAGAATGATCAAAGTGATCTCAACCCAGTCTAGGAAAAAGCCTAGCAAGAAGACGATGCCCATGATCAGGAAGAGAAGGCCCCAGGAATCGAGGCCGGCATGCAGTATTAACTCCTCGATTACATCGTCGCCTCCCAGAGACCGGAAGACGTAGGCAAAGCAGGTCGCCGACATAATTATGAAGAAGATAAACGAGATCGTCAGACCAGATGACTGGCAAACGGCTGTGACCATATCGCGCTTTAGCCGGCCATTAAAATAGGCGATCACGGTAGCACCGAAGGCACCAACCGCACCCGCCTCGCTGGGTGTCGCCCAGCCGAGAAGAATCGACCCTTTAATCAAGGCGATCAGGAAAACTGGCGGGAAGAAACTACGAAGTAATAAGGCCGGCATTTCATTCGGCGGAACATATAGTGCGTCGGGTGGAAGCGGGGGCGCCAATTCCTTGTTGATGCCCGATGCGACGCCAATATAAAGGATGTACAACGTGGCTAGGACCAGCCCCGGCATCAACGCGGCCAGGAATAGATCACCGACAGAGATTGACAACAGGTCGGCCATGATGATCAGCATGATGCTGGGGGGAATCAGGATACCGAGCGTACCGGAGGCACAGATAACGCCGGTCGCCAACTCGTGTTTGTAGCCCTGCTTTAACATGGTCGGTAGCGCCAGCGCAGTCATCATCGTCACTGACGCGCCAATAATACCTGTCATTGCTGCAAGTATCGTGCCCATCACCGCGACTGCAATTGCAAGTCCACCGGGCACTTTTTTCAGCAGAACCTGACAAACATAAAGCATGTCGTTTGCGACACCGCTGCGTTCCATCATCACGCCCATGAAGACGAATGTCGGCACAGCAACAAGGACAAGGTTTTCAGCAGCTTGTCCCCATATTCGGGGTAAGAAATTGAAAAATTCAATGATTGAAAAGATGCCCAGCGTATAGCCAATGAAGCCATATAGCAGGGCGAGGCCGCCCAGGATGAACGCGACTGGGTACCCGGTGAACAGCAGGCCTGCCAAGCTCAAAAACATGAACAGTGGCAAAAAATCGATTACGATATCAATGAGTTCCATTAACGCCCCAACACCCGTCTCTGCTGTTCGCTATTTGGTTTTCTTAAAATGTTTTACGTTTTCCTAATAGGGATCGTGCATCTCGCAATTTAATAAGACAAACTCGGGTTGTCCGTCGCAAGCAGCTTATTCTTCTGTTCTTCTCGTGATTACTTAGGCCTTACATGCACGCCCAAAGCGTTAAGCTAGATTTATAGCGCTTTACCGTGAAAAGGCTGGAGCCCCTCCGTAAACGGCGAGGCTCCAGCGCATTCTCATTTCTTGTCGTGAGGAAATAGAGCAGTATTTCCCATTATTTTATGTAGGTGTTATCCAGTGATTGAGCGTCACCCCACACCTTGTATTTAGCCCGGAATCCGTAAAAGTGGTCCGCCACTTTCTTGAACAGTGGATCTTTGGCCGTTTCTTCTTTCACGACCTCAAACCAAGCTTTTTCGAACTTAGCGAGCGTCGAGTCGGGCCAACGCTTTACCGTCACGCCATGCTTGGACTGCATAAGCGCCATCGCGTCAAAGTTCTTTGCTTCGGTTTCAGCATAGGTGTGCATTACGCTCTCGCCCAGACCGACCTGTATAATGCGCTGTTGCTGCTTGCTGAGCTTATTCCAGGAGTCCTTGTTCATCAGCAGTTCGCTAACCGAAACTTGCTGGTGCCAGCCCGGGAAGTAGTTGAACTTTGCGATTTGATAAAAGCCGAGCTTGGTGTCGATTGTCGGCATTGAGAACTCGGTTGCATCAATGACGCCACGCTCAAGCGCCGGGTAGATGTCCGCTCCCGGAAGCAACTGAGTTTGCGCACCCATCTTCTGCATAACCTTGGCGCCGAGGCCAAAGAAGCGCATCTTCAGGCCTTTAACTTGTTCAAGCGAGGTGATCTCTGTCTTGAACCAGCCGGAGGTCTCTGGACCGATCGCGAAGCTGTCGAAGGCGATCAGGTTATGCTTGTCGTAGATTTCCTGCTTCAGATCGTTGCCGCCACCAAACCATTTCCAGGCCATAAACTCGCCGATTTGCGGACCGAACGGCACCGTGGTGAAGAACGAAAGTGCTGGATATTTCGCTGTATGGTAACCCGGTGTAGTCCAGCAAGATTCGAGTGAACCTTTGGAAACTGCGTCGAAGCATTCCAGTGACGGGACGAGCGCTCCTGGCTCGAAGAATTTGATGTTGATATCGCCGCCTGACATGACTTTGACATTATCAACGAAACGTACGGCCGACGTGCCGAGGTGCGGCAGTGAACTGCCAAAGGTGCTCTGCATTTTCCAGCGCACTTTCTTAGCGTCTGCGGGCGCCGTTGCAGCGAGCACGAACCCGCCGACCAAGCCCAACGCGAGGCCAGCCTTGAGAAGGTTCTTCACTTTCATAATTTGGTACCTCCCTGAGAATTGGTTGTTGCGACAGTAGGCTCGGATACCGCGCTAAATTCCTATTCCATTAACCTAAATATTGTTCAACTTGCGAGCCGAATAAAAGAAGGCTATCGCAGGTTTGCGATGTTCTCAAGCGAATACCGCATGTCTGCTAGACCGCATTAGCATGGCTTCCGGTGGGCTGCATCGACATCGCGAGGTCATTAACTTGATCCGATTATCTCTATTTCACGTTTTCTTATTTCAGGTGCAGGCGTTGCGTAGCGTCTGGTTGCCAAGTGCAGGGGTGCGGTATATAAGGCTCGCCGCGGACGGGGAGTAGCTCAGCCTGGTAGAGCACTACGTTCGGGACGTAGGGGCCGGAGGTTCGAATCCTCTCTCCCCGACCAGGATATTCGTTATAATACAAGGGTCTAGCNAAATNCGGCTAGGCCCTTGTTNACGTGAATTGACGNGAACAGACGTGAACAGACGTGAACNNACGNAAAATCGNTGGGTATGTGGTGGGTATGGCGTACTCAATGCNTTCTCGTTTAGCGCATCTTTGCGACGGCCGCGGCCATGTGTTCGTCACTGATGGCTGTATACCTTTCGAGCGACTCTAAAGTTTTCCACCCGCCCATCTTTTTTATTGTGTCTAGATCGACGCCGCTCATCACTGCAACGCAGGCGAAATGATGCCGCCAATCGTGAGGCGTAAAGTCTGGTCCGCCGTTGGGTCTGATGTTGGCTCGCTTGAATGCTGTCTTGTGGGCGGTGCGAAGCGGGTTGCCCCCAGGCATCTTATAGTCGCGGGTGTCGCTGTAGGGCACGCCTCTACTGTTAAGAAATATATGACCCAGGTCTGGGTAGTTGCGGCCATGCAGCATGCGCTCGATGTTGATCGCCCCACTTATACAAGGGGCAAGTCCCCTCGGCTACGCGGTCATGCATCCGCACCGTGCGCGGTTCGGTGTTTTTGGTCCGCTCAAAATAGACGGTACTGTGGTTCCAATTAAGATTGATAATTTGTAGTTGCGGCGCCTATTGTGTGCGGCACTCGGTGACGCGAAGCGTCAGGGCTATGGGCTGGACATACGGCGTTTATGTCGCGATCAATTTGTCGGCGTGCTCTTCGGTCAGGTAGCGCACGCGCTTATTATTAAACTTAATCTCATCAAGTTTTGGTGGATCGTAGCCGAGGGGACTTGCCCCTTGTATAAGTGGGGCGATCAACATCGAGCGGAACCGATCGACTGTCGCTGGTGCCAGCCCCTTACAGCAATTTCTCTTAAACTCGGACCAACCGGTCTGGATATCATCCAGGGTGCAGTTACCCATCACCGCGTTCAGTTCGCCGATTTTCTAGACATCGTTGGAATGTTGGTCTGCGGTGCGGTTGATATGCTCCGCACCAATTTGCGCAAAAGTTATCTGCCACGTCTGCCCTTCACGAGGGACAATGAGGTCGTTCGTCATTTCGGCTTCAAATTTTGCTTTTTACGTTTTGATGGTTCCTTCGCAGCATATTCCTTTAACTAATTCTTTAATACTCTAGTTGACTGTCCACTGTGTAGATGCTGAGAAGCCGTCACCAAATTAAAATGTACCTCATGTCACTGCGGACCCACCTTGATGAAGTTATTGTCCCTTTTAACCCAAGGGTCTGATCCTAAATTCTAAAATAGAAAGATAAGACAACACACATAATTATTATGAGTTATCGTCTACTACTAGACCAATTATATATGCCTGTAAGGATTAGTATTAGTAAGGCTACGGCTGAAATATCAATAATATAAGGCCCCCAACTTCCAAATATACGGCCGGAATGTAAATCAAGTAATAGTCTGCTCCAAGGCAGCCCTTGGCCGCGCACGGACTCCAATAGGACCTCCCTTATCTCAGTTGGGAGTGGTCTTGGCAGATTCCAGTTTACTGATGACTTGTAACTATTCCATTTGAGGAAGTCGGATGTGGCTAACCACGCATTATCCGTTGTTCTTATAATTATAAGACTATCTGCAGCATGACCGATGCCATCTATCGAATTTGGTATTCCTGGGTCAAATATAGTTTCAACCAGGGTGCCTTCTGACGTAAAAATTAAGAGAGCAATATCTGACGCTACTACGATTAAATCTTGAAAAAAGACAGCGCCTTTAAATTTCATCGGCGGGGAATCAATTTTACTGCCATCTAAGAATAAAGAGCCATCTAAGTAGGTTAGCCAATTCCTCCCAACTTTATAACTGATACCCCTATTCTTAGGTTCTACGCCATACCAGTTTAGTATCAAATCATTTTGGAAAAACTTAGTGTCTAGGCCTAGGAACTCGACATGGTTTAGCGGAATGCCGGTAATGATTACGATAACTAGTAAGAATGATGCACTTAAGCCTATACGCCGGTGCCATGTGATTATTTCTTGGCGGATCAAACGTCGTTTAAATACTTTTTTCTTCATTTCTCCTTTGCCTACATTTTCATAGGTCTAGAGAGAGATTATGAAGATAGAGGGCTAGCCTGGCAAGGCGGGTTAACGCATTTACAGAGAGGGTGGCACCGGATATGCCGTCGACCCCATGTGATAAGGTTTGATCTGAGTTCAGCCGGAGGTCTTTAAATTGATTAGTGAAAAATGGGTACCTAACTTCCCATCCATGTGATTCACGATACACTAAAACCTTTACTTGTTCGATTGAACCTTCATTTATTAAAAATCCAACAGTAATAGGTTTATATTTACCAATTTCTTCGAGAATCCACGCAGTTTTATTTTCTTTTGGCCAAAATCTAACTCGAATTCCGGGGAATTTATGTCCTAAAATTTTCTTTATGTCTTTGCGAATTGAAGCGTCAAACCAGATCACTTCAGGGTCTGGTACTTTTCCACTAAATGCTTCTTCTAAGAAATCTGTGGGAGATTGATATATATCGTCTGCAGCGTGGGCCCTAGTAGAGAAAAAGAATATAATTGTACAACCAGCTAAAAACGTAATGAAACTTTTTCTTGATTGGTACAATTTGAATAATAGAGTGTGGGGAATTTCTGATTCCCCACACTTTTTTACCATATCAGTACTGGAAGCCTATACCAATATTAATCCGGTCATCTTCGGCCGTTCCTGTTGGCGGGGTTTGATTTTGGTAGTCAATTTTGAGCACTACGTTTTCATGCGGCCAGTAATTCATTCCGAACGCAAGCTCTTCAAATTCAGAGTCTGTATTGTCACCATCGGTATTGTCGTCGACTGAATAACGAGCAAAAAAGCCAACATCGCCAGATGCTCTCTTAAATTTAATCGATGGCTCGACATAGTAACCAAATTGTTTATCTCGCCCTAGTGCAGCTGCTGCTGAGCCATCTATATCCCATTTTGCGTACAGTGCACGGAAACCTAATTCCATGTTTTTCGAAATTGGCTTTTTATAGTCTAAATGGGCTTCTAGTAGTGTGGCGCTAGACTCCGTATCGCCAGCATCACCTTGTGTCACATCACTTTGATATTGCACTGATGAGGCTATTTCTAAGCCTGGTATGCCAGTGTACCGAATGCGACCGGTTACTGCCGGGTCTCGTTGTGTTGCTTCCGCGACTTTTTGTCGCCCGCTTCGCGGCAAAAAATTACCATTGGGCATATCAAGACCACTATGGAGAGCAGCATCTAAACGCAAGCCGTTATCCATGTTATAAGCAAGGCCAGCGCCTGCTTCCCACCATGTGGATGGTATAATCCTATTTTCTATCCTGTTTCGCTCGACACCGTAGAATGTTGGAGGCTCGTGGGTTTCGTTAAGAATTCCAATGGGCATTAGAAAGACGCCGGCGCGGGCACTGGCCTGTTTATTAATGTCAAACTCAATCCAAGCCTGTTCTAATTCTACTTCGCCTGGCGCCCCATCTCCTGCTAGTGCATGTTCAAGCTCGAATTCGGTAAACAATCGAATGTCGTCATTGTATTCGTGACCGATGAACAAAACAAACCGGTGAACATCAATTTGGTCTGCGTTTCCGGCGTTATAATGAACTTCGCCGTAACCGCCTATTGATGTTCGGTCCCACCAGCCCTGTGCGCCAGAGCCTACATTTTTCATGGCATCTGCGGTTGCTTCTACTGCCCTTTTTGTTTGTTTAACTTGTTTTTGAGTTATTTTTTGGTTGCCTCGTAGCGCCTGGATTTCTTTTTGCTGTTGCTGGATTACCTTCCACATTTCTTCGCGAGAAGGGGGATCGGCAGCGAACGCTGCCGAACAGGTGAGGAGAGCCACTAGACTGGTACCGAGTACCGCTTTGGGTCTGGGGACATTAACTCCAGAAAGTAAGCGTCTATTCATGATCATATGTTCCTTTGTTACACCCCATCGGGGTACGCGAACCATCAGTGTCAAGCTTGCGTTTAAGTCTTAATCGCAATAATCTCATATCAATAATGCGATTAATAATGATTCGCAAACTATTTGCAATTAATACTTAGTCGCATTAGTATCGTCAACGATTAAATTGTCCGTTAAATTTCACTAAAGGCTAAACTAATAAAATTTCATAAAATTGATGTATTAATTTTAATTTTAAAAATAAATAAACAATAGACTAATGTTATGAAAAAAAACAAAACAATCATCAGTAACAAGGCAAATAAACGAAAGACCATTCATTTTATTGGAGCGGCAATTGCGACAATTTTACTTCCTTCTATGGGCTCTTATACTAAAGGGTCAATACTGCTAAATAAATCGATGTACCGGTGGCGCGGAAACGCCTTAGGTACGGATGCTTCAATTTTGATCGAAGCAGAGGATGAAATTACCGCAAAATATATATTCAAACGCTGCGAGCGAGAAATTGCGCGGTTGGAAAATATATTTAGTCTCTATCTTCCGACATCTGCTTTAACTCGGCTAAATAGAGATGGCGAAATAACAAATTCACCCCCTGAGTTGCTAGAATTAGTTTCTGCGTGCATTCGGTTAGGAGACCTTACTAACGGCGCTTTCGATATATCTATTCAAAGGTTATGGGATTTATACGCAAAGCATTTTTCTGCTAAATATCTTAAACATAGTGGGCCAAACGAAAAAGAACTCAAGACTGCCCTTGAATTAGTTGATTATAAAAAAATAAATTTAACACGCCATGGAATTTCGTTCGATAATCCAGGTATGAGTATTACACTTAATGGAATAGCGCCTGGATATATTACCGATAAGCTCACAAATTTATTGCAAAATTACGACATAACTAATGCACTCGTGGATATAGGTGAAACCCGTGCGTTGGGAAAAAAACTATCAAATAGGCCTTGGGAAATAGGAATAGTACAGTTTGAAAACCCGCAAAAATTTGATCGAAAAATAGTTTTAAAGGGAAATAAGGCAGTCTCATCATCTAGCAGGCATGCAATGATTTTCGAAACCACCGGACATAATCATCATCTATTCGATCGATTTTCAGGAAAAAGCGCGATGTATAATAATGGTGTTACAGTTATTGCTCCTACTGCAGCACTGGCGGATGCCTTGTCTACAGCGTTTAGCGTTATGCCTCGCGATAAAGCGTTGAGCTGTTTCGAAAATATTTCGGGAGTTAATGTAATAATATCGACGTTAGAAGGGTATCCAGATGTTGTTAGATAAGGATCGTAACGTCGCAAAATTTATTGTGGTAATTTTATAAGAGGGAAAACACTTAATATTCCGATTGTACAAATTATTTAGGCCAAAAACACTTTGGAAAATATCTGACGTAAAATTTATTACTGATCATTGCAAACAATGTCAGGGAAATCAGGGAAATCAGGGAAATCAGACATATGAAGGCCTGTTTTAAAATTTTTGCGGTATTGGGCTTGACCTTTTCGGCGGTTGCTCATGCAGAATCGAGACAAGACGTTGTAGTCCATTACGCCGACATAGCACATGCGATTTATGAGGATTCACTGACGTCTGCACTTTCCCTCCAACAATCGGTGTATCGGCTAATTGCTAGACCGCGTGATAAGAACCTTGCTTTGGCGCGAGCAGCTTGGATTGCGGCACGTGTTCCTTATCAGCAATCGGAAGTGTATCGATTTGGGAATAAGGTTGTCGACGATTGGGAGGGCAAGGTGAATGCGTGGCCTCTCGACGAAGGCCTGATCGATTACGTAGCTGGAAGCTATGGCGACGGTTCGGATGAGAATCCTTTCTACGCAGCCAATGTCATCGCTAACAAGGTGGTAATGCTTTCCGGTAGGAAAATCGATGCGAGTGTAATTACTAAGGCACTGCTTACTGATACCTTGCATGAAGTAGGTGAGATTGAAGCCAACGTGGCGACTGGGTATCATTCGATTGAATTTCTGTTGTGGGGACAAGATCTCAACGGGACAGGGCCCGGTGCAGGCGATAGACCAGCTAGTGATTTTGACCCTAACAATTGTTCCAACGGTAATTGCGAACGACGTGCAGCTTATCTGAAGGCTGCGACCGACTTACTAATTGATGACCTCCGATGGATGGTTGATCAATGGGGTCCGGCCGGCCTCGGGCGTAGCGATCTGCTAGGGAAGGGAACGAGTGCGGGGCTATCTACTATGCTGGCCGGCATGGGCAGCCTTTCCTACGGGGAATTAGCTGGAGAAAGAATGAAACTAGGCCTCATGCTGCATGACCCTGAGGAAGAACACGATTGTTTTAGTGACAACACACACAATTCGCACTATTACAACGCACTTGGTGTCCAAAACATATTCACTGGGTCATACAAGCGAATTGACGGCCGCATCCTGAAAGGGCCTAGCCTTTCTGGCCTCTTGGCAGGATCGGCGCCGGATTTGAATAAGGAATTGGGCAACAGGCTCAACGCGACAATAGAGGCCATGCTTGCGATCGTGAGTGCTGCGGAAGGCGGTGAAGCCTACGACCAGATGCTAGCAATGGGGTATGACCTTGGAAATAAGCGGGTGCAGAAGGCGATTGATGCGCTCATGGCCCAAACACAGAGCATAGAAAAAGCTGTTGCCGTTCTTGGACTGACGAGAATTCAGTTTGAAGGTTCCGACAGCCTTGACCATCCGGCTGACGTCTTTAAGTGAGTTCGGGGAAATCTCCGTCGATAAAAATCCAATGGTGGTTTGCCGCTGCGGGGCTACTAGCCTTTGGTGCTTTAAATACCGTTTCTGCGATTTCTGACACTCGTGTGCTGGCACCCACCACAAACTTTTCCAAACCGGAACGATACGAACTGTTGCCGGGAGGGGGCGCCACATCCCGTAAACTGATTAACGCCAACGCTTTCTCCCATAGTTCCGCCAATATGACATTTCTGCGCGAACTTGATTTCAAAATAGGCAATGGTTTCTTTCGTCGCCTCTGGGTCTCTGCGCCTGCTTCTACCCAGGCTTCGGATGGACTCGGTCCTCTTTACAATGCGCGCTCCTGCCAGCGTTGCCACCTGAAGGATGGCAGAGGGCATCCGCCGGCAAATTCGTCAGACAACGCGGTGTCAATGATCCTAAGGCTTAGCATTCCACCGCAAAATAAAATCGATCGGCAAGCGCGATTGAGTGGCCAAGCTAAGTTTATTCCGGCACCGATTTACGGTACTCAGTTGCAAGACTTTGCAATTCAAGGTCAAAAGGCGGAAGGGAGGGTGGTGATCAGCTATAAGGAAGTTCCAATACAATTATCAGACGGTGAGACGGCCTCACTGCGCGTGCCTAATTATTCGCTCATCGACCTTGGCTTTGGTCCGATGCACGAGGATATCATGATATCCCCCCGAGTGGCGCCGCCGATGATTGGTTTGGGTCTCTTGGAAGCGGTACCGGAAAAGCAGATACTCAGTTACGCCGACCCGAAGGATATGGACAGTGATGGAATTTCGGGTCGGCCAAACAACGTCTGGAGTAATTTACGTGGGCGTCTGGAGTTGGGCCGTTTTGGTTGGAAAGCAGGCAATGCAACATTAACAGACCAAACTGCTGATGCTTTATCCGGCGATATAGGTCTTTCTAATCCGCTGTTTCCTAACGGATCTGGCGATTGCACTGCCAGACAGTTGACATGCAGAAACGCGCCTAATGGAAATAGTCCACAATACCAGAATCTCGAAGTGCCTCAGAGGGTGCTTGATCTCGTAGTTTTCTATGTCCGTAACCTGGCAGTGCCGAAACGGCGTGATATTAGCAAGCCTGCTGTTTTGGCGGGCAAGCGTGTCTTTTATGAGACAGGTTGCACTGCCTGTCATCGGCCCAAGTTTATTACGCAGGGCAATCCGCCTGGTATGCCAGAGCAGTCACGGCAACTGATTTGGCCGTACACCGATTTGCTCCTTCATGATATGGGCGACGGTCTTGCGGACCATTGGCCAGAAGGCCGTGCCAATGGTCGCGAGTGGCGTACTGCTCCTCTCTGGGGTATCGGGCTAACAGAAATGGTAAATGGTCACACGCAATTTTTACACGATGGGCGGGCGCGCAATATCCTTGAAGCAATTCTTTGGCATGGTGGTGAGGCGGAGGAAGCTAGGCGTAAGGTTGTCGAAATGCCATCGGAGGACCGCCGCAATCTTCTCCGGTTCATTGGCTCGCTGTGAACCTATGCGAATTGCTAACCTCACAATAATTGCGGTCATATTTTTGGCATTTCAATCAGAAGCGAAATCGATAAAAATTGCCGAAGAAGCCTATAAATTGGTTAACCTCAGCATAGTCAAAACCCATATTCGGCCTCGCTATGTAAATTTTGCGATCGCAGGATCCAATTTTCATAATCACATTACCAAACTGTGCACAGATGGGTCATCGGGCCAACTCGAACTGTCGCGCACAGCCTTTAAAACGATAGTAGGCGCTTGGATGGGCATAGGTCATATCCAAGATGGTCCTGTGAAATTGTATATGCGGCAAGTCCGTGTTCAATTTTGGCCTGACAAACGGGGACGCACTGGCAAGCAATTAAGAGCATTCCTCGAAGCGGCTGATGCCAGCGTTTTGGGACCCAAAAAATTTCCCAGAATTAGTATTGCTCTGCAAGGTTTTGGGGTTGCCGAACGTTTGTTGTTCATGCCACGCCACAGTAATCACATAATTGAATCGCCGAAAGGTCTTCGTTGTAAACTGCTGAGGGCGGTAGCCAACAGTTTAGCTCAAATTGGCGCTCAAATTGTTCAAGAATGGGGCTCAGGCGAGGGTTCATTTGCCACCGAGATGCGTGATGCAGGACAGTCGCTATCTCGATTTAATTCGCATCGTGAAGTGACCGTAATGCTGGTTAACGGGCTTTTTACAAGCCTAAAGTTTATCACCGATTTCAAGCTTGACCGGATCCTCGGGAAGACAATTGCGAAAGCTAGACCAAAACGGGCGGAGTCCTGGCTTTGCGGCCGGTCCCGTCAGAATATCATCGATAACTTGACTGCCTTGCAAGCGCTTTACAAAGGCGAAAACGGGGGGCAGGGGTTGGAGGTACTGATCCCCAGAGATAACGAAAGGCTTGGAAAATTGCTAACCATAGCCTTTGACAAAACACTACGTACTGCCCGACGACATGGTATGCCTCTTGTTCGGGGAGTATCAGACCGTACCTCGCGTGAAACCTTATTAATATTGGCACGCCAGACGCGCGCCCTGAAGGCACTCGTTGCCAGGGAATTAGCGCCGGTTCTTGGCACACCATTGGGATTTAATGCGTTGGACGGTGATTGAACATGCGTGTCGGCCGGCGGCGGGCAATTGCCTTGATAGGGCTTGGCGGGGTCGCGACGGTTGGTTTTCCATTAAAACAATTGTTCGCTGCTTCTGATAAATCCTATTTTGTTAGCAGTAACTCGGGAAATTTCGGCAGTTACTCCATTGCTGTAATGACACAAGATGGCTGCAAGGTTTTCGAAACGGCATTGCCTTATCGAGCTCATGGGATTGCATATGACAGGGTGCATGCTCGAATTGCTATTGTTGCGCGGCGCCCAGGAAGGTCCATAGATATTATTTCGATTAGTGATGGTTGTATTTCCCATCGCCTTAATGCGCCGGTTGATCATCACTTTTACGGGCATGCCGTATTCTCACCCCATGGCGACCGGCTTTACACTACTGAAAATCAATTTGAAACCGGGGATGGCATAATTGGTGTTTGGGATCTTACTTCCGTTCCTAAGCGGTTGCGGCAGTTTCCTAGCTATGGGGTAGGCCCGCATGAAATAGTCTTGAATCCAAATGGTAAGACCCTCATCGTCGCCAATGGCGGTATACGTACTCATCCAGAAACGGGACGTAGAAAACTAAACCTGCCAATTATGTCTTCGAACCTTACCTACATTGATCGCGAAACAGGTGCAAAGCTTGTCACTACGAAATTTGAAGGCGAGCGCTTAAGAACGTTGAGTATTCGGCATTTAGCTATTACCGAAGACGAAACTGTGTGTCTTGGTCTTCAGGATCAGAATCCACAGGGCGACAGTGTGCCACTCGTGGCCATAAAACGTCGGGGCAGTTGCATATTGCATCCGGTCAAAGCATCCTCTGAAATTATACAGCGGATGCGTAGTTATACCGGCTCAGTCGCATTTGATTCGAGTTTCTGCGTAGCGGCGGTTTCTGCGCCTCGTGGCAATTTTGTGACATTTTGGGATATTTCGTCCGGAATGTTTCTGCACAATTGTCCAATTATTGACGGTTGCGGTGTGGCGCCGACAGGAGAGCCTGGCGAATTTTTATTAACTAGTGGCGCAGGAGGCTTAAGTAATTTCAACGCGCTGACTGGAAAACATGTCCGTTTGTCGAACGATTTTATTGATAGTCGAAGGTGGGATAATCACCTTTCGTCGTTTTTGTTTGCAAAAACGTAATGTTTTCCTGCTTAAGCCACCGTAGACGTTCTAAAAGACCTGCTCTTGAAAAAGGCATAGATTCTATCGATAGCTTCCAGCTGTTTTGACTATTTGTCCCCACGGCTCGAAGGTTATACTGACACAGGCTACCTCAGCTTTCTCAGGCAAGAGACCTCTGTTGTCGAACATTATCTGTACTGTGCCGGTTTGCAATAACATCGGTGTTAATCCCTAGAGATTGCCGAAAAATAGTAAATTGAGAGGTGTTTCTGGGACCTCGCCCGCCAGGTACGCAGCTGCCATCCGGTCAAAATTTTGTTTGCTGGCTGTGGGATCCAAATCAGCCTTGGTGCTGCAGGTTTCTGGGGATTAGATTAAGTCAGGCTAGACACTGATCGGGCCGTTCCCGGGGGAAGCGGTTCACCCGCCTCGTTCGCATTGTCGAACCTGTTCCTCAAGAATCGGCCGGTGGGTACGCTGATTTTCCATAATTTGTTTGACTTGTCTCTCGGGCAGGATAGCGGCTAGCAACTTCTCGGTTCAGTCGGTGGAACTAAGAAGGAAACCTGTGGAATAAGAGTTGCCGGCAAACACGATAATAATATTTTAGCCGTGTTTGCCTCAACGTTGTCGATCGTGCCGATCAGTTGCCTGAGATCGCACGCCGCCTTGGTATCAAAATGTTCCGGGATTGGCCCGCGCGTTCTTCGTTCAATGCCAGCATAGTCACCGCCACCTCTTCCGGCCGCATATCCTTCTGTCTGTGTTACCTGACACAATGCGCCTCTATACTGACGATTGTGAGAACCTTTTGTTAAAATGGGATTTAACAAAACACAGCACAAAAAAAATTTAGAAATAAGGGATTAATTCAATACGGGATAGAGAAATGACAGCGCTTGGCACTTTAGAAGAACTACCGCTCGATTATCGAGAGGCATTGACGGGATTTAATCTTCTTCCACTGTGGCCAAGCCTGCGGAACTTTCTGCCGTATGGAAAGCCAAATCGGAGTACGACCCCGGTTTTATGGCGATACCAAGACATTCGGCCGCTCTTGTTGCGTGCTGGCGAACTGACCCCAATTGAAAAAGCAGAACGCAGGGTGTTGGTTCTGGCCAATCCGGGGCTCGGGCTGGATAAGGTGCGAGCTACGCCAACGATTTACTTGGGGATGCAATTAATTTTGCCTGGAGAAGCGGCGCCCAATCATCGGCATACGCCGAGTGCCATACGTTTTGCCGTCGAAGGCGACGGTGCTTATACGGTTGTCGAGGGCGAAAAGCTACCCATGGCGCGCGGGGACTTAATTTTGACGCCGCCGAAACTTTGGCACGAGCACGGCCATGAGGGGACCGGACCAGTCATTTGGCTCGATGCACTCGACCTTCCCCTGGTACACGATATAGAGGCATCTTATTGCATAGAAGGGGCATCACAGACCGTGGCCAACGCACCGGATGCTTCGCAAACGGCCTATCGGCGGTCCGGATTGTTGCCCTACGCGACTTTAGATAAGCGCCAACGTGATTTCCCACTGCTTCGATTCCCTTGGGTAGAGGTTCGGGAAGCACTGCTCGGTTATGCAAATGGCTGCGGCCCAAACGAGTGTGTGCGTTTGGCTTATGTAAACCCTGAAACCGGGCGCGAATGTTTGCCGACCCTTGGCTTCTCCGCAATGATGCTGCGACCGGGAGAGGAAATCTGTTTGCCACGTCGATCTGCGTCGATTGTCTTTCACGTGGTGGAGGGGAGAGGCGAAGCGCAGATCGATGGTACGGATATCAAATGGACGGAGGCGGACACCTTCGCCGCGCCGACACATGCGGAAATTTGGTTGCGCAACAGCGTCGATACCGCGCCAACGTTTCTTTTCAGTGTCGACGATGCGCCGATGCAGCGAAGTCTTGGCATATATGAAACCTTTGACGATCTAGCAACGTAGTGATGTGGTGCCGTTGTGGCTGATAACGAAGAGAAACCGGTTCTGATCGTCGGTGGTGGAATTGGTGGCATGGCGGCGGCGTTGGCGCTGGCAAGGGCCGAGGTGCCCTCTTTTGTCCTCGAACAGGCTTCGCAGTTCGGTGAGATCGGCGCAGGCATCCAATTGGGCCCGAATGTTTTCCGCATGTTTGACCGATTGGGAGTACGTGAGCATATCGACAAGGACGCGGTGCAGGTCGAGAAGCTCATCATGAAGGACAGTTTGTCGGCCGAAACGATTACAGAGGTTCCGTTGATCGGCGCCTTTGCGGAGCGGTTTGGTAATCCTTATGCGGTGAGCCATCGGGCCGATGTACATGGAGCTCTGTTGCAGGCTTGCGAGGAATCGCCACTGGTTACGTTGGCGCATTCGCAGAGAGTAGAATCATTTGAAGATGTAGGTGACGGAGTTTTAGCAGAAACAGAAGCTGGTCAGACTTTTCGCGGTAGCGCCATGATTGGTGCGGACGGACTGTGGTCGCACGTCAGGTCGCATCTATTCGGTGACGGGGCGCCGCGTGTCTCTGGTCACGTTGCCTATCGCGCGGTGTTGCCTTTTAAGGAATTTCCCGAGGACCTGCGATGGAACGCAGCGACATTGTGGGCTGGTCCGCGAAACCACTTAGTTCACTACCCGCTGCGGCGGCGCGAGTTGTTCAACATCGTGGCTGTCTTTCACGATGATGCTTATGTGGAGGGTTGGAATGAGAGCGGCGATCGGGATGCGTTGATGCACCGCTTTGATGGCGTCGGACCACTGCCGATGAGTATCCTGGAACGGGTCGAGAGTTGGCGAATGTGGGTTCTTTGCGACCGTGAACCGACAGATGTCTGGTCGAAGGGGCGAGTAACGTTGCTTGGGGACGCTGCGCACCCAATGTTGCAGTATTTCGCGCAGGGCGCTTGCATGGCCGTGGAGGATGCTGTGTGTCTTGCCGATATGGTCGTGGCGAGTTGTGGTGATTATACATCGGCATTCAGGGCCTACGAGAAAGAGCGGTACTTGCGCACGGGGCGCGTACAATTGATGGCACGCTTTCTGGGCGACATTTATCACGCTGAAGGGGTCGCTCGTGAACTGCGCAATCAGGCGCTGAGACAACGTACACCACAGCAATCCCATGACGGCCTTGCCTGGCTTTATGGCGGACCCTGAATGCTGTCACGGAGCGGTTATAAATACGATAGAAATACCAAGCACCATAAGGAACAAAAGCTATGACAACCCAAGAGAGCCCTTATGTCTTCCGCGCCAGCGAGGCTGAACTCGTTGCTGAGAGTGATACTTTAAAGGTGAAAGAGGCGAGCATGGCGGATGGCATGATCGTACGCTACCAGGAGCGCAGTCCAGGCGGAGGCGAGAATGGCGAATGGTGCGAAACTGGACACAGCGCTTACATCCTGTCGGGAAGGCTACGTTATGAATTTCCGGATCATGAGGTGGAGATCGGTCCCGGCGATATCGTTCACATTCCGGCAGGCCATGCGCATCGACATCGACCACATGTGCTTGGCGAAGCGCCGGTTAAATATTTCATCACAGAGTTCGAGTAGAACCCGCACTTGTCTTGCTTGTGTGACGCGCGATATCCCTGATGCGCGCGGTAAAATTTAGGAGATAGAGAAGGATGGCCAAGCGGACCAGTACACGGCGCAGAACGGTTCCAGTGAGGGTCGGCGATGTGGAGATCGGCGGGAATGCGCCCATTGTTGTCCAGTCGATGACCAATACGGACACCGCCGACGTCGAGGGTACTGTCGCGCAGTCAGCTGCGTTGGCCCGGGCCGGGTCAGAGATTGTACGGATTACAGTCGACCGGCCGGAAGCGGCGAAGGCCGTGCCGTATATCCGTGACGGTCTGGAAAAACTGGGTATCACGGTGCCGTTGGTCGGTGATTTTCACTATATCGGCCATAAACTTCTGACCGATCACCCGGCCTGTGCGGCAGCGCTGGCCAAATACCGCATCAATCCGGGCAATGTCGGCTTCCGCGAGAAAAAGGACACTCAGTTCTCGACTATGATCGAGACCGCGCTCGAATACGATAGACCAGTTCGTATTGGGGTCAATTGGGGCAGCCTCGATCAGGAACTGGCGACCCGGATGATGGATGAAAACGCGAAGCGTCCGGATCCTAAGAATGCGGTGGAAATTACTCAGGAAGCGCTCGTCGTGTCGGCTATCGAGAATGCCAAACGTGCCGAAGAACTGGGTATGAGCCGCGATAAAATTATTCTTTCCTGCAAGGTCAGTGATGTGCAGAGCCTGATCGCGGTTTACCGAAAACTGGCGGGTCGTGGTGACTACGCGTTGCATCTGGGATTGACCGAGGCGGGTATGGGGTCGAAAGGTATCGTCGCTTCGACGGCGGCCCTGTCGGTGCTACTTCAGGAAGGGATTGGCGATACAATCCGCATCTCCTTGACACCGGAGCCTGGTGGGGACTGGACCCGCGAAGTGATCGTTGCCCAAGAAATATTGCAGACAATGGGCTTCCGGTCCTTCGTGCCGCTGGTGACAGCCTGCCCTGGCTGTGGCCGGACAACGAGTACTGTATTCCAGTCTCTGGCGGATCAAATCCAAGGCTATGTCCGGACCAAGATGCCGGAATGGCGTGAGCGGTTTGTTGGTGTAGAGTCGATGAACCTCGCGGTGATGGGATGCATTGTGAACGGCCCGGGCGAAAGCAAGCACGCCGATATTGGCATCAGCTTGCCCGGAACCGGCGAACAACCGACGGCTCCGGTCTTCGTCGACGGTAAAAAGACCGTCACCCTGCGCGGCGCGGATATCGCCGATCAGTTCCAGATTATTGTTAACGATTATGTCGAGAACCGATACGAGAAGCGCTGATTGATGCTACGATGACCCTGGCGGGCGGCTTCGGCATTGCTGGTGTGCCGCAAACGTTGATCGAAGGCGTGTGTGACCGCCACTTGCGCGGTCCGGCTATAATTGTCGACAATTAGGGGTACACGGGTTCGGTATCGCCTGGTTGCTCGCTAAGGGCTGCGCCGGCAGGATCGTTTACAACTTCCTTTTTGCGCTCACATTATTTGTCTTCAAGGAAATGCAAGAGGCTAGCCAGATCGACCTGGAAGTTGTGCTGCAAGGCACACTGGTGGAGAGGCTCCGCATGGCTGGGGCAAGGCTAGGCGGTTTCCTTACGCCAGCCGGGGTCGATAGCGCGTTCGGTGATGGCAAGCCCGTGCGCGAGATCGATGGAAAAGAATATGTTCCTGAGCGACTACCACTCTGCGACTTCGCCTCATTTTAGCTCGTTAGCTGGATGTCCGTAATCGCGGTGACGCCGGAGTAAGTATCGCGGAGCTTTAGTGACAATGAGGCCCAGGCGGCAACCGGTGCGCCGCTGGGCATAGCGCACGATTTAAGGACCAACGCCGTATGGCGATTTACTACTTAATGGGTCAGTTCGCCGGCAACTGTAATCCGGTGCATGACACGCCGGTGGCCATGATAGTCATTGATGGCGAGATGCTGGACACAGCGATTGTCCCACATCGCCAACGATCCTTCTGCCCATCGGAATCGGCAGGTAAATTCCGGTTGTGTCACGTGGTTGCGCAGGTACCCAAGGATTGGTGCGCTTTCCGCTTCGGTTAAGCCGACGATGTTGCGGGTGATCCCCTCGTAAGAGATGTAGACAGCTTTGCGGCCGGTTTCCCCATGCGTCCGTATTAGCGGATGCTTCGCTTCAACGGATTTCTCTTCGATATCGTTAACTTGCATCGCCGCCGCGCGGTTTTTTTGCATATTATAGGTGTTCCGCGTAAACAGTCCGTCCAGCATTTTCTTCATGCCGTCGGACAGGGTCTCGTACGCAAGGTAGGCGTTGGCAAACAGAGTGTCGCCACCCTGCGGTGGAACTTCTTTTGCGTACAACATAGTCGCGCGCACTGGCGTATCGGTGAACATCTGATCCGTATGCCAGTCGCCGCCAAGCGTATGGACATCATCCTTGTCCTTCAAGATCTCGAAGATCTCTGGTCGCTCTGGCAGGCCCTTGATATGTGGATGGTAATGCACATCACCCCAGCGCGTGGCGAATTCAAGTTGTTGATCCGGCGTGATATTTTGGTCTCGAAAGAAAATTACACAATGATCTAGCAGGGCTTGGTGGATTCTCCCGAAGGTTGCCTCGTCTAGTGATTTGGAAAGATCGACGCCGTGAATCTCTGCGCCGAGAGCACCTGCGATCGGTTTCACGTCCAAGCTGTTGCTGAGCATCGCTTATCCCCGTCATTCCATGCGGGGATCAGTATGGGTCAATAGGTGCGGTCGATGCAAAAGTCGATTAGATCGCGAAGCGCCTGCTTGATTTCTGAGTCTGGGAAAAGGCCCAGGGAGTCACGGGCCATGGCACCGTAATGCCGCGAACGATCTATGGTGTCGCTTAGCGTATCATATTTGTTCATCAAGCCTATGGCTTCTTCGAGGTCACCGTCGCTTTGCTCCATAGTTTCTAGGGTTTTACGCCAGAACTGGCGCTCCCTATCCGTTCCGCGGCGCCAAGCCAGCACGACCGGAAGCGTAATTTTGCCTTCCCGAAAATCGTCGCCGATCGTTTTGCCAAGCTTGGTCTGTTCGGCAGAATAGTCGAGCACGTCATCAACAAGCTGGAAGGCGATGCCAAAATTTGTACCGTAGCTTTCCAACGCCGCCGCTTCCGTTGCCGGACGTTCGGCGACGACGGCGCCGATCTCCGATGCCGCTGCGAACAGCTTTGCTGTCTTCGCGCGTATCACGTCCATGTAAGCTTCTTCGCTGGTTTCTGTATCATTCGTGGTCATAAGCTGCATGACCTCACCCTCAGCAATGGTCGCCGACGCATCGGATAAAATTTTCAGGACGCGAAGCGAGCCGTCGTGAACCATTAGCTGAAAAGCGCGCGAGAACAAAAAATCGCCGACCAGAACGGATGCCTGGTTACCCCAAACTGCTTTGGCGCTGTCCTGACCGCGCCTCAGGTCAGAATCGTCGACGACATCGTCATGCAACAAGGTGGCGGTGTGGATGAATTCTACGCAAGCGGCGAGACTGATATGCCGTTCGCCCTGATAACCGCATAGTGCCGATGAAGCCAAAGTCATTATTGGTCGTAACCGTTTGCCTCCTGCCGCAATAATATGACCAGCTAGTTGCGGGATTAGCGCGACGGGGCTATCCATCTTGTCCACGATGACCTGATTGACTTTAATCAGATCGTCGGCGACCAGCGCACTAACGTGGTCTAGTGCATGTTTGACGCCATCTCCGCGCAACCCTTCGAAATCGACTACGACAGCCACGTCTCGTTTGCCTCCTGCTCTCCATATTGACAGGCGGGTCCGGAGCATAGTTCAACACAATTGCCGGTCAAGGGCTGGCCAGAACTACGCGGACAACTGGGACATAATGAAAGAATTGCTAAGAACAACCGACCCGGTGCAACTTTCCTGGTTGACGGCATTGCTGGCGGACCAGCAGGTTGAAGTTTTCGTGCTTGATACACACACCAGCGTGCTCGAAGGGTCCGCCAGCGCGATCCCGCGGCGACTATTGGTGAGCGACCATGATTATGAATTGGCTAAACGTCTCCTTGAAGCAGCCGGGGAAATGGATAAGCAAGAACCTCATCCTGACAGTCTGCTCGATGGCAAAGTAAGTCTTCGTCAGTCTACAAGCGGATACCGCGCTGCGATCGATCCCGTTTTGTTGGCGGCGGCGACGCCTGCGGTTGCAGGTCGCGTCCTTGATGTCGGGGCCGGGGTCGGTGCGGCTGCACTGTGCTATGCATCGCGCGTACTGGGTGCCACTGTGACAGGTCTCGAACTGCAACCAGACCTGACTGCGGTTGCGGCAGAGAATGCCGCGCGCAACGAACTGGCAGACCGCGTAACCTTTGCTGTGGGTGACTTGCTGCGTCCACCGGAATCAATCACGCAAACTTTGTTCGATCATGTTATGGCAAATCCGCCATATTTGCCGCCCGGACGTGGTCAAGCCCCACCAGACCCTGCCAAGGCTACCGCGATGATCGAGGGCGAAGCGGATTTGTTAGATTGGATCGAATTTTGTATCCGGATGGTGAAGCCTAAAGGCAGCATTACTCTGGTGCATAGGGCGGATCGGCTTGATGAATTGTTGGCCCATTTTCACGGTCGAGCAGGTGGCATCGTCGTTGTTCCGCTATGGCCTGGCGGCGATAGGCCCGCTAAACGAGTGATCTTACGAGCACGACGCGATGTGCGAACGCCTCTGAGGTTGACATCGGGATTGACACTGCATCATGAACTTGGTGGTTTTACGGAAGAAGCGTTGTCGATCCTGCGCGACGGTAAAGCTTTGGCTGTGTGATCGCGCCTTGGAATATTCCGCGTCACGGCCTACATATCTGGTATGACGAAGAAAAGATCGATCGATTGGTTGCGGCGCGTTCCTTGGGCGGGTGGAAAAATTGCTGACCGGTTCGAAGGTGGGCCATTGGTGAATGTCTTGCGACTGGATGGTGTTATTGGCCGAACCTCCAGTCTTAGGCGCGGCGGCTTGACTTTGTCCGATATGGCGGAATCGATTGAGCGGGCGTTCGAGGGCCCGCAGCTATCGGCGGTGGCCTTAGTGATCAACTCGCCGGGTGGGTCGCCGGTACAGTCGTCGCTGATTGCCACCCGGATACGTGCTCTGGCGGAAGAAAAAGAGGTGCCGGTTTACGCCTTTTGTGAAGACGTGGCCGCTTCGGGCGGCTACTGGTTGGCATGTGTGGCCGACGAGATCTATGTGGATGCGGCGTCGATCGTTGGTTCTATTGGCGTTGTTTTCGCTGGTTTTGGCTTCCCGGAATTTCTTGCAAAGGTTGGCATCGAACGTCGCATCCATACAGCAGGTGAAAAGAAAGCAATCTTGGATCCCTTCAAGGACGAAAATCAGAATGATGTCGAGATTTTGAAAGAACTGCAGGCGGATATCCATGAGCAGTTTAAATGCCATGTGCGCGTTCGGCGGGGCGAAAAGTTGCAGGCTGATGAAGAGGTACTATTCAGCGGAGAGTTTTGGACGGGAAACCGCGCGCAAGAGTTGGGGCTCGTCGATGAAATCGGTGATTTGCGGACCGTGATACGGGCGAAGTACGGTGAAAAGGTCCGCCTCAAAGTGGTTGATCGTCAGAGAGGATGGTTTGAAAAGCGTCTAGGTATGCGCAATGACTGGGCTGATGACCTAATTCGTGCTGCCGAAACGCGAGCGCTCTGGGCCCAATATGGTCTTTAGGCTTAAACCGGCGCTTTGACCGATAAATCGTTTCCGCGCTACTAATTCGGTATGTTGCAAAAACTTCTACTTCTCGCCGCTGCCATCGCCATTGTGTGGTACGGCTTCAAATTTGTCGGGCGATTGAATCAGCAGCGCCAGCAGCGTGTCGATAAAGAAGAAAACACCGCTCGGGTAGGCGCATCTGACACGGTGCAATGTCCGGTATGCACAGTCTATGTTGCCACCGATAGTAAGTCCGACTGCGGCAAGATGGATTGCCCTTATTAAGCTTCTGGCAACAGCGTCTTTGTCTTTAGTTGACCCTGGTTCAGGCCACGGTTAGGTTGCGCCGCATCCGTGCTCTGACATTGGCCGGGTTATGGCCCCAAAAAACGCCCAAAACAACAGCTTTCAAGACCTTATACTGAATCTGCACGCTTATTGGTCAGCGCGCGGATGCGTGATCCTGCAGCCCTATGACATGGAGGTCGGCGCCGGGACCTTTCATCCAGCCACGACTTTGCGCGCGTTGGGACCGACACCCTGGAAAGCAGCTTACGTCCAACCGTCTAGGCGGCCGACCGACGGGCGTTATGGCGAAAACCCGAACCGGCTGCAGCATTACTACCAATATCAGGTGATCCTTAAGCCCTCCCCGGTAGACAGCCAGGAACTTTACCTTGGCAGTTTACGGGCGCTTGGGATTGATCCATTGGAGCACGATATCCGTTTTGTTGAGGACGATTGGGAAAGCCCAACTCTGGGCGCCTGGGGTCTGGGCTGGGAAGTCTGGTGCGATGGTATGGAGGTTAGCCAGTTTACCTATTTCCAGCAGGTTGGCGGCATCGACTGCGACCCGATCTCTGTCGAATTGACTTATGGACTTGAGCGTTTGGCGATGTATGTGCAGGGGGTGGAGAACGTTTATGACCTTGCCTTCAACAACAATGGGGTGCGCTATGGCGAAGTATTTCTGCAATCCGAACAGGAATTCTCCGCCTACAATTTTGAACGTGCTGATGTTGATATGCTTCGCCGCCATTTCGAGGATGCGGAGACCGAATGCCAGGCGGTGCTTGAGGCCGGGCTAGTGCTGCCCGCCTACGATCAATGCCTGAAGGCTAGCCATATTTTCAATCTGCTTGACGCGCGTGGCGTTATCAGCGTTACAGAGCGTCAGGCCTATATTCTGCGCATCCGAGCGCTGGCGCGCGGCGCGGCAGAAAAATGGATAGAAAGTCAACAGGGGAATGCCGGTGCCTGAGCTTCTCCTCGAAATCCTTTCGCAAGAAATTCCGGCGCGGATGCAGAAACGCGCGGCGGAAGACCTTAAGCGCCTCGTCTTAGACGGACTTAAGAAGGCGCGATTGGCATTCGCCGGAGCGGACGCCTATACGACACCACGCCGTCTCGTTCTTGTCGTTGAAGGGCTGCCGGAACAGCAGCCTGATTTACGCGAGGAGCGAAAGGGGCCAAAAGTTGGCGCACCGGACAAGGCAGTTGAAGGATTTTTGCGGAACGTTGGTCTCCAATCGCTGGAGCAATGCGAGAAAAGGGACGCTAGCAAGGGAGAAGTCTGGTTCGCGATTATCGAGCGACAGGGTGAACCGACGGCGAATATCTTGCCGGATATCATCAAGGATGTACTGGTTAAGTTTCCGTGGCCAAAATCGATGCGCTGGGGTGCTGAAACGCATCGTTGGGTACGTCCGGTCGAGAACATCCTGTGTTTGTTCGATGGAGTGGCGGTCGAAAGAATTTCATTCAACGGAGTTTTGGCTGGAAACCATACCAACGGTCATCGTTTCTTGTCGCCCGCACCAGCAGAGGTGACCTGTTTTGCGGATTATCGTAATAAACTTGCCGCTGCTTTCGTCATGCTAGATAGAGCGGAACGGAGCGCGACGATCGCTGTTTCTCTGCAAAATATAGCGGAGGGCGCAGGGCTAACAGTCAACGATGATCCTGCCTTGCTTGATGAGGTATCCGGTTTGATCGAATGGCCGGTTTGCTTGCTCGGCACAATCGATGCGGAATTTATGGATTTGCCGTCGGAGGCGCTTACATCATCAATGCGCACGCACCAGAAATACTTTGCGCTTTCGAACTCGGACGGCAGCCTTGCGCCCCGTTTCGGTTTCGTCGCGAATATGACCGTGACGGATGGTGGTGCAGCGATCGTCGCTGGCAACGAACGGGTTCTGCGCGCACGGCTTGCTGATGCGAATTTTTTTTGGGACAAAGATCGCCGAATGCGTCTCGCGGAACGGGTGCCGGCACTGGGCGAAATTACGTTTCATGCCAAATTGGGAACCGTTGCCGAAAAAGTGCAACGGGTCATGGCGCTTGCCGCCGACCTTACGGATAATATCTTCGGTGCAGAGCGAGATGCAGCGAGAAGGGCGGCACAGCTATGTAAAGCCGATCTCGTGACCGGCATGGTTTCTGAGTTCCCTGACCTGCAAGGTGTGATGGGCCGTTACTATGCGCTGCATGACGGTGAGAGTGCAGCCGTCGCTGACGCTATCGCTGATCACTATTCGCCACTTGGGCCGAACGATCAGTGCCCAACGTCGCCGGTGTCTGTGGCAGTTGCGCTCGCCGACAAGATCGATACGCTTACCGGATTTTGGCTGATCGACGAAAAACCAACTGGGTCTAAGGACCCCTATGCTATTCGTCGGGCGGCGCTTGGCGTGATCCGAATAATTCTTGAAAATAGCTTGAGGCTGAACTTACTGAATATATTTGCTATAGCAATACGCCTCTACAAAGATAAGGGTGTCGCCGAAGATGCGGAAACTGATGCGGTAACGACGGATCTGCTCGGTTTTTTCGCTGACCGCCTTAAGGTTCATCTGCGCGAAACCGGCATTCGGCACGATCTTATTTCCGCGGTTTTCGCACTTGGCGGAGAAGACGACTTGGTTCGGCTTATGGCACGGGTCAAGGCGCTTGGCAGCTTTCTTTCAAATGAGGATGGCGAAAATCTTTTGGTAGCTTATCGGCGCGCTGCGAACATCGTTCGTATTGAATCAAAGAAAGATAAGTCCGAATTTGGTGGCAATGTTAGCGTTGATCTGTTGGCTGAAGGCGAGGAACGGGCGCTCTTTGAGAATTTCGTAAAGGTCCGCAGTGATGCAGAAGATGCGATCGAGGATGAGCGCTTCGATAGTGCAATGGAGGAGATGGCAAAGTTACGTCAACCGGTCGACGCGTTCTTCGAAAAGGTTACAGTGAATGTGGATGACCTGGACTTGCGTCTGAACAGGCTTCGCTTGCTTTCGCAGTTTGGCACAACGCTGAATCAGATCGCGGACTTTAGTCTGATCGAGGGTTAGGCCATGACAAAATGGGTATACGGCTTTGGCGATGGTGCGGCCGACGGCGAGGCTGGGATGCGCGAGTTGTTGGGTGGCAAGGGTGCCAATTTAGCAGAGATGTGCAATTTGGGGCTGCCGGTGCCACCTGGGTTCTCAATTACCACAGAAGTTTGCACCCACTATTACGATCACGGTGAAAGCTATCCGGACAACCTCGAAATACAGGTCGAAGCGGCACTTGCCGATGTCGAACAGGCGGTCGATGCTAAGTTTGGCGATGCGGTAAACCCGCTGCTAGTTTCAGTCCGGTCTGGTGCGCGTGTATCGATGCCGGGCATGATGGACACCGTTCTCAACCTTGGTCTGAACGACACTACGGTCGAGGGGCTCGCCGCTTCAAGTGATGACCCTCGCTTCGCTTATGACAGTTACCGCCGTTTTATTCAAATGTATGGCGACGTGGTGTTGGGGGTCGATCACTATCATTTCGAGGAATTGCTCGATCTTCATAAGGAAGACCGTGGGGTTAGCCTAGATACTGATCTGTCCGCTGACGATCTCAAGGCGTTAGTTGGGCAATACAAGGAGGTGGTGCAAGCAGAGTTCGGTAGCTCATTTCCACAAGACCCTAAAGAACAGCTCTGGGGCGCAATTAGTGCTGTGTTTTGTAGCTGGCGTATCCCGCGCGCGGTTACCTATCGCAAGCTGCACGACATTCCGGAGGAGTGGGGAACGGCGGTCAATGTGCAGTCCATGGTGTTTGGCAATATGGGCGATGATTGCGCAACCGGTGTCGCATTCACGCGCGATCCGTCGAATGGAGAAAACACCTTTTACGGCGAATATCTTAACAACGCTCAGGGTGAAGATGTTGTCGCCGGAATTCGAACTCCGCAGCGACTGACGCTGCGCGGCAAGGAGGCGACCGATTCGAAGCAACCGGCTATGGAAGAGACCATGCCGGACTTATTCGCTGAACTGGGAAAAGTTCGCGGCCAACTCGAAGCACACTATCGCGACATGCAGGACATCGAGTTCACCGTGCAGCGAGGTAAGCTATGGATGCTGCAGACCCGTGACGGTAAGCGCACTATGGCGGCAGCGCTGAAGATCGCTGTCGATATGGTAGAGGAAGGACTTATCGATAAGCGCACCGCGGTGTCACGGATCGATCCAGCGGCGCTTGACCAGTTGCTGCACCCAACGCTTGACCCCAATGCGAACCGCAATGTTATCTCGCGCGGACTTCTGGCATCGCCGGGTGCGGCCTGCGGTAAGGTTGTGTTCACAGCTGAGGAAGCTGAGAAGTTGGCTGGGCAGGGCGACGACGTAATTCTGGTCCGTATCGAAACCAGTCCGGAAGACATTCATGGGATGCATGCGGCGCGCGGCATTTTGACGGCGCGCGGCGGCATGACCAGCCACGCGGCGGTTGTGGCCCGAGGGATGGGGCGGCCGTGCGTTGCCGGTGCCGGTGAACTGCGCATCGACTACCAGGCAAATGCGATGTATGTGCGTGGCGACACAATCGAGGTCGGTCAGGTTATCACCATCGATGGTGCGGCTGGGGAAATAATGCTTGGTGAGGTGCCGACTATCGAGCCCGAGCTTTCAGGTGATTTTGCCGTTGTAATGGGTTGGGCCGACGAGATACGCAAGCTCAACGTTCGGACAAATGCGGAGACGCCAGAGGAAGCGAAGACAGCAATTCGCTTCGGGGCAGAAGGGATTGGTTTATCCCGGACCGAGCATATGTTCTTCGATGCTGATCGCATCGTCGCTATGCGTGAAATGATCTTGGCAGAGAACGAGGCTGGTCGTCGCGCCGCGCTCGATAAAATCCTTCCGATGCAGCGCGAAGACTTTAAGGAGTTGTTCCACATCATGAAGGGTCTGCCGGTGACGATTCGGTTGTTGGACCCCCCGCTACATGAGTTCCTGCCAAAGGGTGAGGCGGATTTTACTGATATTGCCATAGCTGCTGGTGTGCCGGTTGAGAAAGTGCGGCAGCGGGCGCTGCGTTTGGAGGAGTCGAACCCGATGCTCGGCCATCGCGGTTGCCGTCTGGCGATCACCTATCCGGAGATATGTGAAATGCAAGCGCGCGCTATCTTCGAGGCGGCCGTTACCGTTTCTAAGGAAATTGGTGAGACGGTGGAACCGGAAGTTATGGTGCCGTTGATCGTAACCCGGCAGGAACTGGACCTTCTAAAGGCAATCATCGACAGGGTTGCATCGGAAATTGGTAAAGAGCAGGGTCAAGCGCCGCAATACTCGGTAGGCACGATGATCGAATTACCACGCGCTGCATTGCGCGCTGCTGAAATTGCTGAGACGGCTGAGTTCTTCAGCTTTGGTACCAACGATCTTACCCAAACTACCTTTGGAATTAGCCGTGACGACGCGGCGACATTCCTGCCGAACTACGAGTCGGCGGGTATTCTGTCAGCCGATCCGTTTGTATCGATTGATTCTGAAGGAGTTGGCGAGTTGGTTCGGATTGCCGTTGAACGCGGAAAAGCGGTTCGCGGCAATCTCAAGATGGGCATTTGCGGAGAGCACGGTGGAGATCCTGCGTCGATTGCTTTCTGTCACAAGGTTGGTCTCGATTATGTCTCTTGTTCGCCTTACCGGGTGCCGGTAGCTAGGTTGGCAGCAGCGCAGGCGGAAATTGCCGAGGGCAGTTAAAGCCTGAAGCCAAGCCGTAAAGGCGGGCTATTTCACCGGTTTTCTATGTGCACCGTTAACTGCTACGGATGATGAGGTCGTGAGCCGCAGAAATCAGATATCGCCTGTGAATTACGTTAGTAGGCTGATAATACGTCAAAGACATCACCTTCCGACTGTTGTCCTAGGATATGACGTTTATGCCACAAGGCGCAGAACAGCAGCACCCACCCCGCAATTTGAGCGCGCTTCTTCTTCGATTTATATAGGGCGACAACTCGGTCGGGATGACAAGTTTCGGTAATCGCTGGACTGGCCGCAACTAGTGGGCCTAGGTCGCCACCCCGCTGAAAAATCCATTCACCGACCGGGACGGTAAACCCGCGCTTGCGGTCGAAGGCCCGGGCTGACGGCAGAACCTGATCAAGCCAGCGCCGCAGTATCCATTTACCTTGCTGTTTATGGATTTTGAGCTTGTCCGGTAGTCGGAACACCGCATCGGCAACTTGGGTATCGAGGAACGGGGTCCGCCCCTCCATGCCGTGAGCCATTAGGCAGCGGTCAAGCTTGGTTAACAGGTCGTTAGGAAGCCAATCAGTCATGTCCACCGCCTGTGCTATCTGCAGCCGCGAGCGCCGCGGATCGGTAGCGGTCACCTCGGCAGTGGCGATCGCATCGCGCCAGCTGCCACTGTCCTCACGAAGTATCCCCAACCCTTCGACAATGCCGGTAGCACGCATCATGCGACCGCCTTGCCACCAGGGTCGCAAAGCACTGCGGTAGCGACCATAGCCGCCAAAAAGTTCATCACCGCCCTCACCGGAGATAACGACTTTCAGATCGCGTGCCGCCTCCTGCGCCAGTTTCCAGGTCGGTAAAATCGCATAGTCGGCGGCAGGGTCGTCCATTGCTCCCGCGATTTCTGGTAACAGTGCCCAAAAATCCGAGTCAGTGAAATCAACACTGTGGAACTCGGCTCCGACAGTTTTGGCTAAATCACGGGCGTGTTCGCGTTCGTCGGCGACGGCTGTTCCACTGAAACCGGCGGTGTATGCTTTAACCGGACGTTCATTCAGACGTGACATGAGAGCCAGGATTGCAGAGGAATCGATGCCGCCTGATAGGAATAGTCCATAGGGGACATCGGAGCGCTGGTGCAGTGTTACGCTGTCCTCCAAGGCGGCATCGAGACGCGTCAATCCTTCGTCTATCTCACATTTTTCCGGTCCTCCTGCTGGCAAGGCGGTGCGTCGGCAGCGTTCGACGACCCGGCCGTCTCGGACAATCATGGTTTCGCCAGGTAGTACGCGATTAATACCCCTGAATATCGTGCTTCGGCCGCAGGTAAACTGCAGCTGTAGCAGCTCATTGCGATGTTCTGTCGCTAGTTCAGGCGCCGTTACGCTGGCGGCGAGCAGCGCTTGTGGTTCCGAAGCGAAGGCGAAATGATCTTCGGATTCTACATAGTAGAGTGGTTTGATGCCGAAAGGATCGCGGGCCAGGATGAGGCAGGCCTCGACCGGATCGTGGATCGCGATCGCATACATACCCCGAAGGGAGTCCGTGAAGGACAGACCATTGCGGCGGTAAAGATGCAACGGCGGTTCGCAGTCCGATTGCGTACTTTGCGGGATATCGCCAAGTGTTGCACGCAGTTCTAGGTGATTATAAATTTCGGCGTTGGCGATTAACGCGGCGCCACCGGGCTCGTATATTGGCTGGTCACCAGTCTTGAGATCGATAACGGCTAAGCGCGTATGGACCATGGCGACAGGGCCAGCAAGATACTTTCCCTCACCGTCGGGACCGCGATGGCCAAGCGCACGGGCGAAGCTTTCCAAGATCGATGCGTCCGGGCTTTTCCCTTCGCGAAACATTATGCCAGCAATCCCGCACATCAGGCCGTAATTCTCTCGAAGAAATCCATGTAACCGCTTACCACTGCGGTTTCAGTAAAGTTGGTCTCATAGGCGACCCGTCCCTGAGTGACAAGGGCTTCAGCCAAATCTACCTCAGATAGGATACGCGCGATTGCGGCAGCAAGTTTTGGTGCATCGTCGATTGGGACCAACAATCCAGTCTCTCCATCCTTGACCAACGCCGTGGGCCCTTTTGCCTCTGTAGCGACTAATGGCCTGCCTTGCGCCCAGGCTTCGATAATCACGTTACCCAGAGGTTCGTGCCTTGAAGGACAGATTAAGATGTTGCAAGACGCGAATAACGCTGGGATATCCGAACGCCAGCCGAGAAAGCGCACCCGGTCGGCAATACCGAGGTTTTCGGCTTGCGCCTCCAAGGCGCGTCGCAGAGGGCCTGCGCCAGCCAGCCATAGATAGGCTTTCGGCAACCGTGCCAGAGCCTCCAAGAGCACATCAAATGCCTTGTTCTTATGCAACCGACCAAGTGCCAACAACAACGGTGCATTTTCCGGGGTGTCCAACGAAGCTCTGGGTACTGGCGGTGCCAATGTTTCATCGACAAAGTTCGGCAAATACCATGTCCGGCTGCGCGGCCATCCCTCCCTGACCAGATAGTCGCAGATATCCTTTGTGTTGCCGACGAGATAATCGCAGCGCCTATAGTTTTCCAGTTTGTAGTATCCCCCAAGGCGAGCGGCGAAAATATGTTCGCCTACAGGGCAGAACTGGGTTGCTCGGTTCATCCAACTCAACAAAATGTCTGGTTTGAAACGATTGATTGCGCGAGTTAGACGATGACCAGTCACGCAATCCAGCGGTCCGCCGAACCGAAGCTGAATTGGCTCGATTCCGTGCGATCTCAATTCGGCTGACCGCTCGCTATCGTTTCTGATGACAATTCCTTGG
>PBDC01000018.1 GCA_002717185.1 Rhodospirillaceae bacterium
CCACCGTTATCGGGCTAAATCGCTTAATTGCGAACGACAACTTTGCGGGCGAAGCCCGTCTCGCTGCTTAGTCTGACTAGGTAAGCGCGGCCCGGGGGGCGCCGGGCAACAGAAGCCCCCCACTTTAACGTCCAAGGGCAAAATGGCGGTAAAATAACTGCGTCGCAGGGGCATTATGACGGAAGATTTAATGCGGTACGACTTGATGGTCGAACAAGCGTTACGAACGGTAGTACTTGAGGCGATGGGGCGGATTGCTCAGGATGGCCTGCCTGGCGAGCACCATTTGTACATTACTTTCCGTACTAGCGTTGACGGGGTGATGCTCCCCGATCGTCTTCTTGAGCGGTATCCGGAAGAAATGACGATTGTCCTGCAGCATCAATTCGATAATTTGACGGTCGATGACCTCGGTTTTGCGGTTTCCTTAAATTTCAACAATGTGCAGGAGCGACTGCGTATTCCATTCGCAGCTATTTCCGCCTTTGCTGACCCTTCCGTAAATTTCAGCCTGCAGTTCAATTTCGAGGATAGGGAAGAGACCTCGCACAGCCAGCTCATTTCGTCAGAAACGGGATTTCAAGCCGCGTCTGGAGATTCCGAAGACTCCAATCAAGATATAACCAAGCCCACCGAACCCGAGGCTGACGGCAACGTCGTAACGCTAGATACATTTCGCAAGAAGTAGCATCCGGGCGAAGGTGCTTTTGGCTCATCCTTTGCAGTTTGAAAACGGTCTGCCAAGTAAGTACTAATCGCACCCAATCTTTCATGTCTAGCGAACAATCACTCCAAGCCATTGCCGTGGAATGTAGCGGCGTAATTGGGACCTATCGCCGAAAGGCGAAGCGCGTCCGTCCGTCCTCACCATTTTTCTCAGGCTGTCGTGCGGGCGAATAGTCGTTATCATTTGGATGTTTTGGAAAGAGTGGTGGCCCGTGCGGTCACGCAAATGATGCGCGATTTGGCATAGCTGGTGTAAAATTGGCGGGGTAGACTGCAAGCCGGCTGTGAATTGTTTCAGAGGGGGAAGCGCCATGACCGCCACCGAACATCCGACTATGTTTCCGCTTGGCGCGGACGAAACGCCTTATCGCAAAATTCCGTCGGACCATGTAAGCGTGGTTTCATTAGATGGCGAATCCGTCCTTAAAGTCGATCCAGAGGCGCTGTCCGTACTCACAGCCGAAGCTTTTCGCGATATCAACCATTTTTTGCGGCCGGCACATCTCGCGCAGTTGCGTAAGATACTCGACGATCCTGAGGCATCTGATAACGATAAGTTCGTCGCCTTTGATTTGCTAAAAAACGCTAACATCGCCGCTGGTGGCGTTCTCCCTATGTGTCAGGACACCGGCACCGCCATCGTGATGGGTAAGAAGGGCGAGCGGGTCTGGACCGGCGGGGACGACGAGTCGGCGCTGGCTGAAGGGGTCATGCGTACCTACACGCAAAGTAATCTGCGCTATAGCCAGGTTTCTCCTCTGTCGATGTATGAGGAAGTCAATACGCGCACAAATTTGCCCAGTCAGATCGACATCTATAGTGAGCCTGGTGACGCATATAAATTCCTGTTCGTCGCTAAGGGCGGCGGGTCGGCAAACAAAAGCTACCTTTTCCAAGAGACGCCGGCGATGTTGAACCCGGAGAAACTACTGCCATTCTTGCAAGAAAAGATCAGATCGCTTGGTACGGCGGCCTGTCCACCTTATCACCTAGCAGTGGTGATAGGTGGCACGTCAGCGGAACTCAATCTTAAAACCGTGAAGTTAGCGAGCTGCCGTTATCTCGATACGCTGCCGACGGAAGGCGGTGACAAAGGGCAAGCGTTCCGCGATTTGGAAATGGAAGAAACCGTGTTCAAGATGTCGCAGGATATGGGTATTGGCGCCCAGTTTGGCGGAAAATATTTCTGCCATGATGTGCGCGTGGTCCGTCTGCCTCGGCACGGCGCGAGCCTGCCCATTGGGATCGGCGTTTCCTGTTCGGCCGATCGTCAGGCCAAAGGCAAAATAACGGAGAGTGGCATCTATCTTGAACAGTTGGAAACTAATCCGGCGCAGTACATGCCGGATACGGTGTCGGAAGAACTTGGTGGCGAAGTGGTTAAGATCGATCTAAATAGGCCTATGTCGGATATTCTTGGCCACTTGACCCAGTTTCCGATTAAGACGCGGCTATCATTGACTGGCCCGATCATCGTTGCCCGTGACCTGGCCCATGCGCGGCTCAAGGCGTTGCTCGACTCTGGTAAGGAACTGCCCGACTATATCAAGGACCACCCAATTTATTATGCGGGACCGGCGAAGACGCCAGCTGGCTTCGCATCTGGCTCATTTGGTCCGACGACAGCTGGGCGCATGGATTCCTACGTTGACCAGTTCCAGGGGGCGGCCGGTAGCATGGTAATGCTGGCAAAGGGTAACCGGTCCGATATGGTCCGGCAGGCCTGCCAACAACATGGTGGGTTCTATCTTGGTTCGATCGGCGGTCCGGCGGCGAGATTGGCGCTTGATTGCATCAAGAGCGTCGAGGTTGTCGAGTATGAGGAACTCGGCATGGAAGCTATCTGGAAGATCGAGGTGGAGAACTTTCCGGCCTTTATCGTCATCGACGATAAGGGTAACGATTTCTTCAGAGCGCTATAGGTTTAAAACCGGTTCATCGGCCTTGATGTCTTAAAACCAGCCTAGGTTCGCGCCTGGACGGGATGCAGGCACCGATAACCCGACTGTCGCTATCCTGTCAGGAGATCCTCATACACGCTGGAAAAGGTTGCGAAGTGCTAGTTGCTGAAGCTCTTGTCCGCGACAAGCGTTACGTTCGTATTTTGGATTTGCAGAATTGCAATACCGGACATTTGGTCTTCGGTCATCACTTGGACAAATTGGTACTTGCATAGGATAATTTTATTGAGTTCGGCTTTACCCGTATTTTTGAATATAACCAAATTGCTAATGGCGGCAGCCTTTGTGCGCGGGCGCCCAAACGATATTTTAGCTTAGAAGGCGGGACGGCTTCTCGTTGGTGGCTACCATTAGCAATACTGAGTTAATGGGGCCTTTAGGGTAGCGATGCTAGTCAAGGAGTGGGGTGGGATGCCTTACTATTCGTTGGTCGGGCCACAGGCATCCCGTCACGGTTGCCCCATTCGTTCCATGAACCCAAGTAGTTCCGTACCTTTGGATAGCCCAACAGCCGGAGGGCCAAATAAGCATGCGCGGACCGGTATCCGGTTTGGCAGAGGGCGATTACTTCTTTATCCGGGGTAACGCCGTGCCCTTCGAAAAGGGCACGCAGTTCGTGTGCTGGTTTCATCGTGCCTTGTTCTGTTAAATGGTTGACCCATTCCAAATGAATGGACCCGGGGATTGTTCCGCCGCGGTTAGAGCGGCGATCTTCTCCAGTCCACTCCGCCCAGCTGCGGGTGTCCAGAACGATGGTATTGTCAGTCTCGATAGCGGCCAGAACATCTTGATAGGTGGCTAAACGGCTGTGGTCGGCCTCGAACGAGAAGACGGCGGCGGTCACGGCAGACGCATCGCGTGTCACGGGTAGACCGGCCGCTTCCCATCCAGAATAGCCGCCATCGAGAACATGGACGTCTTGGTGGCCAAGATACTCCAAGAACCAGAGGCCGCGGGCCGCCGTCATACCGGTGATTTCACCACAGAAGACGATTGTGTCTTCGAATGAAACACCGCGCCGTGCCAGCAGGAATGCCCACATCCGGGTGAAGGACTTCAGAGGCGCGTTGTCGGTATCGTCGCAGTTCAGCGCGTAGATATCGAAATGCCGCGCGCCAGTGATGTGGCCCATGGTATATCGCTCGCCGGGGCGCACATCGATTAGCCGCAAAGACGGATCGTCCAGCCTGGCCCGTAATGTCTCGCGCGACCAAAGTAGGTCCGGGCTCTGAATGGCTTCTGTCATCTCATTGCTTTCCTTCAGTATTATGGGCGAGTATCGCGCCAACGGTAATAGAAAACCAGCAACCGGCTGAGCGGTACCATCACATCGTGTACTGGTAGCGTCCGCAAGAGTGTTTTCGGGACCGGTGATTCGGTGTTGTGGCGCCCTAGAGCCCGGTCTGCCAGGAACCGGCCCATGGCCGTGCCGATGGCGATACCGCGCCCGCTATATCCGAGGCCGGCGTGAATGCCGGGGGCTAACTCGTGGTACCGCGGTAATCGATCGGTTGTCATTGCTACCTTGCCATCCCAAATATATTCGAACGCTGTTTCGGGAATTTGCGGATAGGCTTGGTGCAGCCTTGCCAGGGTGGAGCGCCGAAGTGCGCGACGCGCTCCAAACGGGGTAAAAGGCATGCAGGTCGTTACCAGTCGGTTGTCACGATCCTTGCGAAAGGCCCAGAGTGCCTGACGGGTATCGGAAAAGCCGTGTCCTTCCGGTAACACCGTCGCGGCGACTTTCGCGCTCAAAGGTGCGCTTGCGATTTGGAAGGAACGCACTGGCACGATGCTGCGGACCAGGCCGGGCCAGAGGGCATCCGTATAGGCGTTAGTTGCTAACAGAACCGTCTCGGCGTCGACGGCGCCTTGCGGCACTGTGACGCGCCAATGGTTGCCCACGCGACGCAATTCTAGCGCCGGGCAATGGCAATGTATCGAGGCGCCGGCGGCAATCGCTGCCTGGGCGAGGCCGCGCGCGTAGCTCAGAGGTTGAATGTGGCCCCCGCTGCGGTGTATCCAGCCACCATGATAGATGGGGCTGCCCGTCAACTTCGCCATGACGTCGCGGTCGATCATCGCGACCGCCGCACCACGTTCTGACCATTGATCGTGCTTCGCGCGCAGCCCTGCCATGCGGCTTTCTGTGTGGGCGGGTTGTAGCCAGCCTTTTTGGGCAGCGTCGCATTCGATGCCATGGTGTCGGATTAGATCGAACACCAGATCGGCCGATCCGCCGACCCATCTGTTCAACCGCTCGCCCTGATCGGTGCCGAATTCACGCACCACGTCGTCCGGATTATGCCGAGTGTATGTTGGGATGACCTGCCCGTTATTACGACCGGAGGCTCCAAAACCTGGGACCTCCGCTTCCAAAAGCATCACATCAGCTCCGTTTTCCGCCAGATGTAATGCTGCTGAGAGACCGGTGTAACCACCCCCGACCACAACGACATCGGCCTGACGGGACCCGGTAAGCGGCCTCGTCTCCGGTGCTGGACTAGCCGTATCAGTCCAAAGGCTGGATTTGAAGCTTGATGTCTGCATACCTGTAGGGCCCTTCCTTTACGCCGAACCGTGGCACACTGGCGTAGGAAACAGGGAAAGGCAAAATCAGGGAAGCCGAACCGCTGGGTGCAGATTATGCGGACTTTCAGGCATCGACGCTGACTTCCGTTTTGGTAGGCTGCAAAAACACATTTTACATCGCCTACCTGAACCGCGCCGCGTGCTGGTGCCGTTGAGGCGGGGCCGGCCGTTGTTCGTCTCGGAGTGTCCGCTATCAGCCGTTGCACCAGATTTGCCGATAGTGTGGTCATTGCGGAAAAACTCACTCAGCAGATTGTCCGGCTTTTAGTTGTTTGGTGCGACGAACCAACCGATTGATCGGGCCAATCGGTTTCGCTAAAACCGTCCAGCATTCCCGAAACAGCGATGGTTTTCATGGCCAGTTATCAATACGTCTACACAATGCAGTCCCTCAGCAAATCCTATCCTGGTGGTCGGGAGGTATTAAAGGACATTACGCTAGCCTTTATTCCCGGCGCGAAGATAGGCGTGCTTGGCTATAACGGCGCCGGAAAGTCGACGCTTCTGCGGATTATGGCCGGTGAGGAAAACGAGTATGCGGGTGAGGCCTGGGCGGCCGAGGGCGCTACGGTGGGTTATCTGGCGCAGGAACCTGAATTGGACCCGGGTAAGACGGTGGTGGAAAACGTGCTGGAAGGGCTGGCCGAGCAGAAAGGTTATGTTGACCAGTTCGAAGAGGTTAGCATGAAGCTTGGTGAGGTCACCGACGCGGATGAAATGACCGCGCTGATCGAGGAGCAGGCAGAGCTGCAGGAGAAAATTGAGGCTGCCGATGCCTGGGATCTGACACGCACGGTTGAAATCGCGATGGACGCACTACGGTGCCCCGACGGCGAGGTTGATGTGGCGACGCTGTCTGGCGGTGAGCGGCGTCGTGTCGCGCTGTGTCGCCTGTTATTGCAAAAGCCGTCGCTGCTATTGCTCGATGAACCGACCAATCATCTCGACGCGGAGTCTGTTGCCTGGCTCGAACGCCATTTAAGGGAATATGAAGGCACGGTCGTGATGGTTACGCATGACCGATACTTTCTGGATAATGTGACGGGATGGATCCTGGAGCTTGATCGCGGCTCTGGCATTCCCTATGAGGGTAACTATTCTGCCTGGGTAGAGCAGAAACAGAAGCGGCTTGAACATGAGGAGCGTGTCGACCAGGCGCGCTTGCGAACGCTTGCTAACGAGCAGGAATGGATCGCCGCTAGCCCACGGGCTCGTCAGGCAAAATCGAAGGCCCGGATCACCGCGTACGAGAAACTGTTGGCGCAAAGCCGGGATCGTGGGCCGGGTAATTCACAGATTGTTATACCGGCGGGGCCCCGACTGGGCAATTTGGTCATCAAAGCCGAGCATCTTCGGAAAGGCTTTGGCAATGTAATGCTGATCGAGGATCTTAATTTCATGATTCCGCCGGGTGCCATTGTCGGTGTGATTGGACCGAACGGCGCTGGCAAGACGACGTTGTTTCGCATGATTACCAATAGTGAGACGGCTGACTCCGGCGAGCTGAGGCTTGGCGATACCGTCGAGCTGGGGTATGTGGATCAGTCGCGCGACGCGCTGGCCGATGATAAGACCGTGTGGGAAGAGATCAGCCAGGGCGAGGAGGAGATACAGCTAGGCGATCGCAAGACGCAGAGTCGCGCTTATGTTGGTTCCTTTAATTTCCGCGGCCCCGACCAGCAGAAGAAAGTAGGGCAGCTGTCAGGCGGCGAGCGGAATCGTGTACATTTGGCAAAAATGTTGCGCACCAGCGCCAATGTGCTCTTGCTCGACGAGCCGACCAACGATCTCGATGTCGATACGCTCCGCGCTTTGGAGACGGCGCTTGCGGATTTTCCGGGCTGCGCCGTCATAATCAGCCATGATCGCTGGTTCCTTGATCGTATCTGTACGCATATGCTTGCTTTTGAAGGCGACAGTCAGGTGGTATGGTTCGAGGGTAATTATCAGGACTACGAAGCGGATCGTCGCGCGCGACTGGGCGCGGCTGCCGACCAGCCGCACCGGATCCAGTACAAGCCGTTGACGCGGTAGTGCGCTTCAATGCCTTTTTCCCACTTAGGGGCATGGCAATCGAATCCTGGCTGCCGCACTACCGACTTGACTTCAGCCCTTCAGTCTTCTTGCGGAGTATATTGATCAGCGCATCGACCTTACCGCCGTTGTTTCGAATGACGGTGGTGAATTCCTCGCGCTGGGTGACGCTCATACTGACGCCTTCGACGCGGATATCGACAATCTTGAATGAATCGTCTTTGGCCTTTACCTGCCAGTCTACCCGAATGGAAGGTCCGCCGTCGCTCGGGTTAATTTCGCTCATGACGATTGAATCGCCGCGCTTCTTCGGTTTGGCGACACGTTTGATGACGAATTGCTGTCCTGAATATTCCGCAAATCGGGCGGCATAGGTGGCGACAATCAAATCCTCGAACAGCCCTTGATATTCGTCGATCGATTCCTGATTGACGCGCCGCGCGTAACGGCCGAGAACGAAACGCCCAATTCGTCGCACATCAAAGCTCTGCCGCAGTAAATTCCGGAAACGGTCTTTGCGTTCCGTGTCGGTAATGTCTTTGGTCGTCAGGACGCGAATCGCGTGATCGCCTAGATTTTTGACGAACACGCCGGCGTTAGATGGTGTCGCCATCGCCGCTGGAACAATGAAAAGACAGAAAGCGAAAGCGGCACAAACGGTAAGCGCAAAAGGACGAATATGCATGTCGTTATTTAATAACTTGCGCACGCGGTCCGGCAAGGGTGGGACCTTCGTCCAGAGAGATGCTGGGCAATGGGATAGTATCGTCGGGATTGCCATTCCGGATCTCGTCGTCACGTACCTGGCGATATAGACTGCGGATCGTTACATAGAAGTCGAGCGAGGACTTTTCGAGTTCGTCGAGCGTCTCGATATTTCGTGCCCGCTTGTCGATACCTCGCGCCAAAACCCGTGAAATCGGGATTGTATCTCGTTCAGTGTTGTCGGCCCAGGTATTGATAGGATCGCTGATGGAATCGACGATTAGTCCGATAACGTCGCGCGAATTCGACGGGCCGAACACTGGTAACATCAAATAAGGGCCTTCACCAATACCCCACACGCCTAATGTCTGTCCGAAATCTTCCGACCTATACTTGAACCCTAAATCATGTGCAGGATCGCCGAACCCACCGAAGCCGACGATTGAATTGACTGCAAATCGTGCGATAGTGTCTTGCGCGCCCTCGAGATTTCCCTGCAGCAAATTGTTGGCCAAGATGACTGGCGACCGAAGGTTGTTCAGGAAATTTCTAATCCCGTCTTGCAGTGTTTGCGGAAGGATCTTTTTGTAGATCGTTGCTATGGGCTTGAAGATGACCGTATCAAGGCCTTTGTTGAAGCTAAAGATGGCTCGGTTTACGGGCTCGATTGGGTCGTTAGTCTTGGTGTAAGCCTTGCGCTCCTCGGGGTCGGTCGGGATACTCGCACAGCCTCCAAGCACGAGCACCGAGAGGCTTGCTAATATAAAAACAAGCCGCGCCCGGTGCAAAATTTCCCAAGTTTTTGAAATCACGCCACAGCCTCAAACTTTTACTCTGCACCGCCGCTAACTACTTCGATAGTGCCTCGACAAATCCCAGATAAACTAACACTGATCAGCTATATAACGAGTCCGGTCACACGCATATACCTGAAACAATCAGTTAACAAGCAGGCTGCCGCACAACTGGTAGAACGGAGTGACGTAACATAGCGGCGACGATAACGCCATATCCGAACGGTATACGCGATGTGGTTGGTTATTGCACTGTTGCAAAAATGTCGCCTGTTTGCTGCAAGGTGAGATCGCGGCGAATTTTATTGATTACATAATGATATATTTATATGTTTATCAAGATTTGCGATTACGTCGTCAAAAGATGATATGAATACGCTTCTTCAAGGCTTGCGTGCTGTTGCGGAACCTACCCGGATGAGGGTGTTGGCTTTGTGTGCGCATGCGGAACTGACGGTCACTGAACTGACCCAAATTTTGGGACAGAGCCAGCCGCGTGTATCGCGCCATCTCAAGCTTCTAGTTGAAGCTGGATTGTTAGATCGCTTTCGCGAAGGGACCAGGGCCTTCTATCGCATGTCGGAAACTCAGGAATGCGCAAGCTTGGGGCGGACGATTGTCGATCTCATCTCCGCAGATGATGAAACGATCAGCCGCGACTTGGAACGCTTAGAAACCGTGCAAACAGCTCGCGCAAAACAGGCAGCTGACTATTTCCGGGATAACGCTGAACAATGGGATCAGATCCGATCCCTCCATGTCGATGACGAAGAAATCGAGCGTGCGATGGTGACATTGTTGAAGCCGGACGATGTCGGCGAGCTGCTGGATATTGGGACAGGGACTGGCCGCATGCTGATCGTCTACGGTGCAAAGGCAACCCGGGCTGTCGGCATAGACCTGTCCCGCGAAATGTTGTCGGTTGCCCGCGTAAATTTGGAGCGGGCCAGCTTACGCAACTGCCAGGTCCGTCTCGGTGATATGTATCAGCTTCCCGTGGCCAGCGAATCGTTTGACTCGGTAACCATCCATCAGGTTTTGCACTATGCGGATTCGCCAGCCGATGTCATCGTTGAGGCCGCCCGCGTTCTTAGGCCTGGTGGCAGGTTAGTCGTCGCGGATTTTGTCCCGCATCAAGAAGAAGTATTGCGCGACGAGCACGCGCATCGGCGTTTGGGTTTTTCCGATGAAGAAATCGCCCGGTGGTTGGCACGGGCGCACCTCATTCCGGAAGAAGGTATCTACCTACAAGGGGATCCGCTCACCGTGGCGTTGTGGGCAGGCCGACGCGCGGCGAATGATGAGGACGCGGAGGGACGCCGCCTTCCGACCCGTGTGCCGGCGTTTTAATGACTACTTGTTGGCTGGAAATGAAGCTCAATGCGATTAAGAGAGGGCTCACGTGAATAACACGCCTTTGGTTAGCTTCGAGTTCTTTCCACCGCATGACGATGCCGGCGAAACCCGTCTGTGGCATGTAATGGCGCGTCTGGCCCCACTTGGCCCGGCCTTCGTTTCGGTCACCTATGGCGCTGGTGGATCGACGCGCAAGCGCACGGACCGGGTGGTTCGCCGCATCCACGATGAAACCTCGGTTCCAGTAGCGGCCCATCTGACCTGTGTTGGGGCGAGCCGGGAAGAGGTCGACGGCATCGCCAATAGCTGGTGGCAGGCCGGCATTCATCATATCGTCGCTCTGCGCGGCGATATGCCCAGTGCCAATGCCCCCTACGCGCCGCACCCGGAGGGCTATGCCGATGCGGCCGGCCTTGTGACCGGATTGCGGAAAATCGCTGGGTTTGAAATATCCGTCGCTGCCTATCCCGAGTTTCATCCCGATTCGCCGACCCCGGAAGCCGACCTGGACAATCTTAAGCGCAAGGTTGATGCCGGCGCGACGCAGGCGATTACCCAGTACTTTTTCAACAACGATGATTTTTTGAAGTTTCGCGACCGGATTGAAGCCGCTGGGATTAGGATCCCTGTAATCCCGGGCATTCTGCCGGTTACGAATTTCGCCAAGGTTGTGGAGTTCAGTGACCGGTGCGGCGCGAAGGTACCAGACTGGATGGCGAAACTCTTTGAAGGACTGGACGGTGACCCGGACACACTTAAGCTCGTTTCTCTATCCGTCGCCGTCGACCAATGCCGCGCGCTACAAGCCGAAGGCGTTCCAGCCTTTCACTTTTATACGCTGAACCGCGCCGAGCTGACTTATGCAATTTGTTGGCGCCTCGGGTTGCGCCCTTTGGACGCGGCGGCCTGAGCCATGAACCGGTTTCTTGAAGCGCTTCAAGAGCGCGTCCTGCTTTGCGATGGGGGCATGGGCAGCCGAGTGCAGGCCATGGACCTTGATATCGACGCCGATTTCCGCGGTGCGGAAAACTGCACCGAGGTCTTGAACCTGTCGCGGCCGGATATTGTTACGGAAATTCACAAAGACTATCTGGCTGCTGGCTCGGACATTGTGCAGACTAACAGTTTCGGCGGATCGCCAATCACCTTAGGCGAATTTGATCTGGGCGAACAGTCGCACGAGATTAACTGCCTCGCTGGAACACTGGCGCGGGAAGCGGTTGAGGCGATGGCCGCAGACGGCCGCGAACGGTTCGTCCTAGGGTCAATCGGTCCCGGCACGCGTCTGCCTAGCCTTGGTCACATCGATTATGACAGCCTCGAAGACGCCTTCTATATTCAGGCGGTGGGACTGATCGCCGGACACGTCGATGCTCTGCTGATTGAGACCTGCCAAGACACTCTGCAGATTAAGGCGGCGGTCAACGGAGCGAAGCGGGCGCTTGGTAAGGCCGGAGCGGCTCTGCCGATCATGGTGCAGGTCACGATCGAAACGACGGGCACACTGCTCGTGGGTGCTGATATAGCCGCTGCCGCGACGGTCGTCCAAGCGTTAGATATAGATATGCTTGGTCTGAACTGCGCGACGGGTCCGCAGGAAATGGCGGAGCACGTGAAGTGGCTTGGCGAGCATTGGTCCAAGCCGATTTCGGTTCAGCCCAACGCCGGGCTACCGGAACTTGTTGACGGCGCTCCCAGTTACCCGCTCGGAGCGTCAGAAATGGCGGATTGGGTGCGACGTTTCGTATCCGAGGATGGGGTTGGTCTGGTTGGCGGGTGCTGCGGCACGGACGTGCCGCATATCGAAGCTCTCGATCGTATGCTGCGCGCGCTCGCGGTGGATGGTTATAGACCAACTCCGTGTGCCCGTCAGGTCGACTGGTTGCCGGCGATCGCCTCTGCGTACAGTGCCATACCGTATCGCCAGGAAAACGCAGTGCTTTCGATCGGCGAACGCTGCAACGCTAACGGCAGTAAGAAGTTCCGTGAGCTGCAGGAAGCAGAGAACTGGGATGCTTGCGTCGAGATGGGTCGTGATCAGGTGCGCGAAGGCAGCCATGCGATCGATATCTGCACCGCCTTTGTCGGGCGTAATGAAGTGGTGGAGATGGATGAGGTGGTCTCGCGTATGCGTGGTGCGGTGAATGTGCCGCTTGTCATAGATTCGACAGAGCTACCGGTTCTAGAATCGGCTATGCGACTTTATGGCGGCAAGCCTCTGATAAACTCTATTAATTTCGAGGATGGAGAGGAACCGGCGGCAAATCGACTGCAGCTGGCTAAACAATTCGGCGCTGGTGTCATCGCGCTCACCATCGATGAAGAAGGAATGGCAAAGACCGCAGAAGATAAGCTTCGTATTGCCAAGCGGCTTTATAATTTTGCGGTGAATGAACACGGGTTGGCGCCGTCCGATCTGCTTTTCGATCCGTTGACCTTTACGATCTGCACGGGCAACGAAGACGACCGCTTGCTTGGAGTGCATACGCTTGATGCAATCGAGATAATTGCCAATCAGTTGCCAGACTGTCAGATCATCCTTGGGCTGTCGAACATCTCGTTTGGGCTGAACGCTGCCGCTCGGCACGTTCTGAATTCTGTTTTCCTCGATCACGCCGTCCGCCGCGGTATGACTGGTGCAATACTGCATGTCAGCAAAATTATGCCACTACACTCGATTCCGGAGCGAGAAGTCGAGGTCGCGGAAGATTTGATTTTCGACCGCGGTCGCGACGACTACGATCCGCTGACAGAATTTCTCTACTTGTTCGAGGGCCGCAAGGCGGCGAAGGACGAGGTGAAGGTTCGCCCCGAGAATGTTGGCGAACGGCTGTCGCAACGTATCGTCGACGGCGACAAGCAGGGCCTCGAAGAAGACCTGACCGAAGCTATGTCGGACACGCCGCCGCTCGACATCATCAACACCTTCTTGTTAGACGGAATGAAGGTTGTTGGCGATTTGTTCGGCGCTGGCAAGATGCAGTTGCCTTTCGTTCTGAAATCGGCCGAAACGATGAAGGCGGCGGTAGCTCACTTGGAACCGTATATGGAGCGGGCCGAGGGCCAACAGAAAGGCACCATTGTCCTCGCCACGGTCAAAGGCGATGTCCATGATATCGGCAAGAACCTAGTCGATATCATCTTAACCAATAACGGTTACAAAGTCGTCAACCTCGGTATCAAGCAGCCGATAGCCAATATACTGTCAGCCGCCGAAGAACATATGGCGCAGGCGATCGGCTTGTCTGGTTTGCTTGTAAAGTCGACAGTCGTTATGCGTGAAAACCTAGCTGAGATGAGCCATTCCGGTCTTAAGATACCGGTGATCTTGGGCGGCGCCGCGCTGACCAGAGCCTACGTAGAGGAAGATTGCGTACAGGCTTACGCCTGCGGCCGGGTAGCTTACGCGCGCGACGCGTTCGACGGGCTAGGCTTGATGGACAAGGTAGTGAACGAACAGTTCGACGTCCATATCCAGGGTGTTGCGGAAAAACGTTCGAGCCGGCCGGTGAACCGCAAAAAGGCTCTTGGTCGATCTAAATCAGCGGCAGCCGTCGATCCAGCCTTCGCTTCTTTGAAGCGGCAGGAACTAACTGCGGACAGTGATGTGCCGGAGCCGCCTTTCTGGGGGTCGCGCGTTATCGCACGAGTGCCAGTGCCGACGCTGCTGCCCTATCTCAACGAGCGGATGCTTTATCAGTTCCAGTGGGGCTATAGAAAGGATGGGAAGCGCCTAGACGAATATATGGAATGGGCCAAGGGTGAATTACGGCCAATACTGAAACGCATCACCGATATCGCGGTCCAGCAAGACATTCTTACGCCGCAAGCCGCCTACGGTTATTGGAAAGCGGCCGGGGAAGGCGACAGCTTGGTCCTGTTCGATGAGGATGGCGCAACCGAGGTTGCCCGCTTCAGTTTGCCCCGGCAGGCGGAGGGCGATGGCAAATGCATAGCCGATTACATTCGTGATGCTTCGTTGGGATCCGATCGGCGCGATGTAGTCGCCTTGCAAGTTGTCACCATGGGACAAAACGCTTCTGATACGGCGCGGGACTGGTTCGGAGAAGATCGTTATCAGGATTACCTCTATCTCCACGGGCTGGGGGTGGAAATGGCGGAGGCAATGGCAGAGTATACGCATAAGCGCATTCGTGCTGAACTAGGTTACGCTGCCGAAGAATCGCGCGATCTGGAGAAACTCTTACAGCAGGAATATCGAGGCAGCCGCTATTCATTTGGCTACCCCGCCTGCCCAAAAGTGGAGGATCAGTCGATGATCCTTGATTTATTGGGCGCAGAGCGGATCGGCATCGAGCTGTCAGACGAATACCAGTTGCACCCGGAGCAATCGACCAGTGCGATCGTTATCTTGCATCCGAAAGCGAAATACTTTTCAGTTTAAATATTGACACTGCATCGCTTGCAAAGAGCCGACCACCCCTATTAGGGTCCGCGTCATGTCGAAATCTAGCCCTCTACAGTTGCACGAGAGCGTCGTTCTGCCTGAGTGGATCGACTACAACGGACATATGAACGTCGCTTTTTACGTGCTGGCATTCGACCATGCGACGGATGCGTTCTTGGACCATATTGGCCTCGACCATGGATACAAGAAGGAAGCGAACTGCACGACCTTTGTGGTCGATATGAATGTCTGCTATCTGGGCGAAGTTTTGGAGGGGGATCCGCTGCGCTTTACGACGCATCTGATTAATTCGGATGAGAAGCGACTGCATTACTTCCATCGTATGTATCATGCGGAGAAGGGCTATCTGGCGGCGACAAACGAACTAATGACCGTTCATATCAGTCTGAAATCGCGCCGCGTCGCGCCCATGCGTGAAGATATTCAACAGCGCGTTACAACTATAAAGGAAAGCCACGCCCACCTGCCGTTCCCAGAACAGGCAGGAAGGTTGATTGCTATTCGGCCGAAAAGCACCGCAGCTTAACTAACTTGCTGTGAATACAGGTATTAACTGGCCGAAGCCGATATGTAGTCTTCTCGATTTTTCGGGTTTGTACCGATGAAGAACGGTACTGTTTTGAATATGCAAGATATCGACGTCCCGTCTAAGGCCAATGAACAAGCCGACATTGCGTTAGCGTTCATGGTGAAGAAGAAAACTCTGACGATGCTGCATTTGACATTTGGAACACCTTCGGAAGCGGCCGCGACGAGGCACTGGACGCGCTGATCAACGCGGAGGACGCAGCCCTGCACAACCATTGGCACTTATGCCTAATGGTACGTTGGATGCGGCGATCGCCATGGTGGATGAGGTCGACAAAGAGTATATCGCTGTGTTGCGCGTTAAAGAGAGCAGTATCGGTGCTAGTTTCATGCACCAACTCGATGTCTTCATCAACTATTACCAGGCTTTCTAGGGAAGCTGTGCCAAATAAAAGGGCGGTTAAATAGCCGAGTTAGGTTTTTTTGTTGCCATCTGGCCGCAGCATTTCGAAGGTTCCATCGACTGCTGTGTAGTCCATGTAGCCGAGACGGGCCAGTGGGTGGTATGCGGCCATGTCTATCATCCCGTCATCGATGATTGCGTCGTCGATATGGGTGCCCACGACTTCACCGATGACCATATTGTTTTCAATCTTCGGGTTGGTGCTGGGCAGGCGCATTCGCGTAATAAATCGGCACTCCAAACTGGCTGGCGCCTCCTTGACCCTGGGTGTTTTGACGTGGACGGATGGCGCTGGCGTAAGGCCGGTCAGTCTGAACTCGTCCACCGCCGGATCCACGTGTGCCGAACTTTCGTTCATCGCGTCGCGTAGTTCCCAGCTGCAAAGATTGACGACGAACTCGTTGGTCATTTCGATGTTGGTAAGCGTGTCCTTCGCGCCGCCACCGGGGCGCGGCCCGTTCGGTGCAAAGACGATGGTCGGCGGTTGGTCGGCGATCGCGTTGAAAAAACTGAATGGCGCTAGGTTCAGGACCCCGTCGAGATCAATGCTGCTTACCCAGGCGATTGGGCGGGGGGCGACCAGGGCTTTAAATGGATTATGTCGGAGTTTGTGATTTTTGGGGTCATCGTAAAACATGTCTATTCCCCATTTTCGCCCCAGGCCTCGCCAAGGGCGACCAGTGCGTTTAGCGCCCGCGGGAAACCTGTATAAGGTGCTGTCTGCATGATTACTTCTTTCACTTCCTCGCGCGATAGCCCAGCATTGAGGCCCGCCTGCCCGAACTTGGCGACCTGTCCCAGATGGTCGATTGAGGTGAAGGACGCGACGGCGCAGATACAGCGCTGCCGGTGGTCGAGATTGGGCCGGTCCCATATGTCGCCATACCCATAAGCGATGGCTGCCGGGTAAAGGCCGCCTGTCATAGGATTGCCCGGTGCGGCGTAGCCGGATTCCGCCCGTTCGCTATGCAGTTTGTTTTTGGTCTCCTGGCCCCGCGCCATGAGCGCGTCCGCGTCCAGGTCCGGCATTTCGGGGTCAGGTACTTCGATCCCCTTTTTCGCGAACACCTCGTTGGCTAGAGCCACGGAATTGAGAATTGTCGGGAAACCGCAATAGAGGCCACAATGAATAAAGACTTCCTGGATTGTACGTGGCGGGATGCCGATATGCAGCGCTGCACCGATATAGCGCCGCAGCTGCGGCATACGCTGTTGTGATGTCATGGCGGACAACGCTGCCAGCATACGGTCCTCCAGGATCAGGCCCGGGCGTGACCAGACGGATCCCCAAACCATTTCCTCGGCCAGACGGTTTAGCCCCGGTGCCAGCTCGGTGTCATCGCTATTGGTGGGAAAGCCAAGCTTCTCTCGCATCTCCGCGCCAGTCCGGCGTAATTCGTCCCGTGATGTCATTTGTCCCCTCTAACGCGTCGTTTAGTCGCCTCGTTTGCGCGAGTGTTTTTGCACAAATCAAGGGGCGGTGATAGAGGTTATCCATGAAGCTTAATGAGAGAGGAAGATAATATCACAACGCTGAAACCCGGCATCTTCGACTGAGTGTCGACGGCGCAAAAATGCGGTCGCAGCAGATGGTGCCACCTTGTCGGTGGCGCTGTGCAATGCGTTGGCTGAATATGGAGTATTGGTATGGACCTACACCTTCAAGGTAAGAAAGCCATTGTCACAGGTGGCACCAAAGGCATTGGCCTCGCCATTGCGCAAACGCTGGCCGGCGAAGGCTGTGACATTGCGGTCTGTGCTCGGGATGCAACGCTGGTTGAAAAGACAGTCGCCGATTTATCCGCGAAAGGCGTCCAGGCCCATGGCGCGTCGGCTGATGTGACCGACGGAGATAGTTTCCGGCATTGGATCAGTCAAGCGGCAGGACAGCTTGGCGGGCTCGATATTCTGGTCGCCAATGTCAGCGCGCTGGCGGGTGCGCCGGACGAGGCCGCCTGGCGCGCGGGACTTGAGACAGATGTTTTGGGCACCGTGCGCGCGGTTGAGGCCGGCCTCCCGTTCTTAGAAGAAAGTGACTGCGGCTCAATCGTCGCGATTGCCAGTACTGCGGCGCTGGAAAACTTTTTCGGTGTGCGCGCCTATAACGCCATCAAGGCGGCTGTGATAGCCTACATGTCTGCGCTTGCCAACACGATTGCCGGGCAGGGCATTCGGGCTAACACAGTGTCGCCGGGCACGATCTTTTTTGAGGGCGGCGTCTGGGACCAGCGCCGGCAGGAAATGCCTGAGGTCTACGAGGCGGCGCTTGCTAAGAATCCGACCGGGCATATGGGCACGCCGCAGGACGTGGCCAATGCTGTCGCCTTCCTCGCTAGCCCAGCCGCGCAATTCGTCACAGGTACCAACCTGGTCGTTGACGGCGCTCTGACCCAGCGAGTTCAATTTTAGAAGGTGCAGATGCACCAAAAAAATTATCTACGGGGAAACCTCGGCGAGCATAGAACCAGTGTTACAACCCTTAGGATAAGCCAGCTATGACACTTTCGGTCAAAAAACTGCATTCCTCGCTCGGAGCTGAGGTGTCCGGGATTGACCTTCATGCTTCGGTGGACGATGCGACTAAGGCGGCCCTTAGTTCTTTGATGGCCGAGCATCTCGTGCTTGTTCTGCGCGACCAGTTTTTCACGCCGTCTCAATATCTCGCTGTCGCGGATGCTTTCGGCACCTTAATGCGCCAGCACTATTCGCAGCACAATATGGCGGATTATCCGGACATCGGCATTATTTTGCACAGGGACGGACAAAAACCGGCGTCGATGTGGCACACCGACCACACTAACCGGGAGCGACCACCCAAGGCGACACTGCTTTACGGGCTGACCGTTCCTAAGGAAGGGGGCGAGACCAGTATAGCTAGTATGCGCGCCGCTTATGCCAGTCTGTCGGCGGAGGAGCAGCGCTATCTAGATACTCTGACGACCCTCAACAGTATTGACGCACACCGAACCGACGTGCTGGCGGAAGACCGTGAAAAATATGGCAAACCCGTCGTCCACCCGCTTATCCGCACCCATCCGGAGCATGGTTCAAAGGCGATCTATTTCCATATCACAAAGGCGCTAAAGATCGAGGGTATGACCAGAGACGAAAGTCAGGCGCTGATGCAGGATCTGCTCGAACGGACTATCACGCCCGAAAATACCTATACGCACTGTTGGCGAAAGGGCGATCTGATGATCATGGACAACCGTGCCACTATGCATCGTGCCCATGGTGATTACGACCGTAGCCAGGACCGCGAGCTTTGGCGCCTGATCGTTCAGGGTGACCGGCCATATCAGCAGTGAACGCTATGAACGAGAGCCTCGAGCCCTGCCTGACCGATGCTGAATTTGTCGAATTGCCTAATTTCCAGCGGGGTAAGGTAAGAGATTCCTATGACCTGTCAGACGGGTGTCGCATCATGGTTGCCACGGACCGGCAAAGTGCCTTCGACTACGTGCTGGCCGCTGTGCCCTATAAGGGGCAGGTGCTGAACCAGACGGCACGCTTTTGGTTCGAACGAACTGAAGACCTATGTCCGAACCATGTCATCAGTTACCCGGACCCGAATGTGACTGTCGGCAAACGACTGACAATGCTGCCGGTGGAAATAGTGGTACGCGCCTACATGACCGGCTCGACTAGTACTAGCATCTGGCCAATTTACGAGCGCGGTGAGCGCGTGATGTACGGCCACCGGCTCCCGGACGGGCTGGTGAAGAATCAAAAATTGCCATGGACCATCATTACGCCGACCACAAAAGGCGCGCAGGGCGACCATGACGAACCGACCACGGCGGAAGATCTCGTCGCGACTGGGATACTCAGCCAGACGCAATGGGACCGGCTGGTTGAGGTGAGCCTCGCCCTATTTGCGCGCGGCCAGGCGATCGCCGCCGAAAACGGTTTGATCCTGGTCGATACCAAATACGAGTTCGGCCTCGACGATGCTGGCACGATCACCCTCGCCGATGAGGTTCATACGCCGGATTCCAGCCGTTACTGGCTCGCCGAAAGCTACGAAGCGCGGCTGGCCATGGGCCAAGAGCCAGAGAATTTAGACAAGGAGTTCCTGCGCCTGTGGATCGCTCAACGCTGTGACCCCTACAAGGACCCCATCCCCGATATTCCACTGGATACGTTACGCGAGTTCAGTGGTAAGTACATACGGCTGTACGAACAGGTGACCGGCCAAACCTTCGAAAAGCCGCCCCCGGACCAGACGGTCCGCGACCGGGTACGGGCGAATTTGGTGGCGGCTTTCCCGGACTACTTCGCATAACCAGCCTGTCAATTCCAGGGTAAAACACGTGGGTTGCCAGTAGTTTTTCCAATTGGCCTGAAAGTTAATTAACCATTAAAATACAACAATATAGACTGTTTAAGGCGGGCTGAAATACCATCATAAATGGCCGCTGGTATTACGAAGATGCTTCGACGACTTTCCGGTTTTAGAGCGTTTTCTTCATCGTGCTCATCGTCAACTCGGTAATGTTTGGCGTCGAGATGCTCGCCAGACCGCGGTGAAATGGCCTAGCCACGTAGCCACAACAAGGCAATCAGCACGTCACCGTGGTGACCGGCTGGCACTCTAACCAACTGAGCCAACCCCGGTTTACTGTGCGTTCTCCCACTTGCTAAGCGACTGAAAGAGAACTCCTTCGGACGCTCAAAAAGAGCCTGAATTACTCTTGCCGGGCGCCATTACGTTTAGATCTCCTGACCGTCAGGCCATGGCTCATGCGCGCCATTGAACTTCCTCTATAGGCCTTTGCGCGTGGCAAACAAATAATAGTTTCCCTAACTTTTTGCGACCCTTATGAAAGTGAACCGATGCCGGCTATCCCAGCCGCGTAAGGCAAGCCGAGGCAGCGGCATCGAAGATCGCGTCAGTGTCGATGCCCACTGCTTGATAGAGGTCCTCAATATCGCCGGACTGGCCGAATTGGTCGACGCCTAGCGCCGTCACTTTCTGTGTGCCCACTGCTCCGAGCCAACTTAGCGCCGATGGGTGACCATCCATTACCGTGATTAGCACAGCGTCTGGTGCCAGCTGGTCGAGCATGGTCTCGATTTGCGCGCGTGCGGTGCGTTCACCCGACCGGCGCCGTCGCTTCGCGTCCAGCCAGTCGGCGTGCAGTCGGTCCGGCGAGGTTACGGCTAGCAAACCGGCCCCCGGTATGTCGTCTAGTATCGCTTCGTGCGCCGTTATCGCCTCCGGCGCAACGACACCAGCATAGACAATGGCAAGCTCTGCTCCTGCTGCGGGCGCGTCTAGCCAGTAGGCGCCGGTGGTGATCGACCTTCGGTCCTCCGATGACAATGTCCGTTCGGGCTGCGCAATAGTCCGGGTCGACAGGCGCAGATAGACCGAGCCGCCGACATCCGCTTGCATATGCTGGAAGCCCCATCGCATGATCACCGCTAGCTCGTCCGCATAGGCTGGTTCGAAATAGGCGAGGCCCGGTATCGACATCCCTACCAGCGGCGTGTTCACTGATTGATGTGCACCGCCTTCCGGCGCCAGTGTCACACCGGCAGGCGTCCCGGCTACCATGAAGCGAGCATCTTGATAGCAGGCGTAACTTAGCGCATCGAGCCCGCGATTAACGAACGGGTCGTACAAAGTGCCGACCGGCAGCAGCCGCGCGCCAAATAGTGGCTCCGCCAAGCCCAACGCCGCCAGCATCAGGAATAGGTTGTTTTCCGCAATACCGAGTTCGAAATGCTGGCCTGACTGCGAGCGCACCCATTTTTGGATCGAGGCAACGTTCTCCTCGCGGAACACGTCCGGCCGTTCATGACGGTTGAACAGCCCGCGCTGATTTACCCAGGCGCCAAGATTGGTCGACACCGTAACGTCCGGTGAGGTAGTGGCGATCGTCGTTGCTAGCGCACTGTTGCCGCGACCGAGTTCATGTAGAATCTGCCCAAACGCCGCCTGGGTCGATGCTTTGTCTGCCGCCGGCAGGGTCAAGTCGGGAACCAGTACGGACGGTGCCGTGTGACGGCGGCGTTTCTCGCCGACGAAAGGCACACTATCGAGAAAGATTTGCAGCCTGTCGCGGTCTATTTCCAGCCCGGCGAAGCGATCCCACTCCTCGCCTTCCGAGATCCCCATTGTCTGCTGGAACCCGTCCATCTGCTCTGGGTTCATCATGCCCGCATGATTGTCCTTGTGGCCGGCGAGTGGCGTGCCGTGTCCCTTAATCGTGTATGCGACGAAGCAGTGGGGTGTGTCGCTGTCCTGTGCATTGGCCGCGTGCATGGCTTCGAGAATAGACGTCATGTCGTGTCCGGCCAAGTTGGTCATCAGCGCATGCAGCGTCTCATCATCGTGGCTGTCTAGGAATGTCTTGAGCCCTGCCGTGCCCGATAGGTCCGATGTGAGACGCTCACGCCAGGAGTCGGATCCTTTGAAGGTGAGCGCGGAATAAAGGTCGTTCGGGCATTCGTCTATCCAATCGAGCACCGCCTCACCGGCCGGCCCGTGCCGCGCTTCCTCAAGTTTTTTGCCATATTTCAGGGTAACCACATTCCAATCGACCGTACCGAAGAAGCTTTGAATCTTCTGAAACAGCATGTGGTTGATCACACCGTCAAGGCTCTGGCGGTTGTAGTCGATGATCCACCAGAGATTGCCAACATCGTATTTCCAGCCCTCGAGTAGCGCCTCGAAAACGTTTCCTTCATCAAGTTCCGCATCGCCCATGAGCGCCACCATACGACCGGTCTTCACGCCGTCGCCCAGATGGCCGTTCAGTCGTGCGTAATCTTGGACGAGGGCGGCGAATAGGGTTTCTGCGACGCCAAGTCCGACCGAGCCGGTGGAGAAGTCTACGTCATCGCCATCCTTGGTGCGCGAAGGGTAAGCCTGCGCGCCGCCTAGCATACGGAAGTCCTTCAGCATGCGCAGGTCCTGCCTGCCAAGCAGATACATCAATGCGTGATAAACTGGGCTCGCATGCGGCTTGACCGCGATGCGGTCTTCGGGCTGCAGAACATTCATGTAAAGCGCGGTGAGCAATGTCGTTGACGACGCGCAAGATGCTTGGTGCCCACCAACCTTAAGCCCGTCCCGGCTCGGCCGGATGTAGTTAGCATTGTGCACCATCCAGGATGACAGCCACAGCGCCTTTTTTTCCATCGCGTCCAGGCAGGCCAGTTGCTCCGGCGTGATTGTGGTGGGGAGACTTGTCTCAACAAGGCTGAGGCTAGTCTTTCTAGGTTGCGGCATGTCGTATTTCCCTGAGGACATAAATTTCGAAGAAATTATATCCTCGATTCTGCCGATGATCTTACCTATCTTTGCGTTGTTCCGACCAATTTTTGCAATTTTCTTCTTTTATATTAAAAAATAGGAAATTTTATGCCTCATAAGGCCTTGGATGAGATAGATCGGCGTATTCTGACCGTCTTGCAGGACAATGCCCGCGTGGCCAATGTCGATCTCGCCCGGCAGGTCGGCGTCTCGGCTTCGCCCTGCTGGCGGCGTGTGCGTGAGATGGAAGATTCGGGGGTCATTTCTCGCTATGTGACCCTAGTTGATCCGGCCGCACTCGGGCTACAGGTCAGTATCTTTGTCCAGGTTACCCTAGAGAAGCAGATCGAAGCGGCGTTGGAACAGTTCGAGCGTGCCATTCTTGCGCGTCCCGAAGTGATGGAGTGTTATTTGATGACCGGCGATGCTGACTATCACTTGCGGGTGCTGGTCGAAGATCTCTTGGCCTATGAACGCTTCCTCATGGACCATCTGACTCGAGTGCCGGGGATCGCCAATATCCGTTCCAGCTTCGCGCTGAAACAGGTAAAATACACCACTGCCCTGCCGCTCGAATCGTCAGCCGCGCTCAGTTGATTTTAAGCAAAATACAGAAAACCGTTGTTTTCACGCCGCTGATGACCCATTTTCTGCCCACCAATCGTGCCAATAGAAAAGGATGATCCGTGGCAAAAGAAGAACTTATGGAATTCGACGGCGTTGTAACGGAGGTGCTGCCCAACGCAATGTTCCGCGTAAAACTCGAAAACGATCACGAAGTTCTGGCGCATACTGCTGGGAAAATGCGCCGTTTCCGTATTCGCGTCCTCGCCGGTGATAAGGTCACCGTCGAGATGACCCCCTACGACCTCTCGAAAGGTCGGATTACTTATCGCTTTAAATAATCGCTGCCGCGCACCTTCAAATAGCTTCCGCGCGATCAATAGGTTCGTCCGATTCAACGAGTCCCAGCGCCGCTTCGATTACGCTGGTATCCGCACCGGATCGGTAAGCATTTTCGCTCAGATAGCGCCGCCATCGCCGAGCACCATGACAACCGTTGAAAAGTCCAAGGATATGGCGCGTCATGGCGTGAAGGGGCACACCGATCGACAATTGCCTCTTCACATAGGGCAGGTAGTTCAAAACCGCTTCGTGCCGGGACATTATTGGGCAAGCCTCACCGAAGAAGCTGTGGTCGACACCGGACAGCATCCATGGGTCGCGATAAGCGGCACGTCCGATCATCACGCCATCAACCTTTGCCATGTGCGTGGCTGCCATAACAAGAGACAGGACACCGCCATTTAAGATGATCGTCAGGTCTGGAAACTCCTGCTTCAATCGGTAGACGTATTCGTAATGCAGCGGCGGGATTTCTCGGTTCTGCTTCGGGCTTAGGCCACTAAGCACCGCCTTGCGTGCGTGAACGATGAAGGTATTGCAGCCGCTGTCCGCGACGTGCGTCACGAAGCTCGATAGGTCTTCGTATGAATCCCGGCCGTCGATACCGATGCGCGACTTTACGGTGACCGGCTTCGCCGTGACGGCGCGCATCGCTTTGACGCAATCGCGAACCAATGCAGGCTCAGCCATAAGACAGGCGCCGAACCGCGCGGCCTGAACCCGATCGCTTGGACAGCCGATATTGAGATTTATCTCGTCATAGCCCCACGAGTCGGTCATCGCTGTGCACTCGGCTAAGGCGCCGGGGTCACAGCCGCCCAACTGCACGGCGACTGGGTGCTCCGCTGCATCGAAGCGTAGGTGTCGTGCGGCATCGCCATACAGGAGGGCGCCCGTGGTTATCATTTCCGTATAAAGCATGGTTCGGCAGCTTAGAAGGCGCAGGAAGTAGCGCTCATGCCGGTCCGTCCATTCCATCATTGGTGCTACGGATATGGTGCGGTCGAGAGCATCTGCCGTCAATTTTCAGATCCTGCCTTGATGATGTTGTCGCATAGGGTTTCAATAGATTTGACAAGTGAGTTAAACGGCTCAAGGTCATAACCTGTCGCTTCAATGGCGCATTTAGTTATTTCCGGCACATGTTCTCCAAGGCTAAACCCGCTCTTCGTCAGTGTTACGAACACCTGCTGCTCGTCCCCCGGCCCTTGTTCCCTGTTGATGTAACCGAGACCTGCTAGTTATTTCAATACCGGCATCATCGCGCTGAGTTAAAGCCGAAGCCTCTCGAAAATGTTGCCGATGCCAAAACCGGTCCTGCTCCCTCAGCACGATGTATTGTGGTTAGACAAGGTTTAGGGTCTTAAGAGATGCCATATAGGTCAGATTGTAAGCGCCTTCGGCGAAATAAATAGTACAAAGATGAACTCCTCGCACTTAGGGAAAGGATTGTTGGCATAGAGCATCTAATTCTCGTTGTCTGGTAATTGAACGGGCACCCACCGTTATTTCGCGGACGATAAAAATTAAAGAGGAAGCCCCTTCTCCTAGTTGCCAATCTTAATCGCGAATTCGCGAGAAGAGGGTTTTGAATTGGCGATAAAGCGGCGGTGGATGTCTGTGACGAAAACATAATCCGCTGATGCCAATATAAATAGAATGTGCCCTGACTGCGGCAATAATGGCGAAAGCCTAATAACAGCTTCATGATCCGTGGTGCCAAATTTCAAACGGTCACTCGCCCGAATGTTAAATGGTGGGACTAGACTTGATGCGACGACACAGTCAATCGCTACGGTGCATCGGAGCTGATCGCTGAAGCGGAACCACCAGCACGTTCCGCATCGTCAGCTGCTATATCAGGTCAGTACGGTAAAATAGCATGGCTTAATTTCAGGAATATAAGTGTGTCGGCTACCGTAGGGTAGCCGATAAAAAGGGATGCCCAATGGAGTTTCTGGAAGCCAACGAATTCTTAAGCCAAACGGGGGCCGTATCCTCTGAATTGTTGGACGCTTGCACTGGTCTGGCATCTGCGCCTGATGGTTTCGAGCGGATCTGGGCCGCATTTGAACCGATGGATCTCATGCAAAAGTGCGTTCAGGTTGCGCGTCCGCAAACTGGTGAGACCTGGCAGTTCCTGTGCGATGAAGGTACCAGCCTTGGCGGCACTGATTGGGCCCCCCCGCCACTCGCCTATTTTGCCGCTGGGCTAGCCAGTTCGGTCACCGGTTCTATCATCCATCATCTGTCCGGCCAGGGTGTGTCTGCAGATGCTGTTTCCATTGCACTCGATAATAACTATATCCTCCGCGGATCAATCCTGCGCGGGACGATGGAAGGCAATGGTCGTGATGCGGACGTCGCGGTGACAATCGCTGACGAAAGGCTTTCTCCCAAGGATAAATCGAGCCTGGTTTTGCAGGCGGTGTCCGGTGGCATGGCGGGTTATCTGCTGAAAAGTGTCTTCATCAGCGAATTTGGGTTGGTCATTAACGGTGCCAAGGTCCCCCTTGATTTACCGGATTGCCGGTTAGATGTTGATGTTGCGGCGTTGCCGATGGCAGGGCTCGAAAGTTCGGAGGGAGCCTTTGTGACGAAGGCGTTTCTGCGGCCAGCGGATTCGTCGTTTGAAGCGGGGACGGGCAAGGGCGCCGATGCAGTTCAGGACAGGTCGATCAAGGTTTCCGCGGTAGCGAAAGTTGGTCGTGAAGGCCTAACTGTCATGCAGGCGGGCATCGCGCGGCCGGACGCCAGCGTATACAACATCCTGGGCACTGCGGACTCTGGGGCACCCGGCGCGCCGTCCAGTGCTTGCCTGATCGCAGCGGGAATTGGGTTTTGTTTTATGACGCAACTTGGCCGGTACGGGGAAGCGGTTAAGCGCCCCATCCATGACTACCGCATGATCCAGGCGATCGATATTCCCCTGTCGGGCGCCAACGTCAGCCAGCCGCCGGTCATTGGCACAAAGCTTTTTCTCAATCAGGATGAACCGGACGCAGGTTTCGCGCGCGATCTGGCACAATCGGCCAAACGCACCTGCTTTCTGCATTCGACATTGCAGACACGCCTACGCAGCCGGATCTCGGTGAGGTAGGCCTATTTTTGCCGCTGGAAAATTCTATGAAACTTAACAAACTGGAACAGGCGATGCTCGACGGGGTACATGGTCGAGCTGCACAGTGGGCTATCGGCTACCAGCGCAGCGTAGGCGCGTTTTTTGATGCTGAGGATTTCGTGCCGGTTCGGATCATCCATATGAGCACTGATCGCGAGACGATGGGTGATGCCGGGGTTGCGTTTCTGGAAGAGTTGGCCGTGCTGCCTCCAGAGGAGCGGCGTCCGCGCTCCTTTGCGACGGCTGATTTCCGTGGCTTCGACAAAGAGACGTTTCGGTTTCTGCTGCCCGAGCGCGACCTCGCTGCACAAAGTCGAGAAGCTGTTGACGCGCTCGCCAAGCTTGGTGTGGTTACGTCTCACGCCTATGTCAACGACCATTCGGTAACCGCTCCCGCGTTTGGTGAGGCTTGTGGATATAGCGGTACTCCGTCGGTGATTTATATGAACGGGATCGTAGGCGCGCGGTGTAATTTCGAGGCTGGCCCCTCAAGCCTTGCCGCCTTCTTTACTGGAAGGGTGCCGCGCTACGGCTTTCATCTGGATGAGGCCCGCTTCGCCACGCACGCTTTCAAACTCGATTTCACGCCTCAGAGCGTTGTCGATTGGGGCGTTGTCGGCGCTCTGATTGGCCGTCAGCTCAACTCTTATTGGTCCGTGCCGGCAGTCGAGATTTCGGGGGGTCTGCCGACCATCCTGGAGCTTAATCATATGGCGCTGTCGATGGCGAGTTACGGGTCCATCGCCATGTTTCACGTCATCGGTTTAACGCCGGAAGCGCCAGACTGGGAAACGGCCAGTGGCGGTCGTTCGCTCGTCCCGGAAATCCTCTCGCGATCCGATCTGGACGCATTCTACAGTGAATGGAGCGGTCAGGAGGAAAAGCTCGATGTGGTGGCCTTGGCAACGCCGCAGCTTAATATGCCGGAAATTGTGCAGATCGCTGAATTGCTGGACGGTCGTACCGTGCATCCGGATACAACCCTCCTGGTCTACACGCCGATTGAGATCAAGGAGGCCTGCGCCCGAATTGGCCTAAACCGGACAATTGAACAAGCTGGCGGAAGAATGGTCCACGGCCACGATTTCTTTGCTACCTTCGCCAAGGAAATCCGCGAGGCGCATGGCTGGACCCGGCTGATGACGCATTCAGTTAAGGCGGTAAATATCTGCGAGGGCTATGGCTATAAGCCAACGCCGGCATCGATCCCGCACTGTATCGAATCTGCGATCGCTGGGAGGGTGCTACCGTGACGCAAATCTGGGGACATATCGGCATCGGGCCGAAGGTGGAAGGCGTCGCGCTTGTGGCCGGCGACAATTTCAGTACACGATACGACCTTGACCGTGACCGCGGTATCGTTTCACGGCCGTCCCACAAACTGTATGGCGAGAATTATGTTGGCCGCATTCTTGTGCTGAATGCCGCCAAGGGGGGCGTCGCTTCGGCATGGATGCTTCGTGAGATGGCGCGAAAGGAAATGGCACCACTGGCCTTGCTGCTCAACGATGCCAACCCGGTTATGGCACAAGGCGCTGCCTTCGCTCAATTGCCGCTAATTGATCGCTTCGACACTGATATCACCGCGGCCATCGCGTCCGGCGACCGCCTTCGCGTCGACCCTGCCCGGGGCCTCGTACAGATACTGCGTTAGCGTTCGGCCCAATCTAAATTGGGGCGCTTGTTTTTCCAGTCGGTGGCCTGTTCATAGGCGTAGCCGGCGCGCAGGACCATCGCTTCTGTAAAGGGTTTACCGTTGATCAGAAGGCCGATTGGCAGCCCTTCGCTGGAAAACCCGCAGGGCAGGGACAGCCCGCACAGGCCCAGGCGGTTGCCGATATTGGTATACGCCATGTATTGCTGAGCGTACTCCATGTAAACCTCGAGCGAGTCGTTGACCAGGTCGACTGGTGCGGCTGGGATCGGCGTCGTTGCTGACAGAACGACATCGATGTCCCGCAAGGACTCCTTCTGCGATTCGCGCAGCCGGTTTATCGCCTGCAGCGTCTTCAGATAGTCGATCGCGAGATGTTTGCGGTCGTTTATCATGCGCGGCCCGACCATTGGATCCATCAGGTCGAGTTTAGTGTCAATACGCGCCTCGTGGATCACCGCGGCCTCGGCACCGTTGACGGCTGGCGGCAGCGCAGCAGCTTGCTTGGCTTCAGGATAGGTGATCGTCTCTACATGGGCACCCATATCGCGGAACACGTCCACCGCCGCTTCTATCGCCTTCGAGACCTCTGGATTGAGCATATCGCAGAACGCGTCCTCGGGGATCCCCACCCGCAGCCCTTTGACCCCAGACTTGAGCGAGCTGAGAACATCCTCCGGCTGTATGCCCAAGGTGCTGTCGTCGCGCGCGTCCTCGCCCTGCATGATTTGGTGGATCAGGGCCGCGTCTTCAACGCTGCGCGTGAGTGGTCCGACCGAATCTAGCGTCCAGCTTAGCGGGAAGACGCCGAACCGGCTGATCCGGCCGACGGTTGTCTTTAGTCCCACGGTCCCGCAGAGCCCCGCCGGCGCGCGCACCGAACCACCGGTATCCGTGCCTAGCCCCATCGGTGCCATGCCAGCGGCCACCGCGACGGCGGTCCCCGCGCTCGAGCCACCGGGCACGCAGTGCGTCTCGCGCCAGGGATTGTGGGGGGTGCCTTGGATGTTGTTGATGCCGACGATGCCCTTGGCGAATTCTACGGTGATCGTCTTGCCTAGGATGACCATGCCAGCCGCAGCCAGCCGCCGTGTTACTTCACTCTCGACCGTCTTTCGCCCTGTATCGACAGTGCGCGAACCTGCGGATGTCGGTAGGCCGACCACATCGAACAGATCTTTCACTGCGTAAGGGATACCGTGTAGCGGTCCGAGGTCCCTGCCCGCGGTCAATAAAGTCTCGGCCGCCACAGCCTCCGCCAGAGCGCGGTCTGCTGTCACCAGATTGAACGCGTTTAGAGGGCCGTTTAGCGCCTCGATCCGCTCGATTAAATGCTGGGTCAGCCCGGTCGGGGTAATATCACCCGATCGCAACAGCGCTGCTAGTTCGGTGATCGTGCGGTAATGCAAGGGGGTATCGCTCAACGCTGTCTCCGCCTGGATGCTTTGGCTCTGCGCGAATATTTGCGCGCGCTTAAACCATAGAGCCCGCTGCGGGGAGATCAACTCCCGACAGGCTCTTGGATTTAAGGGGCGTGGCTTAGGAAAGCTTCGAAGCTAGACTGGAAGACTGCTAGAGGTCGAGGGCCGTGGATGCGGAAGGCGGTGCCTAGTGCTGACCATGACCTTCCGTCATACAACACCGCAGGCCAAATATTGGAAGATAGTTGTTAAAGAAATGGGCTTAGGTAGGGAAGTATGTCTCCTTAAAAGCATCAAAAATACGGCAATGGCCGCCTAGCTGCCCAATCCGTATCCTAAATGTTCAGCGCTTCCGGGCGCTCAGTATGGCGGTATCTCGACGTATTTCACATTGCTCATCCACTTTTGCAGCGGCGAACTGGACAAATTTCTCTCGATAGAACTGATCGACTTCGAGCTGGTGTAATTGTTGTAGTGGCGGGTTACCTCCGCTGGGGCAACTCTACGACACCAGTGCCGTGGATAGACAACTCGCCGTCTTGGTTCAGGGCTTGGTGCTTGATTTCAATTAAGCCCTTGCCGCCTTCTTCGCGCTTGCCCGTGACTTTGCCGTTGATGAACAAGGTGTCTCCTTCTGGGTTATGGCGGCGGATCTGACTTTTACTTTCGTGCAGGAACCCATCGTCACCCATCCAGTTGGTCATGTGATGCGTCATCCAAGAGCACCGTTCCGGACCGTAATCGTATGCCGCCGGTGCACCGACCAGGGTGGCGAAATCATTCTCCCAATGCACCCGCTCGGGGCAGTCAGGAATGCCGAACTTATTCTTGATACCGAGGCCTGGATGGCGGTGGTGCTGCTTCCAGGCGAGCTTGTTGGCCCGGATGTAGAGCCCGCCCCAGCCTTGTGCGTAGGCGATGAAGCCGGTGACTGTCATCGGCCCCTTGACCATAGTTGGCAGTGTGTCGCCGACTACCACATCCTCGAAATAGCGGGTCTCTGCGCCGCGCACCTCTTCCTCGGCGTAGCCCGCGAAGATCTCCGCCAGCTCAGCTTCGGTGTAGGTCTTGATCGGTTGCTCTTTCAGCGTAGTGTATTTCGTGCCAGTTTCGCGCGCCTGGTCGCGATCGGTGCGGAAGCACCAGCTGTCCGCCTCCGCTACCTTGTCGCCTTCTTGGTTGAAGAAGTCGACATGGTAAATCTGCTGCACCGCCCTGCCAGAGAAGCGAGTATCGTGCAGGATTAGGTCCTTCAGCCAGGCATCAGTCTTGATTTCGTCATTACGGTGTACCGGCCTGTGCCAGGTCCAGTCGGCGCCGGCCCACATGGCGTGCACCCCTGGCAGACCTCCAACATAGCCGGAGACAATGCGGTCGCACGCGAACAGGAAGGAGGGTAGGGCGATGATGCCGCCGTAGCGTGCCTTCGCCGCGTAGTCTGGGTCACACCAGAGTGGGTTGTCGTCGCCAATGCCGTGCGCGTAATGGCGGATATTGTCGCGCGTCGCCTCGTGACACCAGGGCTCCAGAGAGTTCTCGATGCGTACGCCGATGCGCTCGCGCAGTTGGTCGAGACCGCGCTCGGTGATCTGGGCGAATTGCCGTTTGATACTGTCATTCATGTTTTAACCCTTTGGCTGCGCGGCTTGTTCTGCTTCGCGCAGCATTTTGCGATTGACCTTGCCCGCCGGCGTTTTTGGCAGGGCCTCGACGAAGGCGACCCGGCGGGGATATTCGTGCCGGCTGAGCCGGCTGGCGGTGAATTCCTGCAGCTCCTTGGCGAAGATATCATCTCCCGGTCGTTTCGAGACGATAAAGGACTTAACGACTAGCCCGCGCTCATCGTCCGGCGCGCCGATGACTGCCGCCTCGTCGACATCGGGGTGTTTCAGCAACACGTCCTCGATTTCCACCGCGCTCATCGTGTAACCAGCGGAGATGATCACGTCGTCGGCCCGACCGCCATGGTAGAAATAACCTTCCTCGTCGATGCGGCCGAGATCCTTGGTCGGGAACCAGCCGTCGCGTCGCTTCATTACAATCTCGCCGTTCTGTCCCGGTGGACAGTCCTTCCCATTTGCATCATGCACGGCGAGTTCTATGCCCGGGATCGGCCGACCAAGGGCGCCGGGCTTTACTTTGTAGTCGTCGGCACCCGGATAATCAGCCAGGATCACGCCAATCTCCGTCGTTCCATACATGCTGCAGACTGGTGTACGGAACGTCGCCTCGGTCCAGGCCGCCGTGTCGGTATCGATTGGTTCGCCGGTGAAAGAGAGCTTTTCAACGCAGAAAGTGAAATTGTCGGCTTCGCCAGAATTCTTCATCAGCCGAAAATGCGTTGCGGCGGCGGCGATGTTAGTGATCTCGTAGTCCTGGATCGCGCGCATCAGGCGCATGGGATCGAACTTACCGGCATAACTTGCTGTCGACACGCCGAGCGCCAACGGTGAGATCGTGCCATGCCACAACCCATGGCCCCATGCGGGTGAGGACGGACACATGAAGCGATCGCCCGGCCGGATGCCAGTGCCGTACAGCGCCGCTAGGATTACGGTGACCACAGCGCGATGCCGATGCTTGACCGCTGCTGGTAGTTCGCGCGTCGTGCCAGAGGTGTACTGGTACATCGCCATGTCGGCAGACGTGGTCTGTGGCATAAATTCGCTGTTCTCTGCATCGAGCGCCGACATGAACTCGTTGTCCGCGACAACAGTTTTTATTTCGTGGTTGTCGGCCGAGAGATGCGCTAATGCATTATTAGTGACGAGTAGTTTTGGCCTACAGTCGTCGATGCGTAGACGCAATCCGTCCGGGCCAAACAGTGTAAAGAGTGGCACTGCGACGCAGCCCGCCTTCATGGCTCCGAATAGAGCCACGTAGAAGGGCAAGGAAGGTTCCAGCATTATCGCGACCCGGTCGCCCTTCGCCATACCGCTGTTCAGCAGATAGTTCGCGAACTGGTTCGAGGTATCCGCGAGCGCGCTGAAAGTAATGGTCTCGTCGGTACCATCATCATGTGCGATGCGCACCGCGACGGCGTCCCGGTTGTGTCTGTCGACACATTCATGGCCAATATTGAGCCGTTCTCGGTCGCCGTCGAACAGCGCCCAGAGCGCTTCCTTTGAGTAATGCCGCTGCGCGTCGGCGTAGTTGGTGTAGTCGGTTAGCCGGGCCATGAAACTCGTGTTGGTCTTGAAAAGGCGGCGCGACGATAGAACCTCGCTCCCGGCTTGTCTAATAGGATACGTTATGGGCGCGGGCGTGGTTCCACCAGTACTTCTGGGTTTACGACACTGGTTGGTTCGCCGACCGCATAGGCTTTGATCTGGTCGAACACATCGGTGAACTGCAGGTTATATTCCTCGCGCGTTACGTAGCCGATATGTGGTGTGCAGATGACGTTGGGCAAGTTGACTAAAGGGTGGTGCGGGTCGCGTACCGGTTCCTCCTCATAGACGTCGACCGCGGCCATGCCGGGCCGGCCCGCCAGGAGGGCCTTTTCCAGGGCACCTGCCTCGATGAGTGGCGCACGGCTGGTGTTCACCAGCAACGAAGTAGGTTTCATGCAGGCAAGATCTGCCGCCGTAATGATGCCGCGGGTCGAATCGTAAAGCCGCATGTGCAGGCTCAAGACGTCGCAGCGTTCGAAAAACGCGCCCTTGCTTTCGACGACGGTTCGTCCATCGGCGATCGCACGCGCCCGACCGGCCTCGCTAGCCCAGACCAAAACATTCATGCCAAACGTGTCGCCGTAGTTGGCCACGACTTTGCCGATACGGCCCCAGCCAAAGATACCAAGCGTTTTTCCGCGCACTGAACGGCCGACATCGGTCTGCCAGGTACCAGCCTGGAGAGAAGCCATCTGCTGTGGAATTGCACGCATCGCCGCCAGCACCAGGCCCCAAGTAAGTTCGGCGGTTGCGTAGGATGGTGTGTCTGCATGCTGGTCGGAGGACACGATAATGCCGAGCCGCGTGCAGGTGTCTATATCGATATGCGGATAGACACTGCGCTGGCTGATTAGGCGTAGGTTGGGCAAGCGCTCGAGCAGCTGCGTGCGGATCTTGGTCCGCTCGCGGATTAGTACTAGCGCCTCTGTCTCCTCCAGTCTTGCAGCTAGTTTGTCCACATCCTGCAGGTGGTCGTTCCAGATAGTCACCTCATGCTCGTCTAGTTTGGTAAAGCAAGGCAGGGTGCGCAGTGTGTCGTGGTAATCGTCGAGGATAGTGACTTTCATTGCGTAATCTCGTGCACAATTATTCGGATAACTGGTACCTGCAACGGTTTCACCCCCACTCTTCCCTATCGGGGGGAAGGCTGGGATGGGGATGGAAGGCCGGGCAATTAAATATTGTCGCGGCCTTTTCTACGCCACGCCCACAGCGCCGCTCTCGACCAGGGCTTCGATCTCGCTCTCAGCAAAGCCATATTCTGCCAACACTTCCCGCGACTGCTCGCCGAGCGCCGGCGGCGGCGTGCGGATTGAGCCGTTCTTGAATGCATCAATGCGCAGCGGGTTGGCGATCAAATTGATTTGGCCTAATTGTGGGTGCTCGACTTCTTCGATCATTTTTTGATGAAGGACATGTGGGTCAGCGAAGACCTTGTCCATTGTGTAGACCGGGCCCGCTGGTATGCCGGCTTTCACCAGCTTATGCGTCCAGTTGATAGCTGTGTCGGTGTGGAACCGTTTGTTCAGCCGTTCGCATAGGGCGTCACGATTTTCCATGCGCTTGTCGTTGTCGACGTAGTCGGGGTGCTCGATCAGCTCTTCTATGCCGAGCACTCCGCATAGCCGCTCCCACAGATCCTGCGTTGGTGCGCCGACATTCAACTGGCCGTCGCTGGCCTGACAGGTACCGTAGGGATAAGCTGCCATGTGGAAATTGCCGCCCAGGCCGGGCACGTCATTGGCTGACAGATAACGCTGACCCTGCACGTTTAGCATGCCGATTAAGGAGCCCAGCAGCGAGGTCTCGACCCGTTGGCCTTCGCCTGTAACATGGCGTTGGGCCACTGCGGCGCATATGCCCATCGCGGCCCACATACCCGCGCCCACATCGCCGAAGGGTACTCCGGCCCGCGTCGGCTCGCCGCCGGGCCAACCGGTCACACTCATCACCCCGGACATGCCTTGAGCAATCTGGTCGAGTCCGGGCCATTCGCCGTAGGGTCCATCGCGGCCGAAGCCAGTGATACTAGCGTAGATCAGTTTCGGGTTGTCCTTCTTCAATTTTTCGTAGCCCAGGCCCATTTCGTCGGTGCGGCCCGGTTTGAAATTCTCGACCAGTACGTCGACTTCACGAGCCAGTTTGCGTACCACTTCGAGCCCCTCGGGGTCCCGAAAATTGATCGCCAGATCGCGCTTGTTGCGGTTGATCGATAAATAGTAAGCGGCGATGTCCTGGTCAAACGGTCCCCAGGCCCGCGTCATGTCGCCCTTGGGTAAAGATTCCACCTTGATCACGTCAGCGCCGAAATCGCCGAGACACATGGTGCAAAATGGACCGGCGAGGGCACGGGTCAGGTCAAGCACACGGATAGAGTCGAGCGGCAGAGCCATAGAAAATTCCTCCTGACAAACGAGATACGCGACACTACCAATCGCACCTGCGCGCTGTACAGATAGCCAGGTGAGCCAGTGATAGTACGTGTCGTATGCCGTCGCTATGATACTGGTGATGGAGCCAAAACACCGCCTCATGCTTCCCGAAGCACCTGTCTTGGTCGTTGGCCTAGCCGTTGCGGTCTGGCTTAGCGCGGATGGTGAGATCGAGGAAATCAGCCATAAGGAGGCGGCCAAGCGCGCGGCCGGCCGGCGGCCCATCTTGTGCCATGCACCTGCGGTTGCCCGCCGGCTTGATATCGCGCGATTTTCCTGTTTCGACGTGTTGGAGCTGTTCGCTTTCGTGCGGCCGGCTACCTTCTGTGTTCCGACGGCGGATGGCATCGCCGATGCGCTCGGTCTGCGGCCGCCTGTGGACGCGACGGCGCGTGCGACCCTGCTGCTGACGGTGGTGTCGGCCTTGCTACGCGAATTGGCCCTGCGGCCGCGTGATCGGGACGATCTGCCCGTGGCCTGGGCGATGGCTCGTGGTGGCTGGAACTGGGGCGTTGCCGTTTTGGCGGCGTTTGGCCAAGAGGCTGATGAGCGCCCTCGGGCACCAGCCGCGGGGCTCGACATCTGGCGCAACCTCCCGGAGTGGCAGGACTCCGCGCCGCCGGCCCCGTCTGGCAATCTGTCGGTGACACCTGCGGAAAGCCGGACGCGGCTGGCAATGCTGCTTGGCAACGGAGCAGAGGCGCGGCCAAGCCAATCTGATTACGCTTCTTCGGTGTCGCCCGCTTTTACCCCGCGCGACGATGAGGATATCCCGAATGTGGTGCTCGCCGAGGCCGGCACCGGTGTAGGTAAGACGCTGGGCTACATTGCGCCGGCTAGCGTCTGGGCCGAGCGCAATGAGGCACCGGTCTGGGTGTCCACCTATACCCGTAACCTGCAACACCAAATCGACCAGGAGCTTGATCGGCTGTATCCAGACCCGGGCACAAAACGCAACAAAGTCGTAGTTCGCAAGGGTCGCGAGAACTATCTTTGCTTGCTGAATTACGAGGAAGCAGTGCGCGGCGTCGCGGTGCGGGGCAGCGACGCTATCCCATTAGGCTTGATGGCTCGTTGGGCCGCTCGTACCCGCGACGGCGACACCAACGGCGGCGACTTCCCCGCCTGGTTGAGCGACGTACTGGGTGCCGGCCCCACGATTGGCCTGACTGACCGGCGTGGCGAATGCATCTACTCCGCCTGTAGCCACTACACCAAATGCTTTATTGAGCGTGGTATCCGCAAAGCGCGCAGGGCTGACCTGGTGATTGCCAATCACGCACTGGTGATGATCCATGCAGCGCGGGGCATGCCGGATCACAGGCCGACACGCTTCGTTTTCGATGAAGGGCATCATGTCTTTGACGCGGCGGATAGCGCGTTCTCGGCTCATTTGACTGGTTTGGAAGGAATGGAATTGCGGCGTTGGCTGCGCGGATCAGAAGGACGCCGGCGCAGCCGATCACGTGGATTGAAAAGGCGAGCGGAGGACCTGCTGGGTAATGACGAGCAAGCAGAAAAGGCGCTGAACTTGGTCATCGAGAATGCTGCGATCCTGCCTAGCGAAGGCTGGCGACAGCGTGCGTCGGATGGATTGCCGAGTGGGCCCACAGAGACTTTGCTGACGGCGGTGCGCCGCATGGTATACGCCAGGGTCGACAATGCGGAGAGCCCATTCGACTTGGAAGTTAGTGTTGAGGAGCCAACGCCGGAATTGCTGTCCGCCGCCGCTCGGCTGCACGAGGCGCTTGGCTATCTGGCGCGGCCGCTTCGGGAGCTGCGCGGGCGGCTCATGGCCCGACTGGAGGCTGAGGCTGATAAGCTGGACAGCAGCACGCGCAACCGTATCGAAGCGATCGCGCGGTCTCTGAAACATCGCGGCGAGGACATCGTCGAAGCCTGGCGCTTTATGCTGGTGACCTTGCCGGAGGGCACGCCGCCAGAGCACGCTGACTGGCTCTCTGTTGAGCGGATCGATGGCCGCGACTTCGATGTCGGGATGCACCGTCATTGGATCGATCCGACTTTGCCCTTCGCCGAAGCCGTCCTCAATCAGTCACAGGGTACGTTGATCACATCGGCGACCTTGGTGGATGGTTCCGGCGATGTAGATGCGGACTGGAAAGCCGCGGAGGTGCGAACCGGTGCCGCGCATCTTGCTGCGCCGGCAATCCGATCGGCGGTGCCGTCACCTTTCGACTACACCCGGCAGACCCGTGTCCTTGTCGTAAATGATGTGAAAAAGACCGATATGGATCATGTCGCAGCTGCCTACCGAGTGCTGTTCCTGGCCGCAGGCGGGGGCAGTTTGGGGCTGTTCACGGCGATCGGACGTTTGCGGGCCATATATCAGCGGCTGGTGGAACCGCTGGATGCGGCGAACATACCTTTGTACGCCCAGCATGTGGACGCACTGAACCTTGCGACCCTGGTCGATATCTTTCGGGCTGAGGAAGATTCCTGCCTGCTGGGCACAGATGCGGTGCGCGATGGGGTCGACGTTCCGGGGAGGGCGTTGCGGCTGATTGTCTTCGATCGGGTGCCCTGGCCGCGGCCCACCATCATGCATCGCACCCGTCGTAAGGCGTTTGGCGCGCGCGCCTATGACGACATGATCACGCGGCTTCGGCTTAAGCAGGCCTATGGAAGGTTGGTTCGGCGCGCGACCGATCGAGGCCTCTTTGTACTGCTCGATGCCCGGATGCCATCGCGGTTGTCGGGTGCTTTCCCAGAGGGCGTAGAGATAGAACGAGTTGGTCTAGCAGAAGCTGTCGCCGAGACGACTAAGTATTTGGAAGCCTCAGTGTGAGTTTGACGGAGCCGGGCCTTATTAGCCTGCCCATTTTAGGACTCTGTGTGAGACTATCTACGCGCTGGCGACTGAGACCGCTTCGGTTGATGGTTGTTCGGCCCCGCGGAACCACGATTTCCCAACTTAATCCATCGACGCGCTAGTTACCGTTGTGGTTGAACACGGTGTACGTGCCCGTTACGCCTGTCCTTGAGGTTGCCTATGCATTGATTTAGCCGCTGACTGCTTTGACCCGACGACGAGGGCGAACGCCGGACAACAGTCGCAATGCGTCACCGAACGTATCCTTTTCCGGGCCAAGGGGATCGTGAAACAGGGAATCAGTTTGCGCCATTTTTGGCTCGGCGCGGGCCAGCAACTTGGTGCCGGCTGCGCTCAATTTGACGGCAAATGCACGGCCGTCTGCCGTATGGTTTTTACGTTCGATCAACTCTGCTTTTTTTAGGCATCGTAGGACCTGCGACGTCATCATCGGGTCGCTTTGGCAATGGCGTGCGAGATCGGCTTGCTTGACTGGCTCACCAGTCTCTTCTTGTAAGTCCCGTAGGCCTGCTAGCAACAGGTACTGCACGGGCGTGATTTCGAACGGGGCGAGCACCGAGCGGACCTTCTTTTGCCAAAGGTTTGCCACCCGCCATAATAAATAGCCTGGTATTCCGCAGTTATCTGACATTCAACGCCCCTATTTCGTGACGTTATATTTTTAATATGTGCGCATAATTTTACAAGTTTTGCGGTGGGTTCTGCTGGACTGGTTCTTAAAAAACCATCCCACAAAGAAAAAACAAATCAAACCATTGAATATAATGGGATTTTAGTTCTGCACGAATTATGCTACAAATGCAGTATAATTGGAATCTGTCTTACGAGCTCAATCACGGAAGGCTCCAAAATCGCCGAAGCCTTCCAGTGATTCGCGGCGGCCCTGGAACGAAGCCGAGGCTGTAGGACTAGAGATGCCTTTGGCCGCGCATAGCCGGGTGATGCTGACCGAACCAACTTCCCCGTGATTGCTGTATTAGGCTGAGGTCAGGATCTCACTCAGTTCTCAAGCGGTATTTGCCTTCGCGGTCTTGGTGTTCGATCCGCAGTGGATCAACCGGCCGGAGAACGAGGTGCGATCATAAACGCTACGCAAATATGGAATAATCTGCGCGTGCGACCAGATGATCCTGACCTCGCTGTTGATGGGGCGGTTTCCAGGCGGTGCAATTTATCAGTGGTGCGGCCGAGCTAACTAACCTGGCGAACGACCTCAAGGACTATGTTTTGGTTGAACTGGCGGCCTCAAACACTCGCGACCCTCGGACGCCCAAGAAATCCCACCTAAAAGAGAAAAGAGCCGCGTCCAACCGGACGCGGCTCCAATCTTGAGATGGGTGAAGTGGTTACATCATACCGCCCATACCACCCATGCCGCCCATGCCGCCCATGTCTGGCATAGCCGGTGCGGCAGCGGATTTGTCTTCCGGCATGTCCGCGATCATTGCTTCTGTGGTGATCAGCAGGCCGGCAACCGAAGCCGCGTCTTGCAACGCAGCTCGGACCACCTTAGCCGGATCGATGATGCCCGCTTTTACAAGGTCGGTGTATTTATTTGCTTGGGCGTCGTAACCGAAGGTGGAGCTTTTTGACTCCAGGACCTTGCCGACGACCACCGCACCTTCTTCGCCGGCGTTATTGGCGATCTGGCGTGTTGGCGCACTGAGCGCCCGGCGGACGATATCAATGCCAACCTGCTGGTCGTCATTGCCGCCGGTCAGTTTCTTGAGCGCGCGTGAGGCATGTAATAAGGCGACGCCCCCGCCTGGCACAACGCCTTCCTCGACCGCTGCACGGGTCGCATGCATTGCGTCTTCGACACGATCCTTGCGCTCCTTCACCTCAACTTCGGTCGCGCCGCCAACCTTGATGAGGGCTACGCCGCCGGCCAGTTTGGCGAGGCGCTCCTGCAGCTTCTCACGGTCGTACTCCGAGGAGGTTTCCTCGACTTGGGCGCGAATTTGGGCGCAGCGGCCTTCGATGTCTTTCTTCTTGCCGGCGCCGTCTATGATGGTGGTGTCATCTTTGTTGATGACGACGCGTTTTGCGGTGCCCAACATGTCGAGCGAGACATTCTCCAACTTGATACCGAGATCCTCGGAGACGACCTGGGCGTTGGTGAGGATCGCTATATCTTCAAGCATGGCTTTGCGGCGGTCGCCGAAGCCGGGTGCCTTGACGGCCGCAACCTTAAGGCCACCGCGCAAACGGTTGACAACAAGTGTTGCCAGTGCCTCGCCTTCGACATCTTCAGCCAGAATCAGAAGCGGGCGGCTCGATTGCACTACTGCTTCGAGCATCGGTAGCATCGCCTGCAAGCCGGACAGTTTCTGTTCGTGCACGAGAATGTAAGGGTTCTCAAGCTCGGCCATCATTTTGTCGGGATTGGTGATGAAGTAAGGCGAGAGATAGCCGCGGTCAAACTGCATGCCTTCAACGACGTCGAGTTCGGTGTCGAGACCTTTGGCTTCTTCGACCGTGATTACCCCCTCGTTGCCGACCGTATCCATGGCCCGGGCGATCATAGCACCGACCTCGGCTTCGCCGTTAGCCGAAATGGTGCCGACCTGCGAAATTTCTTCACCTGTCTTCACCTTTTTCGAACGCTTGCCGATCTCGCTGACCACAGCGTCGACGGCTAGATCGATGCCACGCTTAAGGTCCATTGGGTTCATGCCCGCTGCGACGGCTTTGGCGCCTTCACGCACGATCGCTTGGGTTAGCACGGTCGCTGTGGTCGTGCCGTCGCCGGCGACGTCGGCCGTTTTGGCAGCGACTTCCTTGACCATCTGGGCGCCCATATTCTCGAACTTGTCCTCAAGCTCGATCTCTTTGGCAACGGTCACGCCATCTTTGGAAATGCGCGGGGCACCGAACGCCTTGTCGAGTACCACATTGCGGCCTTTCGGGCCCAGCGTCACCTTGACGGCTTCGGCGAGCACATCGACGCCATGCAGCATCCTGTCCCGGGCGTCGCCTGAGAATTTTACGTCTTTCGCAGCCATTGTCTTACTACTCCTTTATCCGGCTTTGAATCTTTTGCATTTGTGTCGCGCGCTAATCCATCACGCACATGATGTCGGACTCCTTCATGATGAGGAGTTCTTCGCCATCTACTTTTACTTCGGTTCCCGACCATTTTCCGAACAGGACGCGGTCGCCCTTCTTGACATCCAACGGCGTCACAGTGCCGCTTTCGGACCGAGTGCCGCTGCCCGTAGCGATGATCTCGCCTTCCATCGGTTTTTCCTGCGCGGTGTCGGGAATTATGATCCCACCTGCGCTTTTTTCTTCGCTTTCGACCCGCCGCACCAGCACGCGGTCATGAAGTGGCCTGAATTTCATCCCTGTCCTCCGGTTCGCTATTAAGCTTTTGAAATCTGTCTCGAATCCCACACAAATAGAGCTTTTAGCACTCTAATGTTCCGAGTGCCACGGCATCTAAGGCTTCGCCGCGTGCAAGTCAAGGCCCCTGCCGGAGAAATCCCCGCTGCCGCTTGGCGGAGACTAGAAGTAATTTTCGGGAACGGATTATAATTTGCTGGAATCATTAAATTATAAATTTAGGCATGCAAAAACCCTGGCATTATTAAAGCCAGTGAAATTGTTGGATTGCTGTTCCTTAATTGCGTAAAAACAATTAGATCCCAAAATGACGGGTACGTCTGAGGTTTCTGCATTCAAACCGTTCTAACTGACAACTTTAGAAAAATTCTATCGCTTGGCAGACTGCTTCGGTATTTTGGAATTGCGGTCGGGCAGAAGGCCTACATGGCATTGGAATTTATCAAGCTGCAAAAGTTTCCCAACTTTCCTGGACAAGAAACTCGATGCTCCGATTAATTTCGCCCGCTTGACGGGCCGGGGCTTTTTCGCTCGTATTTGCGGCAACATGGCGTAGGAGGGGGACCACATCGATGTCGATAAGCGTTGTCATTGTGGGATCGGGCCCAAGCGGATTTTATGTCGCCGAAGCCCTTATCAAAGCCGAGGCGGATGTCGCAGTTGACATCGTAGATAAGCTGCCGACGCCTTATGGGCTCATCCGTGGCGGTGTTGCCCCGGACCACCAAAAAACAAAGCGGGTGACGCGCGCATATGAAAGGACAGCGACCAACGAGGCAGTCCGGTATTACGGCAATGTCGAATTGGGTCGGGATGTAAGCCTCAGCGAGCTTCGAGAGATCTACGACGCGGTGGTCTTAACCATCGGGATGCCAGGTGACAGTAAGCTCGGGATCCCGGGTGAAGACAAGAAAGGCGTCATCGGGTCAGCAGCCTTCGTGGGTTGGTATAACGGGCATCCTGATTTTCGTGACCTCGACCCGCACCTTGGGACGGAAAACGTCGTTGTGATTGGCAATGGTAATGTTGCGATTGACGTGGCGCGGGTACTGGTTAAGACGCCGGAAGAAATGACCGAAGCGGATCTGCCGCGACATGTCGGCGAGGCGATCCAGGAGTCGTCAGTCACGGATGTCTTCATGGTTGGGCGCCGCGGCCCGGTCGAGGCCAAGTTTACAAATGTCGAATTGCGTGAGATGGGGCATCTGGTCGATGCTCACGCGATTGTCGACCCGGACGATCTGCCGGATGAGGTCATCGGCGACTGGTCCGACCGGGACCGGCGGTTGCGCGAAAGAAACCTCGAATCGCTGCGCGGATTTAGTTCCCAGGAGCGCGATGAGAAGGCGAAGTCCGTCCATTTCACCTTCTACGCCCAGCCGGTCGAGATCCTCGGTGACGATGCGGTTACCGGAATTCAGCTTGAGAAGACGCGTGTTGTTGATGGACGTGCGCAGGGCACCGGGGATTTTTTCGAGATTGCTTGTGGTTTGGTTGTGCCGGCGATCGGCTACGTTCTGGAGCCGCAGGAAGACATTCCGTTTGATGAGAAAACAGGTACGGTCCGGAACGCCGACGGGCGCGTTGATGATGGCCTTTATGTCGCTGGTTGGGCGCGGCGGGGACCAACTGGGGTGATCGGGACTAACAAGCCGGATGGCCAGAACGTCGCGGCCTTGTTGCTGGAGGATATCCCTGCAGGTTCAAAACCAGGCAGCAGCGCCTTCGAGGTGTTGTTGAAGTCACGGAATATCCGGTGGCTAGATTTCTCGGACTGGAAGAAAATTGATGATGCGGAAGTAGCTAATGCGAATCCAGGGGCTCCGCGCGAAAAATTTGTAACAGCGGCGGATATGCTGCAATTCCTGGATAATGTTTGACGCGTTTTGAAGGGACGCCATTTAAGCTTGATCCAACTCTCCGCGACACGAGCTGTGCCCTTATTGCCTGAGCTATTTTCTGCGGGTTTAACTGCATGACTCCGTTAGGTCTTCGCCGTTGCGTCCCATGGGCCGCTGCGATAGGTATTGCAGTAACGCTGCATTAAAAGTTTACCNCGAATGNCATCATCGGATTNCTAAAAGAATAAGCCGGTCTTNCGACCGTCTAACACAAGGACTAAGACATGGCCGTTACAGCCGANGAAATTCAAGAGGACATTCCGCGATCCGTTCTGGAGTCCGCTGTTATCCGGTTCGCGGGTGATTCCGGTGACGGTATGCAGTTAACCGGCAGCCAGTTCACCTTGGCCACAGCGCTTGCAGGAAACGATTTGGCGACATTTCCCGACTTTCCTGCGGAAATTCGTGCGCCCGTGGGGACCACGTTTGGCGTGTCAGCCTTCCAGATAAACTTCGGTGCCCGAGGTATCCGCACGTCTGGTGACGCGCTCGATGTTCTTGTGGCGATGAACCCGGCGGCTTTGACCTCGAATGTCGGCGACGTCCGACCGGGTGGCCTGCTGATTGTCGATTCTGGTGCCTTTTCGAAACGTAATATCGTGAAAGCGGGCTACACGGAAAACCCTTTGGAGAATGATAGCCTGGCGAAGTTCAAGGTTCTGGAAGTCGATATGTCGCGCTTGACCGTGGAAGCGGTTAAAGAGTTCGGCCTGACGACTAAGGAATCGCTGCGCTGCAAAAATATGTGGGCGCTTGGCTTGATCTATTGGATGTATGGCCGCAAGCGCCAGCCTTCGATAGACTGGCTGAAAAACAAATTCAAAAAACTTCCGGATATCGCGACGGCCAATATCGCGGCTATAAATGCTGGACACGCTTTTGGCGAGACGACAGAGATGCCGGCCGAGGTCAGCGCGTATATCGTGCCGGCCGCTGATATCGAACCGGGCCTATACCGCACGGTGACTGGCGCAGAAACGATCGCCTGGGGTCTTGTCGCAGGATCACAGTTGGCTGACCTGAACATGGTCTTTTGCTCCTATCCGATTACACCGGCTTCGTCGGTCCTGCATGTACTGGCGAATATGAAGCAATTCCCAGTCGAGACCTTCCAGGCTGAGGATGAGATTTCTGCGGCATGTGCCGCGATTGGTGTCTCTTATGGCGGGTCTCTGGGAGTGACGTCCAGCTCGGGCCCAGGCGTCGCGTTGAAGACGGAAGCGATGGGTCTTGCAATCAGCATCGAATTGCCGCTGGTCATCGTGAATTCACAACGCGCCGGACCGTCGACTGGCATGCCAACGAAAACGGAACAATCCGACCTCTATCAAGCTGTCTATGGTCGAAACGCCGACAGCCCGTTGGTTGTCCTAGCCTCGCGGTCGCCCGGCGACTGTTTTGATGTTGCGATCGAATCGGTTCGCTTGGCGACGAAGTACATGACACCGGTGATCTTGCTCACTGACGGGTACATCGCCAACGCGTCGGAACCCTGGTTGATTCCAGATTTCGACAAGTATAAACCCTTTCCCGTGCAGTTCCGCAATGTTCCGGAAGGATTCCATCCCTATCTTCGTGATACGGAATCGCTAGGTCGTGTATGGGTTAAACCAGGCACGCCAGGCTTGGAACATCGCGTCGGCGGCATTGAGAAGAGCGGCGATTCGGGGCACATCTCCTACGATCCGGAAAACCATCAGGCGATGACCAATATCCGCGCGAACAAGATTGCCGGCATCGCCAATGACATCCCATTGCAAGATGTTGATCAGGGAGAAGAGAGTGGTCGGATCGCCGTTGTCGGCTGGGGCTCCACATATGGGCCAATCAGCCGCGCCGTGTCAGAAGTACGGGCTGACGGCGAAGCGGTCTCGCACATCCATTTGCGATACATAAACCCGCTGCCCCTCAATCTGGGTGACCTGCTGCGCAATTTCGAACAGGTTCTGGTTCCCGAAATGAACACAGGCCAGCTGGTCACAGTATTGCGCAGTGAGTATCTCGTTCCGGCTGAAGGGCTCAATAAAGTGACTGGGCAGCCGTTCAAGATCGCTGAAATCGAAAACGCGATCCGTGCGCGATTGGAGAGTTGAGATGAATGTAGCGACGCCGCCGGAAAAACTTACGGCAAAGGACTTCACATCTGACCAGGAAGTTCGTTGGTGCCCTGGTTGCGGGGACTATGCGATCTTGAAATCGGTGCGTGCGACGCTGGCAGATCTCGGTGTTGAACGACATAACACCGTGTTTATATCCGGTATCGGCTGCGCTGCGCGGTTCCCTTACTATATGGAGACTTACGGTTTTCATACTATTCATGGCCGTGCGCCCTCTATCGCGACCGGCCTTAAGATCGCAAATCCGGAACTTGATATCTGGGTTATTTCCGGTGATGGGGATGCACTGTCAATCGGTGGAAACCATCTGCTCCATTTGCTGCGCCGCAATGTCAACATGCAATTCCTGTTATTCAATAACGAGATTTATGGCCTTACTAAAGGGCAATATTCACCGACATCGCGTCCCGGCACCCGCTCGCCGTCGACACCTCTTGGCTCCGTTGACAACCCGGTTTCCGCGGCATCCTTCGCCCTCGGCGCCGGCGGCCGGTTCGTCGCACGCTCAATCGATACGCTCCAGAAACACATGCCGCCCGTGCTTAAGCGCGCACATCAGCACGCTGGAGCATCCTTCGTCGAAATTTTTCAGAATTGCATCGTTTACAACGATGGCGTTTTCGGTCACTTCACCGGTCGCGATGTGGCCTCTGACACGCAAATCGACGTTGCTCATGGCGAACCGCTGGTCTTTGGCGCGGATCGGGGCAAGGGTTTGCGCATAAAGCCCGGCACCATGGAACTCGAAGTAGTAACAATCGGCGAAGGCGGTGTGTCGATGGATGACGTGTTGGTCCACGATGAGACAAACCGGACGTTAGCATCGTTGCTTGCCTCCATGGAGCCACCGCACTTTCCGGTTGCCATAGGTGTCCTATATTGCAATCCAGGCCCGACTTATGTTGACAGTTTGTTCAGTCAAACCACAGCTGTTAGGGAAGCAGCACCGAAGGTTGATATAAACGGTTTGTTGCGCAGTGGGCACACTTGGGAGATTGGTTGACCTTTTTGAACCCTACTATGAATGGGCATTCGAGCCTTTGTAAGGTAGCTAGCTAAAGTTTAGACATACCCCGTTTGACAAAAGTGGTGGGACCAGTGAGCGGGATTGTTGGCAACGCAAACGATAATTACAGTCAACCCCCATGCGGTGAATGCAGGGGCGAGTATCGAAAAATATTCAGCAATTCTGTGTTGCGCTATTGCTTGCGCGGTTGTTTGGGCATCTATCAGCGCATCGTTCTTCTTGCCAAAACCCGGACTGCTATTTTAGCGTGGCGCAATCTGCCAGCACGTACTTTATCGCCGGAACTGAATTTGCGAGCGGCAGAAGAGCAAAAGCGCTAGGTTTTGGCGAACACTGTCCGCCCGCTTTAGGTAAATGACAACGATCGCTCAGAGCGTCGAAACGCCAGGCGCGTTTCGAAAATGGATGCTTCTCGTTTCAGTCACGCTGGCGACAACGATTTACAGCATGACTGTTTTGATCGTGAGTGTGGTCTTGCCGCAAATGCAAGGCACGCTATCGGCGACGCCCGACCAAATTAGCTGGGTCATGACCTTTAACATTCTGGCGACCGCCGTGGTCACGCCGGTCACGGGCTGGCTGACAAGCCGTTTTGGCTGGCGTAAGGTGATGCTTACTGGTGTATTCGGGTTCTGCGTCGCCACGGTGTTGTGCGGCCAGGCGGATTCGTTAGAGGCGCTGGTCTTCTATCGTATTCTGCAGGGTGGGCTGGGCGCCCCGCTGGTGCCGCTAGCTCAGGCGGTTTTGCTGGATAGTTTCGAGCGTCGCCAGCATGGGCTCGTTACTTCCATCTTCGGTATGGGCGTTGTAGTCGGGCCGATTATCGGACCGGTGTTTGGTGGCTATCTCAGCGAGCTACTGAATTGGCGCTGGGCCTTCTACATGATTGTTCCATTCGGGGCGGCCGGGTTCGCGGGTTTGTGGTTTTTTCTCCGCGATGGCGGGCGGGAGCCTGGCCTGAAGTTCGACTGGACTGGCTTCATTGCCCTGGCCTTTGCCATATCATGTTTGCAATTGCTGCTCGATCGGGCAGAACGGCTCGACTGGTTCGAATCGACGGAGATCATCGTTGTAGCTTCGCTCGGCTGCTTTGCGTTTTACATCTTTATCATCCATAGCTTGACCAGTCGGTCGCCGCTGCTCGATCTGCGCCTCCTTAAAGACCGAAACTATGCACTTGGCCTGATCATTGTGCTGATTTACGGCATGTTAAATTTTACGCCGATGGTAATGCTGCCACCCATGCTGAAGGGTATCGCTGGCTATCCGGAATCAGTGATCGGTATGTTGTTGAGCGCGCGGGGTGCGGGTGCGTTAATCGGATTTTTCCTTGCTGTTTGGGTAGGTAAGCTGGACCCGCGGATTGGCATGTTGGTGGGCTTTGGTCTGTTGGTGTCGTCCGGTTGGCACATGATGACCTTCGATATGAATGTGACGAGCTTTGATGTCGGGATAACCAGCGCTGTTCAAGGATTCGCAGTGGGTATTCTGTGGGTACCGCTGACCATCGCGACTTTTGCGACACTCGACAACAGCAAGCTGGCCGAGACCATGTCCGTGTTCCATCTCTTGCGGAATGTGGGAAGCAGCATTTTCATATCCCTCAGCGTAACGATCTTGGTACGGACATCTGGCATCAACTATGCGCGCTTCACCGAGTTCATCTCGCCATTCAACAAGTTGCTTGGTTTCACGGAAAATAATGCCTCCTTCGACATAAGTGGGCTTGGCGGGCTGGCTGCCATAAGCGTCGAACTTGGTAGACAGGCTGACATGATCGGGTTTCTTAACGCCTTCGGTGCCTTTACCTTCGCCAGCGCCCTTGCCCTGCCCTTGGTGCTGCTGGTACGCATGCCTCGGAAATCAAACTGAGCGATGGTTCACATATGATCACGATGTACGGCATCAAGAATTGCGATACCTGCCGAAAAGCGTTGAAGTGGATGCAAGCGGAGCGGATCGAGCATCGATTGCATGACCTGCGCGCCGATGGTTTGGATACGGAAGTTGTTACGCGATGGGTTGCAGCAGTTGGATGGGAGGCGTTACTCAACAGGCGCGGCACAACATGGCGCAATCTGCCAGAGGCGGACAAGGAGGAACTCGACGAAGAAAAGGCCAGCGCTTTAATGCTGACCAATCCGACTCTCATCAAAAGGCCAGTTTTTGATATTGATGAAAAAATCGTTGTCGGCTTCAAGGGTCCAGAACAACAGCAGATCCGTGATGGGAGCTGAGCAAAAAATGGACCGGGTCAATTTCTACGCCGGCGCGGACATGGATCGCGTTAGCCCTTTGCGCCGGGATGTCGACTGGATCACCGACCAACTGGCCTCGCCCGAGGCGCGCGTGCTGCCGGTTTGGCGGGAAAAAAACTTTGTTTCCTTTCTTGACCAGGGTGCCAAGTCGTTGGAGATCGCTTGGCTTACCGTCGGCGATGCTTCGGCATTGGCAAAGTGCGGGGATCCGTTTGTGCTGCTGGGGGAGAAGAACGGCATCCCCTATTTCGCTATTGATCTTTCGCATCTCGATGAACCAGAGGCGGCAGTACTTCATGGCACATTTGTGGGTTTACGCGATGTGGGTGGTGCGCTCGCCCAGTCTGAGGGTGCCCTTTTGTCCTACGCCAAAGGGCTCTTTCACTGGCATGACCGCAATCCCTTCTGTGCTCGGTGCGGCAGTGCCACGCTGTCGACCAGCGCTGGACATGTCCGGCTTTGCACAAATGCAGATTGTAAGACTTCGCATTTTCCGAGAACCGATCCAGCTGTCATCATGCTTGTCCATCGGGGTGACCGTTGCGTCCTGGCGCACAATAGGCGAAACCACTTGCCCATGTATTCGACCCTGGCGGGATTTGTGGAACCGGGTGAAAGCTTGGAAGAGGCAGTTGCTCGGGAAGTTCACGAGGAGGTTGGTATTCGTGTTGGCCGTGTGCGCTACCATTCATCCCAGCCATGGCCGTTTCCCGGCAACATCATGCTAGGTTTCCACGCGGAGGCGGAAAGTACAGAGATCGCTATAGAGGAAGAGGAGCTTGTTGAGGCGCGCTGGTTCGAGCGTGCGGAAATTGCAAATGCAGCCGAGACGGGGTTGAAACTGTCGCGATCCGAATCTATCTCGCGCCGCCTGATCGACGATTGGGTGTCGGGCGCAGTGACGTAGTTGTGCGCAGTGATTTTTCTAAGTCTCGAACTTGATGATAACTGTGCGATGATTTGATCGGCACCTGTTCGATCGCTTTGGGCGTAAAGGCGCCGCCGATCATTCTGGTGACGACACTGTTGGCGTTCAGCCTAGCCAACAAGGGCGATGCTAAGGGTTATTCGATCTGCACTGGTTTAGCGTTTTGGGTGTTTTATCGCAATTTTTTGGACCCCCTGCCAGGGGTTGAAGATTTTGGGCCTTCAACGGATTGCCAGATCTTGAGAAGCGATAATCCGCATGCTACGTAGCGCGCAATCGAACGGAGTAGGGATGATGAAGAAACTACCGCTTCAGGTGCTGTTGGCGAAGCCACGCGGTTTCTGTGCCGGTGTTGTACGCGCGATCGATATTGTTGATCGGGCCCTGATGAAGTTCGACGAACCGATTTATGTTAGGCACGAGATCGTTCATAACAAGACGGTGGTGGAGAACCTGCAAGCAAAAGGTGTGGTTTTCGTTGAGACTTTGGACGAAATTCCGGACGGGGCGGTCACGATATTCAGTGCCCATGGTGTGTCCCGCAAAGTTGAAGATAATGCGATGCAGCGTGGTCTGAGCGTGATCGACGCAACTTGCCCATTAGTCAGCAGGGTGCACAACGAAGCGCAGCGCTATTCGCAAAAGGGGTACGAAATAGTCCTTATTGGTCATCGCGGCCATCCGGAGGTGGTCGGTACGACAGGGCAGGTCTCTGGCAAAGTTCATCTCGTGTCGAACTTGGAAGATGTGGCGCTGCTGCAGCCGAAAGATCCGGAAAAGGTCGCATATGTTACACAGACGACACTAAGCGTTGACGACACGCGACACATTATCAGTGCGCTGTGCGAACGCTTTCCCGAAATCGTTGGCCCTGACGTGAAAGACATTTGCTACGCGACACAGAACCGGCAGAGTGCTGTCCGCATGATGATCGATCATGCTGATGTCATTCTCGTTGTTGGCGCCCATTACAGTTCCAACTCCAATCGTTTGCACGAGATCGGTGAAGAGGCTGGAGTATCGAGCTATCTCATTCCGGACGCAGATGCGCTCGAACCTGAATGGCTAGAAGGCGCGAAAACGGTCGGAGTCACCGCGGGTGCATCGGCCCCGGAGGAGTTGGTCGACGGCCTCGTAGAACGGCTTAGCCAAATCTACGATGTTTCTGTGAAAGAATTTGGGGAAATTGACGAAAANGTGAAGTTTAAGTTGCCGAAAGAGGTCGCNGACGTCGTTTGAGCCCGGCTTGTCTNGNATGCATTATTTTGATNACCTTTGGTTCACGCGATNTCANTTTCCGNTTGTCAATGATCCTTCATGGNAAAGTGAGTTGCCATAGAATNTTAGGGTGCCGCCATAATTGCNGCGGCCGCTTTGTGTCCGGAGCGAATGGCGCTTTCGATCGTGGCTGGCAGTNCCGTATCGGTCCAATCGCCAGCAAGAAATAGGTTTTTNAAATTGGTACATGTCCCGAGCCGTAACCGCATGGCACCGGGTGTTTGGGAGAAGGTGGCCCGACGCTCCTTCACAACTCTGTAGGGTGGCATCGCTTCATTGATATCCAATGCCCGGATGATATCGCTCCAGACTCTCTTCGCAATATCGGCAGCTGGCATATCGGCCAGGACATCAGCGGCACTGATGGTGACAGAAATGACTGTACCCCGCAGGAACAGCCATTCTGCAACGCCGTTGATTACACCGAGAATTGGGGTTTTTTCAGTGAATGTCGGCGGCCGGGATGCCTTGAAGTGGACGTTGACAATCGCGTGGCTCCCCCGAGGTATCGGAAGGTCTGTCAAAACGGTGTTTAAGCTGGCTGGAGGTATGGCTAGCACGACCATACTATTCGGGGACAGTTCGATCTCGTCGTTCCCGAACTCAAGCCGTATAGCACGGTCCGCTTCGGTTTCTATCGCCTTGAGGCGTCGGTTGAACTGAAGTTCACCGCCGCGTGTTCGAAGGTGCGCAAGTGCGGGCGTAATAAAGCTGTCTGATAGACCATCTCGCGCGACCAGCGGCCGACAGGCTGATCCGCCGCGGGCAAAGGTCTCACGGAAAACCTGCCATAGCGGTGCAGCGGCAGCCTTGTCTAGCGGCGTGTTTAACGCGGCGATGGCCAGCGGTTCGAGAAAGTGCGTGTAAAAGGCGCCTCTTTGCTCAAAAAGGGATGCGACCGTCGCATCGGGACTGGCCCGTGCAAGGCGGAGGATAGACAGAAAGTCGGCAATTCTGGTCCCAGGCGGTCGGCATCCTGCACGCAGAATTCTCCAGGGTATCCGGCCGGTGCCTAGGGATACGGTCCATCGTTCGCCGCTAGTGACATCTACGAATGGAAACTGCGCCTCAGCCGGCCCCATGAGCGTATCGCTTGCGCCGATCTCTGCGAGAAAAGCTCTTGTCGACCAATTGCCACTCAACAGCAGATGATTGCCGTTATCGATCGTACAGTCCAGAGTACTGTCATGAAACGACCGACAGCGACCGCCAGCATTAATGCTAGATTCGTGTAGGAACACCTGTCGGCCTGCGTCGACTAAGCGGACCGCTGCGGCGAGACCGGCAATTCCGGCACCTATGATGTGCACAGTGCTCACGAGAAAAAACTATGGCGGAATGCGAGCCAAATTTTTTCGGATCGCGAAATCCGAATTGGTTCCGCCAGACGATCCCAGCCTCGTGCTTCCAGATTAGCGAGCATTCGTTGATAGACCGCCTTCATTAGGATCGCCGGCCGCATCTTGCGGCGGTCCAGCCGGGCCAGGGTCGAATCGGCCTCGACGAAAGCCAGCTTCGCGTATTCGGCAAGGTCACCACAGACTGACGCCAGCGCTGGGTCAACCAACAAGGCGCCGGGCTCCCTCGCGCGCACATTGTACTTGTTGAGTAGCTCCTGCGGGAGGTATAGGCGGTGATCTGCAGCGTCCTCAAATACGTCGCGTAGGATATTCGTGAGTTGCAGTGCCTTGCCAAGGCTGGTCGCAAGATCAGGTGCCGGGGGGCGGGTTTCGCCAAAGACGTGAATTGACAGCATGCCTACAGCGCCAGCAACACGGCGGCAATACAACATTAGTTCCTCGAAGGACGGTCCCCAGATAGGGCCGCCCACGTCCATTTGCATGCCGTCGATGACTGCTAGAAACTCCGCTTTAGGTAAGTTGAAATGTCGCACTGGGCCGAGTAGCGCGCGTGCGATGGGGTGTGTCGGCTGTCCCTCATAAAGTTGATCTATCTCGGAGCGCCATTCCACCAGCTTTTGCAGTTTGTCCGTTGTCTTACCGGGCTCGTCGGCGACATCGTCGAGCTCCCGACAGAAGGCGTAGATCGCATACATCGCGTTGCGGCCAGCCCTCGGCATGCATTGCATGCCGAGCCGAAAGGACGATCCGGACCTGGCGACAACGTCCTCGACGTAGCGCCGTGGATCGACCGTGCCACCCATTGCTTCGGCACTGGGCCCATTCGTAGGTTCGGTCGGGATTGTCTGCTCGGTCAAATTGTGCTCGTGTTGGGGACGGACGAAGTTCGTGTATATCAGGAAACGCACAAAGACGCGCTATTTCGTCCTGTATCCTCTCCTCAAAGACGTTTGCGGCACAACGCCATCCAGATACCGCTCAGTCCACATAATATATAGCGTGGCCTGCTTACCACGACTCGTTCGGTTAACGGATCCCGCTGGCGCAGTTCGATGGTAAGTCGCTCGGCAATGCGCAGTATCACCGCCGCTTCCATAGCGAACCGTGTGTTGCGGATGGCGCATGGGAGATCTTGGGCTATCTCGATCAGCGCTCCCGTGGCGTCGAGGCAGCGATCGATGACTGCACGCAATGGGCCGTCGACGGTGAAATTGTTCAATGCTTCGACCGATGTGCCAGCGTCTCGCATCCAGTCGAGCGGCAGATAGACCCGATCAAGCGCCTGATAATCTTCCTTGCAGTCCTGCAAATGGTTGAGGATCTGAAGGGCGTTGCACAAGGCATCCGAAGCGGGGTATGCCTCTTTCGATTCGCCGTGCAAGTCGATCAGAAAGCGTCCCACTGGGGCCGCGGAGTGTGAACAATAGTGCATCAGTGCATCCCAATTTTCGTAGCGTAGCTTGACAGCATCCTGCTTGAAGGCGGTTAGCAGATCGAGGCTATGCTGCAGATCAACCCCCATCGCTTTCATACTGTCCCGAACGGCGCGCGCCTTATCTAGTGACCGGTTGGGTTTTACCTGGCCGCGTAGGACCTTCTCGAAACTGTTCAACCGCATGATCTTGTCAGACGGCGCCAAATACGGATTGTCGGCGATATCGTCTATCGCACGCGCATATGAGTAATAAATCGCGATATGTGGACGGAGATGGGCTGGCAGCAGCCACGATCCTACGGGAAAGTTTTCATCTCTGGCCTGTTTTCCGGAGGGGGTTTCGACCATGGCCGCAAAGGTGCCTCGCTGCCTTGATATCTATCGAGAATAGATGCGGTTTTTACAGCTGCTACCCACACTGCCCTATGGCGACAAGCCAAACAACTGTCATGCTTGTATACAGCGGAGCTGCGATTGGCGGGGGTAAAATTTCCAGTATGGGCTGGCAACAAATGCAAAGTCGGCAAATAAACATCAACAGTCCATGCCTAGGCAAGGCCTCCAGCGACCGCTATGACAAGATCATCAAAAAAAGTAAAGGTGAGTAGTTCGAGCGACGACACCAGATGCCCCTGTGTCATGCCAAGAACCGTCCCCGGCAAATATAAGGGCGGAGGCGGTGGGAGAGGCGTGCGCCAGACGATCATGTTTCCTGAGCATTATAAGCTACGAACGGCCCATGCATATGAAGGCAATTACAGGGTTTCAGAAATTTTCAAGAAGGGGCTTCTTAGTACGCTAGGCATGAAAAATTTTTCTAATGTTTGGAAGAAGATTTTTTGATAATCCGCGTTGCGAATGCTGGGGTAGGTATTCTGTTTGCAATAACAGTCACGTATCTTTTGTCCTTTCTGGCTAGGTGAAAAGAAGCAGGTTCGGATCCATGAGTGCGCCGGGCTTGACCTGGCTCTCGGCAAACCCTTTGTCGAGTTGCTTCGGCGGTATATTTTGTTGCAAAGCAATGAGGGATGTTGGACGACCGCCATTTTCTACCTTTCAAGGGGATCGCAGTATAGGGATAGACAAATTGCCGATCCCTAGGCGTTGGCCCGCGTTGGGTAGGGTCTCAGTTGCGGCAGTAGACGTGGTACCGGCCAGATTCGACGTCGGGTGGTAGGGCACCGGATGTCAATTCGTCGAAACGCGAGAGCGATTGATCGCAGATTACTAAGCCCCCGGATCGAACCAGAGTTGGGATCATCGGGCCCAGAGTTACTATATTGCGTTCGGTCGCTTTGGCATCACCAAAGCCTATATCAGCGTGCGCCAACACCGCCGTGCGGCCTAGTTTTTCCGCGGCAACGATCAGCGTCTCTTGCATTGATCCTAGAAATAAATGATCTGGATCGGGCCGGCAATCGGGATGCGAGGCGACCTCACGATCGAATACAAAAATATCGCGTTCGGGAAACAGGGAACGTAGATGATCATAGGTTCGGCCGTTGCCCAGCCCAAGCTCCAAAACCGGGCCAGGCATATCGTTGACTATTTTGGCTGCCGCGTTCAAGCAGCTTCTCTGCGCCATCAGACGTTTTATTACTGTATCCAGACGCGTCATGTGGGCGGTTAGCTCTGTGCTTGTGCTACCGCTTCGCGCAACTTGGTGGTGGTCTGTTCCAACCGATGCGCTAATTCGCGCATGATCTCAACCGCGATTTGCGGAAATTCGCTTATTAGATTGAAAAATAGGTCTTTGGTAATTCGAAGTGTCGTGAGTTGGGTTTTTGCCCGCACCGTGGCGGTCCGCGGTACGTCGCAGAGAATGGCAATCTCACCAACGATCTCGTTCTGCTTTAAGGTCGCAACGACCAATGGTCCTCCTGGTGTATTAACCACGATATCAGCCTCGCCACCGATTATAATATATGCGGAGTCGCCGTCGTCACCCTGCGAAAAAAGAATTTCATCCTGCGAATAGGTCAGGCGTTCGCTCGTGAAGGCGAGTAGCTTCAGTTTCGAAGGCTCGATCTTGGCGAACAGTGGAATGTTCCGCAGCAGTTCGACTTCTTCTTGCAGACTCATGAAGTCTCCTTCAGCGGCGTCAGCCGGCTTCCAACATCGTCTGGAATTCACCGCCCGCCTTGCTTAATTCCGCAAAGGTGCCAGTTTCCATAATCCTTCCGGATTTGAGAACTACGATCTTATCGAATTGTTGCGCGTCGGACACTCGATTCAAGATCCAAATAACACCTTTTCCTTCCCAATATTTAAGAACATGATCCATAATCCAGTTTTGACTAGCCGGATCGAGGTTCGCTGTCGCTTCGTTCAGGATCAGCAATTCCGGCTGGCGGATCAGGTTCCGGGCGATCATGATCTTTTGCCGCTGTCCGGGGGACAAGCGAGCGCCACCAATTCCGACCTGGAATTCCAGGCCGGCCAGGATGACGGTTTCGCGCAGCTCTAATTTGTCGACGATCTGGCCCACCAAAGAGCCAACCTTGTTCTCAGCCTGCGCCTGTCCATAGGAAAGCTTGCCGAACAGGATGTTGTCTTGAACCGACGCGGCTGCGTTGTAGCTGTCCACATCAAAAAACGCGACGCTTTCCCGCAAATCTTCAGGCAGGCCCTCGGCGAAAGCACGGCGTGCTTCTAGGATGTGTTGCATCATCTGTTCGTTGATCAGATCCAGCCGGTGCCGTGCGGGGATCAGTTTGAAGGGCAGCGAGATGAGCCGCAGCCGGTCGTCGTCTGTCAAGCCTTCTGTACCGCGCGCGGCACGACCGAGGATCGCCTGGAACTCCGGCAGGTCGTCGGACTCGATGAAGCTGAACTGCTCGAAGAATTCGTGACCCGGCGGCAGGTCGGCGAACAATTCCAGCATCGTCTGGGCGACCTGTATACCCATTTCGAGGAAGTCGTCGCTCAATCCGACCTTGGCAAGGATGTCGCGGATATAGGGATGTGCGGCAAGCTGCTCGATATCGAAGACTTCGCCAACGGGCAGACCAAAAAGGATGTTCTCGGCGACCGTGGCATTGGTGTTATATTTTTCGGCGTCAAACGGTTCGATGAGCTGTGCAACCGCCGGATCCGCCAATCGTTCCCGCAATGCGCTACGCGCCGACATGATGCGTACTGCTACCTCCGGCTGCTCCTCTGGGTCGACCACCCCGCGGAGACCGAACCTATAAATATCGTCCTCCAGATCCGCCAACTTTAACATCTCTATTAGCCGTTTATTGAGCGAGTTCTGATCTGTCGCGCCGGCTTCTGCCAAATCAACCCAGTCAGCGTGGTAGTCATCCTCGGAATTGCCAGTTAGGCGCGCTTCCTCGAGCCAATCTTTCGGAAGGTCATCCCCGTTCCCGGCGGCTTCGCTCACAGGACGATGCTTCAGCCCGTACAGAAGATTATCACCTACGGAAAATGCCTGGAGATACACGCTGGGCCCGACATAGCCCATGCGGCGTCCGGTGATCGCTTCCGGCATGCGACCGACATCGACCCCGCCGATGGTGATCGTACCCGAGGTCTGGCTGATCATTCGGGCGAGCACTGTACCGAGGTCCGATTTGCCGCTGCCGCCATCGCCGACGATTGCGATGTGCGTGTTGACAGGCGCATCGAAGGAAATGCCCTCCAGGCTTCGCACGCCATCTTCGTCAGCGAGCCCGACATTGCTGACGATGAGTTCACCTTCGATTGGCGAGGGGCCTTCCGGTTCGGTCAGCTGCAATTCCTCTTCCATCATGCCCTGCGGTGCGAACTGCTCAACCACCTGCTCGTATTTAATCCGCACGTCTTCCTTCTGCTGATACCAGGCCAGAAGTTCTTTCCACGGGCTGGCTAAATCCTTATAGGCATTTAGAACTGCGACCAGTGCACCAACGGTCAAATCTCCCTGGATGACTAAATAGCCGCCGATCGAGAAGAAGAAGAATGGGGTTAGCTTGTCGATGAAGTTGTTAAGGAATTTGATAAAGAACTTACGTTGATAAATTTCATAACGAATGTCGTAGAGTCTGCTCAGGCGGTCAGTGAAACGCGCTAACTCCAATTTGGCCGCGTTGTTCGCGTGGATCTCGCCAATGCCTGACACTGTTTCGCCGAGGTGATCGGCCAGGCGCCGCACGTTCTGTACCCGCTGCTTACCGAGTGCGTTCACCTTTTTCTGAAGCCGCGGGATGATGAAGCCTTGGATCGGTATCATTGCGACTGCTGCGAGCCCCAACACCCAGTCCTGCAGCATGATATAGCTGATGATGAGGACCAGCTGTCCGCCGAAAAACATTGGATCGGCAAAGGCGATGCCGATGAATCCGCCCAGTGGCTCCACCTCGGCCGTGATCATTGGGATCAGTTCGCCTTGGCTGGTTTTCTTGAAATGCGGCGACGGAAACCGAAGTATTCGGCCATAGAGTTGGTAACGTAGGCGACGCAACAAGCGTTCGCCTAGGCGACCTTTAAAGACGCTGATATAGTATTTGAATCCGCCGGTGATGAAGACCAGAGCCAGATAGGCAAAGCTCAAGATCAGCAAATAGGTGACTTGGCTGACATCAAGTGGGATCTCAAACCCGAAGATCGGAACGTCGAAAGGTCCGCTGTCGCCGCCCGGTTTGATTGCCCGGTTGACGATAATTTTAGGTAAGTCGAGAGTGACAAAAAGAAAAGGATAAAACGCAAAAATCACGAATAATAGGAATATCTGCTGCGATTTGCTGTATCGCAGTATGTATTTAAAAATAGATTGTTCCATGGAACTGCGCTTCGCCCTTAGGTTCCCCGCCAATAGCTTTAGAAAGTCATGCTTACCCTTAAACTTTCAGAAATCTTGGTTAATATCAAAGTAAATTTGGAAAATTTCCATGATTTTGACCAAAAGTGTTTCCGCGCAATGCTAAGTTTAGGTTCAAATTGGGGATATAATAGTGATAAAGGAGATGGGGGTGGACGATAGGCAACGCCAACCGCGTGTGTTGGTTTATAGCCACGATTCGTTCGGTCTTGGCCATTTGCGGCGATGTCGTGCGCTGGCGCATGCAATTTGCGAGGATATCGATGATCTGTCCGTTCTCATCCTTTCTGGTTCGCCGATTATCGGCAGTTTCGACTTCCGGTCACGAGTTGATTTCGTGCGAGTACCCGGCGTCANAAANCTTCGNAATGGCGAATACACTCCGCTGACCTTGCCGATGGCGATTGAGGACGCNATTGGAATGCGCGCCTCAATTATCCGGCATACGGCTGAAGTGTTCGATCCGGACATTTTGATNGTAGACAAGGAACCGCTGGGTTTGCGNGGCGAATTGTCGGATACGTTGGAGNTTATGAAAGAGCGCGGAGTTCATGTTGTGCTGGGCTTGCGCGATGTGTTGGACGATCCNGATCTTTTGTTGCCAGAGTGGNGNCGTAAAAACGCGGTACCGGCCCTTCAGGAGTTTTATGACGAAATTTGGGTCTACGGCTTGCCGCAAATCTGCGAACCNCTGGCCGGGTTGAANCTTCCGGCCTCNGTGAACCGCAAGATGACCTACACCGGTTACCTNNAACGCTTCGCCGATACGACATCGAGTTTGGAACTACCGCGGGTGAACCGGGACCGTCCTTTCATTCTTGTCACGCCAGGCGGCGGCGGCGACGGCGAAGAATTGGTTGATTGGGTGTTGCGCGCCTACGAACACGATTCGACTTTGCCGTATACGTCCCTGATCGTGCTTGGGCCTTTCATGCAGTCCGAGCGCCGCACAGAATTTATCTCTCGCGCCGGCGCGTTGTCCGATGTCGAGGCGATTACGTTCGACGCTCATATGGAAAGCTTGATGGCGCGCGCCCTGGGGGTAGTGGCAATGGGTGGCTACAATATTTTCTGCGAAATACTGTCCTTCGATAAGCGTGCTTTGATCGTGCCGCGCACGGTACCGCGCCGAGAGCAGTTGATCCGTGCTAGCCGAGCCGATGAACTGGGGCTGGTCACCATGCTTCGTGGGGATAATGAGCGCCGCGCCGACACCATGGCAACCGCGTTGCGGCAGTTGCCACAACAGCAGAGGCCTTCGGATACAGTCGTGCCTGGGCTTCTGGACGGGCTGGAGAATGTTAATATTCTCACCCGTCGGGCGCTTGAACGGCGGCCAAGTCTCGCTTTGGCGACGCGCCGGCGCGCCTGACCATCATGACGGTTTGTGTTGTCGTGAAAGGTTACCCCCGTTTGTCGGAGACGTTTATCGCGCAAGAAATTTTGGCCTTGCAGCAACGCAGTATCGATTTGACCATCGCATCACTCCGTCATCCGACCGATAAGCAGAGCCATTCGATCCATCAGGAGATCAGTGCAGCCGTCAATTACTTGCCGGAATATCTGCATCTCGAGCCGGGCCGAGTTTTTAAGGCTTGGTCGCGGGTACGCAGCAGACCGGGGTATGCAGCGGCCCACGCCGCGTTTCACGCCGATCTGAAACGGGACTGGACGCGCAATCGGATCCGGCGCTTCGGCCAAGCATGCGTCCTGGCGGACGAATTGCCGCCAGGAACGAAATGGCTTTACGCCCATTTTCTGCATACCCCGGCCTCGGTAGCACGATATGCTTCCTTGATCTGTGAATTGCCTTGGAGTTGTTCCGCCCACGCCAAAGATATTTGGACGACGCCGCAATGGGAGATCGAGGGGAAGCTGGCCGAACTCGAATGGTTGGTCACGTGTACGGCCTTTGGTGCCAACTATTTGAAAAAATGTGCCCCAGACCCAGATATCGTTTCGCTTTTGTATCACGGTCTCGATTTTTCCCGGTTTACGGCGCCTCCTCCTATGAAGCTGGCAGGCAACGGAGATCCTGTGCGGGTTCTTTCGGTTGGCAGGGCTGTGCCGAAAAAAGGTTATGACGATCTGCTGAATGCGCTGGCGTTGTTGCCAAAGGGGATGAACTGGCAGTTCCGTCATCTCGGTGGTGGGACTTTGATGGAGACGCTCCAACGGCAAGCTAAGCAATTGGGTTTGAGCGGAAGGATCGAATGGTTGGGTCCACAATCGCAGGAAGCCGTCCTGGCCGCGTTGCGTGAGGCGGATATCTTTGCCCTGGCAAGCAAGATTGCTGCAGATGGTGATCGGGACGGATTGCCGAACGTTCTTATGGAGGCGCAAAGTCAGGCCGTGCCAGCCGTTGCCACCAATGTCGCAGGCATCCCGGAACTAATCATCGATGGTGAGACGGGATTGCTGGTGCCGCCGGGTAAACCCGATGCGATGGCAGCGGCGCTCGCACGCCTGATAGGTAATCCGGAATTGCGGCGATTTCTTGGTCAGGCTGGCTATCATAGGGTACGTAAATGTTTTTCGCTTGAGGCTGGTATCGACGCCCTCGCAGCTCGGTTTGGCGTTGCCGATCAGCCTATTGCCACGTGATGCGGATCGCGTTCTACGCGCCGCTTAAATCACCATATAATCCGGTTCCATCCGGTGACCGACGCGTTGCACGCCTGCTCCTCGATGTCATGCGTCGCGCGGGACACGAGGTTCGTGTGGCATCACGGTTACGTGCATTCGAAGGTAGCGGCGATTTACGGCGTCAGGCGCAGATCAAACGTCGGGCTGCTTCGCTGGTGCAGAGGTATGTGCAAATGAATGGCAGAAATCCACCCGATCTTTGGTTCACCTATCACCTCTACCACAAGGCACCGGACTGGCTTGGCCCGGCGATCAGCACGGCGTTATCAATCCCGTATATCGTCGCGGAGGCAAGCTTCGCCCCCAAACAGGTGAACGGGCCGTGGGCTGAAGGTCATGCTCATGTCCACGATGCGGTTCGTGATGCTGCCCGTATCCTCGTGCTGAACCCAAACGATACGGCATGCTTGCTGCCCTTGTTGGACGATCCGGGGCAACTTGTCAGGGTTCCCCCTTTTATCGAAATGCGCTCGGCTCGCCAGGCAGGCTTTGATCGACGATTGCAGCGCGCAGACTTTGCTGCGCTTTACAACCTTGATCCGAATACCCTCTGGGTTGCGGTCGTTGCCATGATGCGACCTGGCGACAAATTGGAATCTTATAGAATACTCGCCCGTGCCAAGCGGCAGCTTTCCGATCTGCCGTTGACCTGGCTCGTTGCCGGTGATGGGCCGGCGCGCAACGACGTCAAAGCCGCGCTGGGATTACACAACACCGTATTTCTTGGGGCGCAGGATGCGCGAGGAATTGACTTACTGCATGGCACAGCGGATCTCGTCGTTTGGCCGGCTCACCGCGAAGCATTTGGAATGGCACTACTGGAAGCCCAAGCGGCAGGTATTCCGGTTGTTGCGGGGGCATCGCCGGGTGTCGCGCAAATTGTTTCCCATGGCAAGACCGGCCTGTTGACGCCGACGGGCGACGACACGATGCTGGCGAGCGCTGTGCGGCGGCTTGTGGAAGACCAGTCTTTGCGAGAACGAATGGGAGTGGCGGCGATGAAAAAGGCGGAACGGTTTCACGCAATAGGAGCGGCGACGCAACAGATCGACCGCGTCCTGCGGGAGGCTGTGACTAGATGACCATAATCGCGCTAATTCGGCATGGCCCGACGGAATGGAACGAGACTGGTCTCGTTCAGGGCAGAAGCGATATTCCGCTGAGCAAGAACGGCCGATGGAAGGTAGGTTCCTGGTCGGTTCCGGTCGAGATCGCTGAATTCGATTGGGTTTCCAGTCCGCTGATCCGGGCGATGGAGACAGCGCAGATCTTGACTGGGCGGTCCGAACCGACCGACGATCGGTTGGTCGAAATGAATTGGTCGGAGTGGGAAGGCATGGCACTACCGGACCTGAGGTCCCGGCTCGGCAACCTTATGACGGCCTGGGAGGCTGACGGGCTCGATTTCCGCGCCCCCGATGGCGAGAGCCCGCGTGAAGTTCAGGAGCGTCTGCGCCCATTCCTCGCCGAACGGGCCGCCGCAGGTCGCGATACGGTTATCGTCTGCCACAAAGGTGTCATCCGTGCACTCTATGCGATGGCAGTATCCTGGGACATGACCGATAAAGCGCCCGACAAGTTGCACGACGACTGTACCCATCTGTTCTCGCTGGCGGCGGATGGGATGCCGACGCCGCATCGTCTAAACTTATCACTCGTCGAAAAGGACGGATGAACCGACATTCCGCGCCGCGTGTTTTTTTCTATGTCCAGCACCTGCTTGGTATCGGACATCAGGCACGCGCAGCCGCGATCACGCGCGCTATGTGTCGCCAGGGCTTGGATGTCATTTATGTTAGCGGTGGGTTAGCGGAGATCAGTTTCAATCTCGGTGGCGCAACGGTCGTCCAATTACCACCGGCCCGAGCCGCTGATGCAACCTTCGGTACTTTGTTGGATGCTGATGGAAAATTGGTTGATGTGGCCTGGGAAGCTGCTCGGTGTGATACCCTGTTGGATGCGTTCGAGCGGGCACAACCGGACGCTCTTCTCATCGAGAGCTTTCCGTTTGGTCGTCGCCGCTTTCGCTTTGAGCTGCTGCCCTTGTTGGAAAAGGTTGCTGGCCTAGTGCCGGTTGCGGCGTCCGTTCGGGATATTCTGGTCACCAAAGACGATCCGAAACGTACGCAATGGGTTGTCGATACGGTTAATGCGTTTTTTGACACTGTGATCGTTCATGGCGATCCGCGGGTTATCACGTTGGATGTCACTTTCCCAGGGGCGGATGCCATTGGTGACCTGGTCCGGTACTCCGGTTATGTAGCATCCGAAACAAAGTTGGATACAGAGAGCAGGCGAGCCGGAGTCGTAGTGTCTGCGGGCGGAGGGGCAGTTGGCGGATCGCTGTTGCGTGCATCGCTGGCGTCAAGGCCTTTTTCCCGCCTCTCGCGTGCACCTTGGCGATTAATTACTGGTCCGAACCTGCCAAAATCGGACAAAATGATGTTAAAAAAGACGCGAGGTGTGACAATTGAAACATACGTAGAAAATTTTAACGAAATTTTAAGCAATGCAGCGGTATCTGTGAGTCAAGCAGGGTACAACACGGTTATGGATTTGATGGTAAGCCGTACGAAGTCTGTTCTGGTCCCGTTCAGCCAATATGGCGAGACCGAGCAATCAGTACGCGCCGCCCTTTTGGCGCGCCGCGGTCTCTTTCAAGTTCTACCGGAAGGAGATCTCACTCCGAATTCGTTAGGCCAAGCGATCGATGCTGCATATGACGGACCAGCGCCGCATCCATCCGGTATGGATCTCGACGGTGCCGCAACGACAGCGCGGATCATGAGTGAACTTGCAACTGGCCGCCCGAATTCGGGTCGCCTATAAAATATTAACCATCGTAGTGGCCATGTGCGAACATACCATTTTGGGTTGGACGGAACTGGAAGACGAGCTTGAAGCATGGCGTGCGTCGGAAACTTGCGCGACCTTCTGGTGGCGTGACGATGACGCCACGCGACCTGGCCCAAAACTTGACCGTTTGATAGAAACCGCTGCAGGTGTACCTGTCGCGCTTGCAGTGATCCCGGCTCAAGCGACGGACGATTTATTCTACTGGGTTCATCGACAAACTGGCATAAGTGTGCTCCAGCACGGTTATACACATATCAGCCACGCACCAGCTGGCGCTAAAAAGTCTGAATTTTGCGATGATCGTCCGCTTTCGGAAATGCTTACAGAAATATGCTCGGGCCGCGCGCTGTTGAACTCTCTGTTCGGCAATCATTTTCTTCCGGTTTTCGTTCCGCCCTGGAATCGGCATTCCATAACTCTCACTGGCTCCTTGCAGGCTCAGGGATTCCTGGGGCTATCAGCTTCTGGCCCGCGCCGAAGGGATAGGGCAATTCCAATTCAGAACTGCCACGCTGATCCAATAGCATGGCGTGGCAACCGCGGGTTCGTTGGTGAAAGTGTAATTTTGGGTCAAATAATCGGTCACCTGTCGGCACGGCGAACGGGCCAAGTTGATGCAATGGAAGCGACCGGGCTGCTGACGCACCACAGCGATCACGATGGTGCGGGCTGGCATTTCTTGTCCGATTTCGTTCGTGTGATTTCTGAACATCCTGCCGCCAGCTGGATTTCCACAGAAATGGCTTTTTCGAGTACCCGGCAATGACGCATAGCTATCCTTTGACAAGCCTCTACGGTGATTATCTGCGCACGCTCATCGGTCTCGTATTTTTGGGCGTCCCGTTCTATTTTGCGTTGGGTAATCTGTTCATGACGATCGTGTTTGGCAGCCTGACACTCCTGTTCGTGATCTTTGGTGTCCGCACCGGTATCCGTCATGTCATTACAATCGAAACCTCTCAGCAAGGAATTGCTTCAGTTGGCCCTATGGGCAAGCGCATCGCATGGAGTGACATTGCTAAAATCGATCTGAAATATTTTTCGACCAGCCGTGACAAAAAAAGTAAGGATGGCTGGATGCAAATGAAAATTTGTGATGCGTCGCGTTGCCTTAAGATGGAATCCAACCTGGAGGGGTTCGAACAAATTGTTTCGCAGGCCGCTACGGCTGCATTTCGAAATGGCGCCGTGATGAGCGAGACGACGGTGGAGAACTTAACGGCTATGGGCGTCACCGTGGATTTGCCGGATGAAGGTGACGGATGACCGAGAACCTGCTTTCTATAGAGGATTTGCAAGTTCATTTCGATCTTCCTGAAGGTCAAATCGAAGCGGTGCGGGGCGTTTCCTTCCGTATCCGTCCGGGATCGACCGTCGCCCTTGTCGGCGAATCCGGTTCGGGTAAATCGGTCGTATCACAGGCTATCATGGGCATTCTGCCAAAAGCGGCACGGATTGGCGGTGGCCGTATCGATTTCCACAACAGGGCGGGTGGTGCCGCGCCCGTCAATATTGCGTCTCTCGACCCCGGTAGTACCGGAATGCGAGCTATCCGAGGCGACCAAATATCAATTATATTCCAGGAGCCTATGACCTCACTATCGCCGCTCCACACGATCGGCGACCAAATCAGCGAAGCTTTGCACTTGCACCGTAATTGCTCAAAGGCGGAAGGACTGGAGCTGACCGAGGAGATGCTGCGGCTAGTCGGATTTCCGGACCCGGTTCGGGCATTGAGAACCTATCCGTTCGAATTGTCCGGCGGTTTGCGGCAACGCTCGATGATCGCCATGGCGCTGATCTGCCGGCCAGGCCTCTTGATCGCCGACGAGCCGACAACGGCGCTCGACGTCACCATCCAGGCACAAATCCTGAAATTAATCGTGGATCTGCAGGCCGAACTCGGCATGGCGGTGCTGATTATCACGCATGATCTGGGCGTGGTAGCCAACATGGCCGACGAAATTGTTGTCATGTATCACGGCGAGGTCATGGAATCGGGGACCCTCGACCACATTTTCCGCGACCCGCAGCACCCATACCTTAAGGCCTTGCAACATGCCGTGCCACGCTTTGACATGGCACCCGGCGAGCGGTTGGTGCCGATCCGCGCGATCGAACCGACGCGTGGATTTCTGCACGCCGAAAAGGAACCTTGGCCGGAAGGGGCTGACGATGCTGGACCAATTCTGAAGGTCGAGGATCTGCACAAGGCCTTCACGATACGCAAAGGCGGTTGGTTTGGCGGTGGCGACGACAGTAAGGTGGTTGCCGTTGATAGTGTGAGTTTCGATGTCCATCGTGGCGAGACGCTTGGCCTGGTCGGCGAGAGTGGTTGCGGCAAGACGACCTTGTCGAAAATGCTGATGCGGGCCATCACACCCGACCGGGGCGCAGTAACCTTCAACGACCGTGGCCAACTGCGCGACGTGCTGGCGCTCACCCAGGAAGAACTGATCCCCTTCCGCCGTAAGCTGCAGTTCATGTTCCAGGATCCCTATGGGTCGCTCAATCCGCGGATGACGGTGTTTGATATCATCACCGAACCTTTGGTAATCCACGATGTCGGCACCCCGGAGACCAGACGAAAATACGCTCGTGAACTGATGGACTTGGTTGGCCTCGATGTAAGGCATTTGAGCCGGTATCCGCACAGTTTCTCCGGCGGACAGCGGCAGCGTATCGGGATCTCTCGTGCACTTGCTCTGCAACCCGACATGCTGATTTGTGATGAGCCGGTCTCGGCGCTCGACGTTTCGGTGCAGGCGCAAATTTTGAACTTACTGAATGATTTGCAAAAGGAATTGGGCCTCACTTATCTGTTTATCTCGCATAATCTTGCGGTCGTCGACTATATCGCCGACCGGATTGCGGTGATGTGCCGCGGTCATCTGGTTGAAACCGCGCGCAGCGAAGATATTTTCAAGAATCCGATTCATCCGTACACGTGCGCCTTGCTGCGCGCTGTTCCGGAGCCTAATCCGGACCGGCCCTTAGCTTTTTCAATGATTTTGGAAGATCGCGCCTCTGAACCTGCGGAGTGGCCGCATCCATTCGCTGACAATGAGGGCGTTAGGCCCATTATGCGAGAGGTGAGCAACGGTCACGCGGTGCGCGTGCTTCCGGATGCCGATTTGGGGCTCTGGATGTCATGAGATTGTCGTTTGTCGGATTTGCTTTGACCTTTGCGGTTTTGAGCGGACCGGCACAGACGATGAAATTTGTCGAGACTCCTTCGCTCCAACCTATGGTGAAGGAAGGCAAGCTCCCTCCTGTCGATCAACGCCTGCCGGCGGAGCCCTACATCTCCTTGCTAGAAGAGAGTGGACGGAAAGTCGGGCGGCATGGTGGCACCCTCAATACTCTAATGGCCCGTTCGAAGGACGTGCGGTTGATGGTCGTCTACGGCTATGCGCGGCTGGTCAAGTTCAACCGCAAACTTGAACTGGAACCCGATATCCTGAAGAAGATCGATGTCGAAAAAGGGCGAATCTTCACATTTTATTTGCGGCGCGGACACAGATGGTCGGACGGTCATCCCTTCACGACGGAAGATTTTCGCTATTATTGGGAAGATGTCGCCAACCATGACATGCTGGCGCCTACGGGACCGCCGAAGACACTACGGGTCGAGGGCGAGTTGCCCAAGGTCACGATCATCGACAAATTCACGATCCGTTACACTTGGTCGAAGCCGAATCCTTCCTTCCTTCCTTCGCTCGCAGGGGCGCGACCGTTCTACATCTATCGGCCGGCACACTATCTGCCCAAATATCACGCGCGCTATAAGGATGCGGCCAAGTTAAACGCCAAGGCTAAGAAGAAAGGACAACGTAACTGGGCTGCACTGCACAACAAGTACGACCATCAATACAAAAACAAAAACATCAAGCTGCCGACACTGCAGCCTTGGAAGAACACGACCAAGGGGCCGGCAGAACGGTTCGTGTTCAAGCGCAACCCGTTTTACCACAAGGTCGATAGCGAGGGTCGTCAACTGCCCTACATTGACCAGGTCAATCTCCGAATCGCCAACAGTAAGGTTATCCCGGCTCAAGTCGGTACCGGACAGTCTGACCTGCAGGCTCGGTACTTGCGCTTCGACAATTTCACCTTCCTAAAACGTAACGAGCAAAAAAGCGGCTACAACACCTATTTGTGGCGCATCGCTAAGGGGTCGCACATGACCCTGTTTCCGAACATGAATACCAACGATCCGGTGTGGCGCAAGATGCTGCGTGATGTCCGTTTCCGACGCGCCTTGTCGCTTGGCATAAACCGGCATGAGTTGAACCAGGTGATCTATTTTGGACTGGCACTGGAAGCGCAGAACACGGTCTTGCCTAACAGCCCGTTGTTTCGCAGGCACTACCAGAAAGCTTGGTCTCGCTTTGATCCGAAGACCGCAAACAAGCTACTTGACGAACTCGGATTGGATAAGCGCGACGATCGCGACATTCGCCTTATGCCAGATGGTCGACCGCTTGAGATCATTGTCGAATCGACCGGTGAAAGCACTGAGGAAGCCGATGTACTGGAACTGATCACCGACAGCTGGCGGCAGATCGGTATTAAGTTGCACACTAAACCGTCGCAACGCGAGGTGATGCGCAACCGTATCTACGCGGGCGAGACGGTCATGTCGATTTCATCCGGTCTGGAAAACGGTGTGCCGAGCGCAGACATGGATCCGAAAGGCCTGGCACCGACGGCTCAGGTTCAGTACCAGTGGCCAAAGTGGGGTCAGCACTACGAATCGATCGGTCGTATGGGACAGACGATCGATATGCCGCAACCGAGAAAGCTAATGGCACTGCATAATAAATGGCTGTCAGCGATATCGTCCAATACCCGCAAGAAGATCTGGCACGAGATGCTGGAAATCAACGCCGATCAGGTCTACACGATAGGCCTGATTTCTGGTGTGTTGCAGCCCGTCGTCGTGCGTAAAACCCTGCGCAATGTGCCTGAAGAAGGCATCTACAACTGGGATCCCGGTGCGCATTTCGGACTATACGAGCCTGATTGCTTCTGGTTCGCTGACGGCCTAGCGGACAAGACAGTGAAAAAGTAGAAGACGCGAAGGAACGCTTCCATGCTCGGCTACGTAACCCGCAGAATTCTGGTGATGATTCCAACGCTGATCGTAATCAGTGCACTGGTCTTTATCATCATCCAGCTGCCGCCTGGCGATTATTTCACAACGTATATGAATGAGTTGCAGAGCCAGGGTGAAGCGGTCGATCCGGCGAAGCTAGAGTTCATCAAGCAGCAATACGGGTTCGACAAACCGATGATCGAACAGTATTTCGCCTGGTTGACCGGCATGCTGCAGGGCGATTTTGGCTATTCCTTCGAATTTAGCAGACCGGTGTCCGAAGTGGTCGGCGACCGATTATGGCTCAGTTTCGTCGTCTCCTTTACGACCATCCTCTTTACCTGGATAGTTGCCTTCCCAATTGGCGTCTATTCTGCCGTTCGGCAATACTCTATCGGCGACTATACGCTTACCTTTTTTGGCTTCCTGGGGCTGGCAACGCCGAACTTCCTGCTCGCGCTCGTTCTGCAATATGCCGCGTATATCTGGTTCGATACATCGATCGGCGGCTTAATGGACCCGAAATTCATTGATCAGGGTTGGACCCTGGAAAAGACTTTGTCGATTCTCGAGCATCTCTGGATCCCGGTAATCGTCATCGGCACCTCTGGTACGGCTGGTATGATCCGGCGGTTGCGCGCCAACCTGCTGGACGAGTTGCATAAGCAGTATGTCGTCACCGCGCGCGCCAAAGGGCTGCCGCCCGGTAAGGCATTGGTAAAATATCCATTGCGCATGGCGTTGAACCCGTTCATCGCCGATATCGGCAACCTGCTACCTGAAGTAATTTCCGGCGCGGCTATCGTATCTATCGTGTTGTCGCTGCCGACAACGGGCCCGATGCTGCTGAATGCCCTGCAGAGCCAGGACATGTACCTGGCAGGATCTTTCTTGATGTTCCTGGCAACGCTGACTGTTATCGGCACACTGCTTTCGGACCTGGCACTCGGCATGCTTGATCCGAGGATCCGACTTGGCGAGGGGAGTGCGAAATGAGCGAAGTCCCCATGGAACACTACGTCAATAAATCTGATTTCGATCCGAACCGGCTCATCAAACTGACGCCGGAGCAGGAACGCTACTACATGGCTTCGCAATGGCAGCTCATGTGGTGGAAGTTGAAACGGCATAGGCTTGCGGTGATCAGCGGCGGGTTTCTCCTGCTGATCTATTTCTCGATCCTCATCAGCGAGGTTATCGCGCCCTATAACCTGCATGAACGGCACACGGATTATCTCTACGCTCCGCCGCAATCCGTGCATTTGTTCCACGACGGGGAGTTCAAAGGACCTTTCGTCTACGGTATGAAGCGAAATCTGAATATGGAGCTGCTTCAATGGGTCTATGAGGAAGACAGGTCGAAGATAAACAAAATTCGTTTCTTCTGTGTTAGTGGTGACTACAGCGGCGCAACTTACGAATTCTGGGGCTTGTTCGAGGGCAGCTTCCATTTGATCTGCCCGGCGATGGATGGCGAACTGTTTCTATTCGGGACTGACAGGTTGGGGCGCGATGTATTCAGCCGGGTCTCCTACGGTGCCCGAATATCGCTGACTGTTGGGCTGATCGGTATCACAATCAGCTTCATCATGGGCATCACGATCGGTGGCCTAGCAGGGTATTACGGCGGCTTCGTCGACGGCGTCGTGCAGCGAATCATCGAGATTATTCGCTCCTTCCCATCGCTCCCGTTGTGGATGGCGCTATCGGCGATTTTGCCGGTGACCTGGAGCCCTATTCTCGTCTTCGCCGGCATCACCGTCATCCTTGGTATGCTTGACTGGCCGGGGTTGGCGCGAGCCGTTCGATCGAAACTTTTGGCCTTGCGCGAGGAGGATTTCTGTACCGCTGCCCAGCTTATGGGGGCCAAACCGAGCCGTATCATCGGCCGGCATCTGATGCCGAGTTTCATGAGTCATCTGATCGCCTCGGCGACCCTGTCCATCCCGAGTATGATTCTCGGCGAGACGGCCTTGAGCTTTCTGGGGCTCGGCCTGCGGCCGCCGATCACCAGCTGGGGCGTGCTGTTGAACGAAGCGCAGAATATTAACGTGGTGGCGTTGTATCCCTGGCTGATTTTGCCGGTTGTACCGGTTGTGCTGGTGGTCCTGGCATTTCAATTTCTTGGCGATGGTCTGCGTGACGCGGCCGACCCGTACAAATAAATTGTTCTAGCGCGACGCTATCACCACGAGATCGAGGCCGGTTGGAACACCTTCGACCGTGGCCGTGGCAATGCGCTCCCGAGTTGAGGGTGCTTGGTACCCCTGCCGTTCTGCCAGGTCGAAGGCTTCGCACGTGGTCAGCGCCCGTGACATCGCCGTCCGGTTATGCTTCTCTAGTTTGGCGCAAAGATTCACTGGGTCGCCGATCACCGTATACTCCAGACGTGTTTCGTCGCCTACCGCGCCGAAGATGATCCGCCCGGTGACTACTGCCATGCCGATCGAAATTGGCGGTAGGCCGATGGTGGAGCGGTCCATGTTCCAGGCGTCCGCCGCATTGACCAGCGCATCGACTGTGCGCATCGCGTCGGCGGCGTAGCTCTCGCTGGATAGTACCGCACCGAAGGTCGCCAGGATGCCATCACCCAAGAATTTATCAATATTTCCGCCGCCCTCCTGGATGATTGGAACCATGCGCGACTCGTATTCGTGCAGTAGTTGAATCAGGTTCGTAGGATCCATTTCGTTTGCCATCGCGGTAAAACCGCGTATGTCCACGTTAAGGATAGCCGCCTCGCGCGCCTCGCCCTGTCCAGGCTGGATCTGTTGATCGGAATGAGTAATCTTCGACGCGATTTCGGGCGAGAAGAAGCGCGCCAGGTCGGCCGCTGCTGCGGCCTCAATCACTGACCGTTCCAGCAGTTCACGCGCGCGAACCAGCGCCAGGCAAAGAATTCCAGTGACCATTAGTATCGAAATGACTTTGTCAAATTCTGCACCGAGCAAAATCGCGTTGGACGTCATGTAGGCGATATAGTTGCGTGTGATCATATTTTCTTGCGGATCTATCGATACGACGTAGAAGACCAGCGCTAGCCATCCCAGTGCGGAAACCAGTCCGGCCAGCAGCACATAACGGGCTTCAAACCGGATCGCCCGCAAGGCGATGAAAATAAAAACGTAAAGAAGAGTCGGGGCCTTCAGATAGAAAGATGCCGGCTGATCGTATTGGATGTGGAAGCTCCAAATTAGCATCATCAACAAGGCCAGATCGGCCGCGACTGACAGTGCCAGGAACCAGGCTGGTAGCCGTATCTGATAAGCCAACCAAACCCGCAGTACGGAAAAAGCGAAATAGGCGACAAGCGACATGCCGACTGGCGTCATCCATGGTTCTATGTCGGAAGTTTTTGGTGAAATTGCGTAAAGAATTCCGA
>PBDC01000019.1 GCA_002717185.1 Rhodospirillaceae bacterium
CATTTTACGCCCCTTCAATGCGTCTATGTCGAGCATCATGAAATAAGGTATCTGTCCCAAGAACTCTTTAAAAGAGGATGGCCTTTTGGCTCACTAACGGCCGTTCTTCATCCAGTCGTCCTTGTCAAAGGCGACATTGCCGCCGAAAAAATGAACGACTTGTTCCATCTTATCCATCGCTTTGATCTCGTAGACCTTGGTCGGGCCGCAGATCCGTTCAACCTGTTCGCGGCTGTTCACCCAGTCGTCCGCGATCTGCAAAGTGCTCTGCCGCTGTAGCACATCCCATATATAATAGTGATGCGGCACTATCACCCGCGGTTTGAGCCGGTCGATAATCGATTCTGCGTGCACATGGCCCATGACATGCTGCGAGCCGTCGATCGGAAGCAGGGCGATGTCGATGTCACCGAGCGCTTTCCAGATGTTTTCGGGTGGGTTGTGACGATTGTCGCCCCAATGCACAATTCGCATGCCGCCAGTCTCGACGACGATCAAGCAATGATCCCAAGAGCGTGGATTGCTCGGTGGTTCGATATCGATGCCGTTGAAGCGCTTATGAATTTTTTTATAGTCGTAGATGGCGCATGTCGAGTCTACCGCATGTTTGTCTGCCAGCCCGTAGATGGTCATGTCGCCGAACTTATACATGCCAATTAACCGGTCGAGCAGCACGTGGGCGTCGAGCCTATGCAATGCGTCGTGATCAAAATGGGCGTGCGTTGAGGTCCCTATATCGACGGGTACGATAGGGAAATCGTGGAAATACCAGTCCCATTTTCGGGATGGATGGTTGCGCCATGGGTCAATCATTACCGAAACGCCGCGAGGGGAGGTGATGCGGAAGGCGGAGCTGCCGAAATAGGCCAATTCCACCGGCCCGTCCTTTGGTGTTGAAGCGTCTTCCTGAAGGTCGATCATCCGGTTGTGGTTGCTGGTCATCTGCCAGACGTTTAGGCCATTATCGATTTCGGTCATGGGCCGGTCCTTTAGATTTACGTTTGGTGCAAGAAAATCAGAACTACCGTTAAGCGTAAGAGGATAGGGTTGTGATGGTTTTAGCTTCCTGGCTCTTGCAACTATTTTATGGGATCGCGGCCTCTCTTCATATGTTTTGTACTTGGCGGTAGCGGTGGACCCTGCTCGGCATCATGCCCATCGCTTCCTTCTTGCTTTGAAACGTGTCTTGCCGGTGGGCAATGGCCAGTCGCTCGGTCTGATTACCGGGGCAACCGGGACTGCCACACTGTTGTCACTGTTAGACAATTCGGACACAGTGCTAATGCTGTCCTGCGCGCTATTTGGCAGTACCTTCCTCGTGGTCGTCGCTCTGACTACGAACATTATTCGCTTGGCGCAGGCACTGGCGGCTTGGGCGGCCTGGATAGGCTATTTCACCGTGGTGTTTGGTCTGGGACAGGTCATCGGGCCTGATCGTGGTGGCTGGGCCGGCGACTTGTTGGGACCTGGCGCCGGCGTTTCATGAATGTCCGGGTCGCTCCTAATCTCTGGCGGCGCTGCCGCACTATTTAGCGAGATCCAAAGGGCTAACGAATGCTTTTTTCTTCTGTCACCGCATCGAGTGCTGATGAAAGTGATGCAACGGACCGGTCAATATTGTGCAATTTGTCTAGACCGAAGAGACCCAGCCGGAAGGTCTGAAAACCTTCGGGCTCGTCGCAGCGCAGTGGAACTCCCGCAGCGATTTGAAGGCCTTGGGCGGCAAATTTCTTTCCGTTCTGCACGTCACCGTCATCGGTGTAACAGACGACAACACCGGGCGCCTGGAAGCCTTCCGCTGCTACACTCTTGAAGCCCTTTTCTGTCAGCAGACTGCGGACACGGTCACCTAGTTCCTGCTGCTCCAACCGAACTTTCTCGAACCCGTACTCGCCGGTTTCCTTCATCGAGTCACGGAACGTCACGATCCCGTCTGTCGGCATGGTTGCGTGATAGGCGTGTCCACCGCCTTCATAGGCCTCCATAATCTCTAGCCATTGCTTCAAGTTGCAAGCGAAGCTGCTACTGGTCGTGGTCTCTATTGCGATGCGAGCGTTTTCGCTCATCATCACGACGCCGCAGCAGGGTGAGGCGCTCCACCCTTTCTGAGGAGCGCTGATTAGGATGTCTACGCCAGCTTCTGCCATATCCACCCAGATCGCACCTGACGCTATGCAGTCGAGCACGAACAGGCCGCCTACCTCGTGCACTGCATCAGCCAGCTCGCGCATATAGTCTGTCGGTAGGATCATGCCAGATGAAGTTTCTACATGCGGGGCGAAGACGACTTGCGGGCGTTCAGACTTGATGGTCGAAACCGCCTCGTCAATCGGTACAGGTGTAAAAGCGGATTGCCGACCATTGTCGACAGGACGTGCTTTCAGCACGATGGTCTCCGAGGGGATGTTGCCGGTCTCTAGGATTTGTGACCAGCGGAAGCTGAACCAGCCGTTGCGAATTACCATACATTTTCGGTCGGTTGCGAATTGCCGAGCGACCGCTTCCATGCCGTAGGTCCCACCACCAGGCACTAGTGCGAGTGACGCCGCGTTATAAACCTGTTTCAGGGTCGACGAAATCTCCCGCATGACCCCTTGGAAAGACTGCGACATGTGATTCAGCGATCGATCTGTAAATACAACCGAATATTCTAGCAGCCCATCCGGGTCGATTTCACGATGTAGTCCTGGCATCACTGCTCCTGTGCCAATCGAATGATATTTAGCACTTGGATTATTCACTTGGGTCGGTTCGGACAAGGGACGTATGCCTTATTCAGCCGGAGTTGGACGATTTGCCGCATCCGGTTTGGCCCTAACGAACTGAATTGATACGCGACGGACAAAATTGTGTGGACTTCAAGCTATGCAAGATAGGTTGCAAAAGATCGCAACGAGATAGACTAGAGTGAAAAACTTAAGAATCGATTTCGGTGCATTGGCGACCATAGGAGAATTTGTTCTGGCCTAAGCCGCCAATATCACGAAGTGACCCGCTGATAGATAAAAATAGTCCGCGCCTTCAATGCCACGATTAGCGAAGCAATGCTGCGCAAGTTTCCCGATCTAGCGCGCGATAATAAGATCAATTTCGTGAACAGCGCGAACGCTTATGCCGATAGTGCATCGGAAACGATGTTCGGCAACCTGATTAAGAAAGATTGGACCGCCTGGATCCGCGCCACGAAGATCAAGCGGTAGGACGGTATTCAAGGATATGCGTTTGGCGATCAGGGTATTCAATTTGTGGCTTCCCTCAACGTCTATGAGGCCGGCGTCGATGCGATGTGGAGGCGTCCATTGGCCTTTCTTCCTTAACGGGATAGGCCGGTGATATAACGCGTCGTGTGTGAGACAACGCAAGGGAGAGCGGAATATGACCGAAGAGGCCGGATTGACGATAGAGCCGTTGGAAGGGGCCCGGTTCGGCGCCGAAATTTCAGGGCTGGAGCCTCGACAAATCACCGACGCGCAGCGTGAGGCGATTTGGGCGGTCTATCGTGACCGTCATGGTCTAATCTGTTTCGCCTTCGAGCGCATGATCGAAGAGGATGAACTGCATGCGATCACCACGGTTTTCGGCACAAAGGAGGTGGCACCCGGCCTTATCAATGGCATGGGCAAGATGATGCCGGAAGGTGAGGAACATCTGACCTTTGAGGAGCAGGTTACCCGTCTCGAGGCTGATGGCGTTGATCCTTACATGACCTTTATCGGTAATCTCGATCCGAGGACCTTGCAGCGCAGAGAACGCAAGAAGAAATTTTTCGGTGAGTGGGAATGGCATTCCGACATGTCCTACGTTCCGGTGCCGCCGACTTTCAGCCTGCTGCATGCTCGGGTCATCCCTGATGAGGGCGGCGACACCGGATTTTGCAGTCAAGTGATGGCTGCACAGGCTCTGCCACCGGAGCTTCGGGCGCGTATTGGAGACCTTGCAGCGAAGCACGATTCCACATACGGAAGTAGTGGTGAATTGCGCCCCGGCATGTCGCCACCCGCCTCTCCGATCGAGGCTATGGGCCACGCGCATCCCATTCTTCGCAAGGTGCCGACCACGGGTGAAGAAGCGGTTTTCCTAGGCCGTCGAACCAACGGTTATATTCCTGGGCTGCCACTAGAGGAGAGCGAGCTGTTACTCGACGAGATCTGGGCGCATGCGACCCAGCCGCAATTTTGTTATCGGCATAAATGGCAGGTTGGGCAGGTTGTCGTTTGGGACAATCGCATGTTGCTGCACATGCGCCATCCAGTTGACGAGAAACATAACCGCTTCATGTGGCGTACGCAGACTAAGGGCGAGGCGGTTATTCCTGCTTGAACGTTACAATTCGGGATGGAGTTTAACGAATGGTGGATAGCCAAGAATTTGAGGCGTTATGGCCTGGTGGCGTCAGTGCCATCGATGTTGTGGCGCCGGCGCCCCGCGGCGATCTTAAAGGTAAGCGGATCGGTTTTCTGTGGGACGATATGTTTCGCGGTGAAGAGATTTTTCCAATGCTGCGGAAGAGCCTTTCCGAAAGGTTCGATGACCTCGACTTCGTGAATTACGACGCTTTCGGGCCTATCTTTGGGGGAGAGGAACACGCGGTTGTGGCCGCACTTCCAAAACGATTGAAGCAGCTGGGAGTCGATGCCGTAGTCAGTGGTATAGGTTGTTGAGGCGCTTGCACGCCCGCCGTGATGCGGGCCAGCGCTGCGGTTGAGAAATTGGGTGTCCCGACGGCATCCCTCATCTGCGATGGTTTCGTCGGGCAGGCGACGGCTATCATGCCGGGATTAGGGGTTGAGACGATCCCCATCGCTCGAATTGTTGGCCATGTGGATGGGCAGTCAGCCGAGGATCTGCGGCGTAACATCGATGAGGTCACGACACCGGATGTCATTCGCTGTCTGCTTGAACCAGCTGTGTCTTGCGCAATCGCTGAAAATTTTACCAACGATACGATCGTTGGTAGCGGCAATTTTGACACGATCAATCAACTTTTTTTAGACAGGCGATGGAGTGATGGACTTGCCATCGTGCCGCCGTCGCGGGATCGGGTCGCGTCGTTTCTGGAACATACTGATGACGATCCCGATCGTATAATTGGTGTCCTTCAGCCGGCCGGATCGTCTGCAACTGTCAAGAACGTGGCAATCAACGGTGTCATGGCGAATTGCCGACCGGAATACATGCCTGTGTTGATCGCCATCGCTGAGGTGCTGTGTGACCCGGCCTATGGCGTCGAGCATAGCGGGGATACGACAGGTGGTGATCCGCTGATTATTCTGAGCGGCCCGGTTATCGAGGGGTTGGGCTTCAACTGCGCGGGAGTGGCGCTAAGAGACGGTTATCAAGCGAATACCAGTGTTGGCCGGTTTATCAGGCTGTATCAGCGCAATGTAGCTGGAATTCTGCCCGAGGGTGCTGACAAAGGAACGTTTGGGCACACCTGGCGTGTCGTTTTGGCGGAACATGAGATGGCAGCCAGGTCGATCGGCTGGGCGACTTTTGGCGAGGAACGTGGGTTCGGTCCTAGCGAGGACCTTGTGACCATCGGTCGTTTCACCAGCGGTGGCGGGATCGGATCGATATACGGCAACGACTCGCAGGAAATCGTCCGCTATCTAGCAGACGGGCTGGTCCGCCATACCAGCTGGGAGTTCATCTTTACGGTAGGTTTCGCGCGTGGCACTTATCGGCCGCTGTTAGTTATTAGCCCACTTGTTGCTAAGACATTACAAATCGCCGGCATGTCAAAGGATGGCCTCCGCACAGCTTTGTACGAGCATGCGCGATTGCCAGCGGTGAAATTGGAATGCTATATCGGCCATTGGACCAATTTGCTTCCGGGTGGTCCCAGTTTGGGCCAATTGGTGGCTGATGGTACGGCTGCTCCGCATTTTGCGGAGAACGATGATCCGCAGCGCCTGGTGCCGATTGTTGAAAATCCGGAAGATATTCTGATCACCGTCAGCGGCGATCCGCTTCGATCGAACGCTTACGTCTTCGCAAGCAACGGGATGCATGGTTTTCCGACTAGCAAGAAGATCCGTGTGCGTGCTTAACCAAACTACTCGAAACATTAACGTCGCGGGGAGGGGTTTCCGTGCTTGGTTTATGGTGTGACGGTCATGCGTTGACGCAACTTCGCCAACCGCTTCATTAGCCGCATGGATTTCTTAAGCGCGCTCAGATAGACGACGTGCTCTTCCTCGATCGTGTGCCTAAGCGTCTCCTTGAAACGTTCGCCAACCCAGCGCTCCTGTGCTTCGATATCAGCCCACATATCACTCTCGCTCGGTAACACTGCGTCGCCCAACTCGATGTCGCGTATCCAGCGGGCCTGATGTTCGAAAATCATATTAAGGGCGGTGTCAGTGTTGAAGAAACCGGGAAAGTAAAGGCCGGGCCAACCTGGCTGCACCATCCGCTTGTAGAGCCTAAGTTTGTTATTTTCGAGTGGTACAATTTTGCGCGAAACGAAGGGCAGCTGTATTTGGTAGCCCGTTGCGGCGATGATTGTGTCGAATTCTTCCGACGTGCCGTCGGTAAAGTGCAGGGTCTTGCCGTCGATTTTTTCGATTCCGTGCTTCACAGTTATACGGCTGTAGGCGATGTCGGTAACGATTGTGCCGTTGCTGGTGGTGTGCACGCGTTTTTCCATTGGTCGGAAGCCTAGCTTCTTCATGTCGCCATGGACGAGATAAGTCAGGATACCCGTCAATTTGCGACGTAGCCATCCTGGTATCCAGTGGCGTTGGATTTTACGTGTAATATCCGTGAATGGGATGCCGCAGAACAGTTTCGGAAGAATAATCGCACCGGAGCGGGCGACCAGCACGCAACGGGGCGATGTCACGCAAACGTCGCTGGCAATGTCGCACGCACTGTTGCCGACACCAATCACACAAATGCGCTGGCCGACAAAGTTTTCCGGCTCTTTGTAGTGGTGTGAATGGACATAGGTGCCCGCGAAATCATCGCGAAACATAGGGACATGCAGCGGGTCGGAAAGATGGCCGGAGGCAGCAAGCACCGTGTCAAAGGTCTCTATAGTGCCGTTTTCCAGTTCCAGGTTCCACCGTGGCGTCTCGGTCGCCGGATCGAAGGCCGGATGAATGTCAGTGACCGTCGTGTTGAAGCGGATCAACGGCACGATATCGAAATGCTTGGCGTAATCCTCCAGATATTGGTGCATGTCCCAGTGGTCGGGAAAGGATTGAACATCCGCGTTGAAATCCAAATCATGGAACAGCGTCACACCGCGCGACGTGTTGATGTGCAAGGTACGATAGGCTGAAGACAAGCCGTTGTCGTTCTCATAACACCACATACCACCAATCTTGGTACCGATTTCGAAGACCGTGACGTCGAAACCGGCCTCGCGCATGTATTTGGCCATACAGATTCCGGCAGCGCCTGCGCCGATGATCGCTATGTGTTTGATTTTTTTGTCTGGTTGTCTAGAGACCGATGCTGTCACAGCCTGTACCATTCTGCTGAATTCAACCATTCAAACGGGCGTCCTAATCAGTCCACCCCGTAAGAAGACACTAAAAGTAGTTTCGTCAGTTTTACTCTGTGAAGTCGCAAGTTTCGAGATGCAGTCGGCCATATATGCCAACACATGAGGGAATTTTCGCAACAAGTCACCTTCGTACATCGCGGCAGCAAATTTACTGCCTGCCGCGTGTGGCGCTAAATATCTAGCGTCACTCGGCTATACGGCCTGTTTTGTCCACTCTGGACGGAGAGGCTTCTGGCTGTTGCAATGCGGAAACCTCATGCAACACAGAGGAGCCACCCGATGCAAATCATCGATTCCCAAGTTCATGTTTACGAAGCTAATACGCCTGAACGTCCATGGCACTCGGTTCCGAATTGGCCTGACCACGTTACGGGTGAGGAAATGGTGCACGCGATGGATGCGGTTGGCGTTGATGGTGCGATCTTCGTCTCTGCCTTCTCAATGTACCAATACGACGCCAGCTACGCGCTGGAGGTGCATCAAGCGTATCCCGGAAAGTTTGGTCTCATTAAGCCGATTGACCCGAATGATCCCGCGGCTGCTGAGGTCATTGCCGACTGGAAGAATACGCCTGGTACGGTCGGCATCCGTATTATGATGGCCCGAGAAGCTGGCCATATGCCTGACGATCCGGGCATCAATTTGATCCTGCGCGAAGCGGTGCGGCACGATTTCCCTGTTAACATGCTGTGTTGGGGCAATTTAGACGCTGGGATTGAATTGGTAGACCGGCACCCCGATACGCGTTTCGTCATTGATCATCTGGGTCTACTGCAACCACGTACTCCGCCTGCCCCGCCAGAGCCCTGGGCTGAACTGGCGAAGGTGCTGGAACTGGCGGAGCGCAAGAATGCAGTAATCAAGGTTAGTGGCGCTTGCACGCTGTCTAAGGAGAAATACCCCTTCCAGGATATATGGGACCCATTGGCGCGCGTGTTCGACGCCTGGGGACTGGATCGCTGCTTGTGGGGGACTGATTGGACCCGCGCCTTCGCTGTTGTCAATTATGAGCAGGCGGTCCAGCCATTTCGTCTTAACGACCGTTTGAGCGACAGTGAACGCGCGACCTTAATGGGCGGCAGCTGTGCCAATGTCTATGGGTGGAAACCAACGCCTGGTTAAGCGCTGGAAAATTTAAGAAATTGGGATGAATGATCGGCTATTTTGACACCCGCGCAACACCAGCCTTATTGTCGCTTTAGTTGAATGAGCGACGCATCACTTTGGAGGAGGCAACGATATGGCAGTGAAATATCACCTGATCAGTTCCTATACATGACCTTGGGTCCAGCGCGCCGTGATTCTTTTGCGTGCCAAGGATATCGATTTCGAGGTCACCTATATCAACCTGCAGGAAAAACCTGATTGGTTCCTGAAAATTTCACCGCACGGTAAGGTCCCCGTGTTGCTGGTCGATGGCACGCCGTTGTTCGAGTCAAACGCGATCGCCGAGTATCTTGATGAGATGGTCAAACCGCATCTGCATCCTGCCGATTCAATCAATCGGGCCCGCAACCGCGCTTGGACGGACTTCGTACCGGATTTTGCAAAGGGTTTGAGTGGAATTTACTATACCAAGTCCGAGGCGGAAATGCATGCAGGGCTGGCAGAAGCGCCGAAGCGTGTGGTCAAGCTAGAAGAGGCGTTGGAAAAAGAGCGTGACAACGACGGACCTTACTTCAACGGTGACAAGCTGTGCCTTGTCGACGCGGCCTACGCGCCGTTCCTGCAACGTTTCGCCTTTGTCGAGGCCAAGCTAAAGACGGGTGTTCTGAAGGATTTTCCTCTTGTTCAGGCCTGGTCCGACGCGCTGCTGGCCAACGAGACGGTCACCGGATCCGTCGTAAGCCACTTTAATGACGAGTTCGTGAAGAGTTTGAAGCGGCGTGGCTTCTATGTAGGTACATTGTTCGCCGATCCGGCGGTTGCGGCAGAATAACGGCGCCATTCGCGTTTTCGTAAAAGGGCCGTCCTTGTGGCGGCCTTTTTTCATAAATTTGTGCTCAAGATCGCGTCTGTTGCGTCGGATCGTTGCGCCATATTACGCCAAACTAACAAGGGGAAATTCATCATGGCGGAAACATCAATCGATCTCTCTTCCTTAAATTTATTCGACGTTCTGTATACGACGCGCGCGATGCGTCGTCTGAAGCCGGATCCGGTTTCAGATGATTTGGTGATAAAAATTCTTAAAGCGGGTACCCGTGCGGCCAATGGTGCGAACCTGCAAACATGGCATTTCATCGTCATCAAAGATCCGGCTATCAAGAAGGCAGTGCAGGTCTGGTACAAGAAAGCGTTCGATGAATTTGTCAGCCCCCGATATGCAGACAACCCGACGCCTGCGGGCTCTTCAGCTGAGAAGTATCATCGACAACATATGGCCGTTGAGTATTTGACGGATCATTTTCATGAGGCGCCGATTTGGATCGTCGCTTGTCTCAAACACGACAATCCGCTGATACCTCCAGATAGGAAAGCAGGTGCTTCTATCTATCCAGCAGTACAAAATATGTTGCTTGCCGCTCGCGCCCTTGGCCTTGGCGCTAGCCTCACGACCCGCCACCTCTTCTTCGAAGAGGAATCGGAGAAGGCGCTCGAACTACCACCGGGGATGCGATCCTATGCCATCCTGCCAATTGGCTATCCAATGGGGAACTTCGGTTCTGTCGGTCGTGGCGACCTGCGGGAGTTCGTATCCTTGGACCGGGTTGGTCAATCGTGGGACGCGTTGGACACGCCGCATTAAGCGAACTTTTTTGCGGTTGCGTAAAAGCTGGCACGCGGAGATGGTTTCCTGTCGACGCTGTGCTTGCCGTGGCGGGTTCAATTCGTAAGCTGGACCTCTAACGAAACGGGAGGCACCGTCGATGGCAAAACCCATTCTCGTTGAGCGGAAAGGCTCGTTTGCCTTTATCACGCTAAATCGGCCGCGCCGCGGTAATGTCATCACTCATGCGATGATGCAGCAGCTGGCAGAGCATGTGAACGCGCTTGCGGAATATCAAAACTTGCGAGGTATTGTGGTTCGTGGGGCGGGCAAGGATTTTTGCCATGGCCGGGATCCCAAGGGACCAAGTGGTCCGCCGCCGAGTTCTGCATTCGAGTTGCACGGCAAGGTATTCAGCAAAATTCATGGTGTCTACAAGGCCTTCCGTAACTGTCCGGCACCGATCGTGACTGTGGTCCAGGGCAAGGCGCTAGGGTTCGGCTGTGCTCTGGTTGGTGGCTCAGATGTTGCAATCGTAGGCGAAGGCGCGAAGTTCGCGCTACCGGAAATGGCACACGGTACGGCACCGACTTTGGCCATGTCCGCTTTGTCCAAGGTTGCACCGAAAGCGCTTGCGAACATGGTCTATTCGATGAACGAAATCGATGCATCTACAGCGCTTTCGGTTGGTTTGGTGAGCCAGGTTGTGCCTGATGATGGGCTCGACGCTGCGCAGTCAGCTCTACTGGATAAACTCGCTGGCTACGACGTAGCAGCGATCCGAACTATCAAACGCTTCCTAGCGACCGGGCCAGGGCTTGATCCGGAGACCATGTCAGATCTCGCTGGCTACACACTGGCCACGGTGAACACTCGACCGAAATGAGCTATATCGGCGAGCATCGTCCGCGGGTCGAAGACTACCGCCTGCTTACCGGCGCCGGTGAATTCAGTGACGATCTGAACCGTCCTGGCCAAGTTTATCTGTATGTACTGCGTGCACAGGAAGCGCACGCCTGGATAAAGGCGATAGACACCGAGGCCGCGGCAGATGCGCCTGGCGTGTTGACGGTGATGATCGCAGACGATTATCTGGCGGACGGCTTGGTGCCGATTGTTCAGTATGGCAATCCCAAGGATGCCGAGCTGATAAATCGGGATGGTGCGCCGATCTTTCAAACGCCACTCTATCCGCTAGCGGTCGGGAAGATACGGCGTGTCGGCGAAGGGTTGGCGGTGGTTGTCGCCGAAAGCCTATCGCAGGCAAAGGATGCCGCAGAACTTATAAATGTTGAAACGGAGCCGCTCTCAGCCCTGCCGCATATAAAGTCTGCGACGGCGTCCGGTGCGCCAGCAATTTGGGATGAGGTGCCTAGCAATATCATCGTTAACGATGTGAAGGGCGATGCCAAGGCGGTTGACGCGGCTTTCGCGCGCGCGGCGCACACGGTTCGATTTGAGACTTTCAACAATCGGGTAACAGGCGTTCCCATGGACCCTCGCGCCGCTATCGGGGAGTACTCGGAAAGCGGATTTGTCCTTAATGCAGGAGGACAAGGTGTCGTGCGTTTTATGAACGAGCTCGCGCCTGTTTTCGGGGTTGATACCGATCGTATGCGGGTCATCAGCCGCGACGTCGGCGGTGGGTACGGAACTCGCAACTCGACCTATTCGGAGTTCGCCTTGGTGTTGTGGGCGGCGAAGCGGGTAGGTCGCCCAGTAAAGTGGACGTCGGATCGCAGCGAATGCTTTCTAAGCGACTATAGCGGCAGGAACCTGTTGACCCGTGCGGAACTGGCGCTCGATGCTAACGGCAAGTTCCTAGCCATGCGGACTGAGAATTACGGAGATATGGGGTCACATGCGATTACGTATGTACCACTGGCACGCGGACCATCGGTCACTACGAGCGTTTACGACATCCCGCACGCCCATGTCGTGTCGAAAGGTGTGCTGACTAATAGCTCCCCAACCACTGCTTATAGGGGTGCCGGGAGACCGGAGGCGATATTTGTTATGGAGCGTCTGATCGACTTGGCCGCGGCTGAGATTGGCATGGACCGCGTTGAATTACGCCGCCGAAATCTCATCCCGCCAGAAGCGATTCCCTACAGCAATCCGACTGGCATGACATACGACAGTGGTGAATTTGAGCGAGGCATGGATATGGCACTCGCACGCGGCGACTGGCACGGTTTCGAGGCACGTTGCGCCGAGGCAAGATCGCGCGGTCTTCGGCGTGGTATTGGTATCGCCAACTACGTTGAGACCGCAACAGGCTGGCCTGCGGAGAGGGGTGAAATGAAAATCCTGCCAGAGGGCCGCATCGAGTTAATCATCGGCACTCAGGCAAGCGGGCAAGGGCACGAGACGGCCTACGCCCAAGTCGTGGCCGACATGATGGGGGTTCCGTTTGAAAGTATCGTGCTGCGGGCAGGTGACACGGCTTTCGTTAAGATTGGCGGCGGGTCGCATTCCTCTCGCTCTATGCGGCTGGCCGGTCATCTATTCGGGCTCTCTGCCGATCAAATCATCGAGAAAGGCAAGCGCATCGCAGGTCACGTGCTAGAGGCAAATCCAGCCGATATCGAGTATGCCATCGGAGAGTTCCGCATCATGGGCACCGATCGAAGTCTCGGCATATTCGAAGCGGCAGGTCAGGAAGGCTTGCCGGAGGAACTGACCGGCGGACTGGAAGGCGCGGCGCAAGTGACCGAACTGATTCCCGCCTACCCAAACGGGACCCATGTAGTCGAAGTTGAAGTTGAAATCGACAGCGGTATCGTCCGGGTCGTTCGTTATACGGCCATCGACGATGTCGGGCGGATCATCAATCCGTTAATTGTTGACGGCCAAACCCATGGCGGTATCGCGCAAGGCGTTGGTCAGGCGCTTATGGAAAATGGTGTCTATGCCTCTGATAGCGGTCAGCTTATTGCTGGTTCCTTTATGGATTATACGATGCCGCGCGCTGATGATCTGTTGAACTACGATTTGGAGTTCAACGAGGTCATCGCACCCAGCACCAGGTTCGGCGTTAAAGGCGGTGGAGAAGGCGGTGCGACGGGCGCGCCTGCTGCGGTGATCGGAGCGATAGTTGACGCACTGTCGGAGTTTAATATCCGACATATCGAGATGCCGGCTACGCCAGAGCGGGTGTGGCAGGCGATCCGGAACGCACGCGATCATTAGTTTTCTTGAGACGTTTGCGGCTTCCTGACTGGATCCTTTCATTAAGAATTTGCAATGGACTGCGCCATCGGTGCGTTTTTCACAAAGAAGCAAGAATTAGATCAACCACTAAATTCTTACGTATGAGCTGAGATCCTGGCCATCCACCTGAACCGTGTCATGAAATTGTATAAGCATGTGTTTGGCGCTGAGTTGGAGGAAGTGACCATAAAGTAAAACTGTTGCTGTTGCCCAAAGCTGAGCGATGCACGGGCCGGGGTACATCTTTAGGATCAGATGCCGCTCGGTGAGGACCATCCATCTGGCAAGTCCGGACATGTTGCGAGGTGCATAGAAGCGGGACAGGACTACTGGCGGCAATATGGTTTCTGATGTGATCGCTGTCTCAGCCCAACGTTTAACTTATTGTTCAAATCTTGATGTAGACTTGACCGGCGTCTGCTCAAAAAATACGTAAATGCCGCAATGCGGTAATTTCCGAGAAGGCGGAGTACAAATTTTTTGGGAAAGGGTAGAGAGCAGCAACTGCCCTAACTACCATGAGGTTAGAGTCGGTTTTATCGCGGCTATCCGTGATACGGAAGCCACCGCCTAACTTGTACTTCTCAAGAGTTTAAGAGGGGAGGTGGAACCGCCTGCCCCTCTTTTATTTGACTGAATTTAGCATTACTAGGGCTGTTATGCCGCGTCCCAGGTTCCGGTGAAGTTCGGTACACGACGTTCGGCCATGGCCTTGACGCCCTCTTGAAAATCCTTTGTCACACGCAGCTTGTTTTGGATTTCTAGCTCATGATCGGTCGCTGCACGTACTTTGTCTGCAATGCCGGCACGCATAGTCGCACGGGTTTGAGTGACGCCAAGTGGGGAGGCTTCAGCTATCTCTGTGGCTAGCGCAATGGCGGCATCGCGGACCTGCTCCTGCGGCACAATCTCGTCCAGTAAGCCCAAACGGTAGGCTTCCTCGCCTTTAACACGCCGACTTGTGTAAAACATCAGTTCTGCGTTTTTTTCGCCTACGATCTTCGGCAATGTGTAGGTTAGGCCGAAGCCCGGATGAAAACCCAGTCGGGTGAAATTGGCGGCGAAGCGGCTTTCCGGACAGCCGACACGGAAGTCAGGCATCATGGCGAGCCCGAGACCACCACCCACCGCAGCGCCATGGATCGCGCCAATCACTGGCTTACCTGTCTTGAACAGGCGAACCGCTTCGACGTAGAGATGATTGCCGCTGTCGGAATTCTCAGAAGAGCGGCTGCGATCGCCGAAATTAGCGCCGGCGCAAAATGCCTTGCCCTGTGCGCATAGCACGATAGACCGAACGCCGGTATCCAGGTCGAACGCTTCAAATGCGTCTGCGATTTGCTGGATTAGCGCGTAGTCAAAATAGTTGAATGGCGGGCGTTGGATTTCGACAGTTGCGACGAAGTTGTCGACAGTTACTTCGATATCGTCAAACGGACCATAGGTAGCCATGAGATTCCCAATCCTTCCTCTTGTCTTTCCGGACGTTACGCCCGCAAATTCCGGCTGCTTATATCAGCCAGGACCGTTGCATCCAAATGGATGGCTTCAGCCGGAATTTTGAGGCACCGGCATGTGATAAAGAGGAAAATGCTGTCATGAAACTTGTACTCGCGATGCTGAAGCATGAAACGAATACCTTCTCGCCGCTTCCAACACCGGTCGAGAGCCTAGGTCCGGAACGTGGTCCGCTGCGGGGCGTCAAAGCATATGATCATTTCAAGGGAACGCGTATCCCCATGGGGGCCTTTATCGCCCTCGCGGAGGAGATCGGCGCGGAGATCGTTATTCCTGTGGCGGCTCGGACGGTGCCTAGTGGCCCGGTTTCGCAGGATGCGTTTGACCAGGTAGCGCGGGAGATTTGTGCTGTTTTGGCGAAGGGCTGCGACGGGTTGCTACTCGACCTCCATGGCGCGATGGTGTCAGAACAATACGAGGACGGTGAGGGGGAGTTACTATCCCGTATTCGTGAGGTTGCACCGGACCTTCCAATCGGGGTAGCGCTGGATTTCCACGCTAACCTGTCAGCGCGAATGGTTGAACATTGCACCATTGCATTAGGTTATAAGACCTATCCGCATCTCGATATGTACGAAACAGGGCATCGTGTCGGCCAGTTACTGTTAGATACAATAGACGGTCGGATTTCTCCGCATCTGTCCTTTGATCATTGTCCTTTGCTGACAAATATACTGCGTCAGGCGACTGATCAGCCGCCAATGCGCGAGATTATGGCCCAGGTTGAGGCGTTGGAGACGGACAATGTTCTCGCAGTCAGCGTTTTCCCCGGCTTTCCGCTTGCCGATACACCGTATACGCGGATGAGTGCGCTCGCTGTGACTGATGATGCGGCAGCGGAGGGCGCGGTGGTTTGTCGAGGTATCGTTGAGCTTATTTGGCAGGAACGAGAGAACTTCCTTTATGAAATTCCTCCCTATGCTGGGCAGGTCACCCATGCGAAGGCGCTGGAGGGGAAGCCTATTATCCTTTTGGATATGGCCGATAACTGCAACTCGGGGGGTACCCTGGATTGCATGGCGTTGGTTCGGGAAGCGGTGGAACAGGGCCTGACGGATATGTTGGCCGGACCGATTTATGATCCGTTAGCGGTGGACGCGTTGATTACTGCCGGGATCGGCGCTGAAGTCACGGTAGCCGTTGGCGGTAAATTCGACTTGCAGGCGATTAAAAAATCCGGCGAACCTTTGACTTTGACGGGCCGTGTCACATCGATTTCGGCTGGAAATTTTACGGTACTTGGCCCGGTCTTTACGGGCATGCGGGTCGATCTCGGTCGCACCGTGGTATTTGATACAGGAACGCTTGAAATTGTAGTTTGTGAAGGTCGGGTGGAGCCGTTAGACCTCGATATGTTTCGCTTCCTTGGTATCGACCCCCTGTCCAAAAAATTTATCTTATTGAAATCAAAGATCCAATATCGCCCGACCTTTGGCGCCATCGCCGCGCATGTGGTCGAGTGTAATGCGGTTGGTGTTGGCAGCGCCGATCTCGGCCAGTTCCCCTATAAATCTTTGGAGCGGCCGATTTTTCCTTTGGACCCTAACGTGAAATTTGGTTAACGCGTCGGGTATCCGGTAGCGGAATAAGAGGCGGGATAACGGCATCTTCGGTCGTTTAGTCCGGGGGCATTCGCTCCGAATCGACCAATTGCAGCCGCCAACCATCTGGGTCGCGTAAATTAATATTGGTGCGACCTGTTTCTTTGATCAGTTTTGGCGGCCCGCTGAAAGCGATGCCGAGTTCCTTGAGCGATCCGTGTGCGCCATTAACGTCGTCGACCCGGAAGGCGATGTGGTTTACGCCTATAACTTCTTCACCAGTAGCCTGGTGGATCTCAAAGATCGGTTGATCGTCACCCGGCGGCTTTAATTCTGCGGACTCACCGTGGTGCTTGGTATGGGTTAGTAACTCGAAGCCGAGTGTCTTTAGGAACTCTACATACTCGTCGAAGTCGCGCACTATTAGCTCAATATGGTCTATGCCGCGTATCATGGATGCCTCACTAGATAGGTGGAAATCATTCTATTAGCGCTCAAGGCCGACGCCAACAGCAGGTGCGCTTACTAAGGAAAACAGTATTCATTGGTATTGATTGTAGTGGTTTGATTTTGCGTGTCCCGCAGTGACGAGTTTAGGGCGCCTATTTGATCAGATTTACAATATCGATACGGAGTGCCGCAGTCAGCCGTCTAAATACAGAGGTCGCGCCGCGTGGCTTTCGCGGTTTGTTTTGCGAAAGATGGATTGCGTTTAAGCGGGTCAGATCGCCAGCTATTTTGGCAATCCCGATTTGCAAACCGGAGAGCGCTCCTATGCGGCAGCTGTATAAGGTGGGGCTGGGTCGTATTCCATGCGTCGTTGCACATGCCGAGCGAAGGCCACGTCGTCCATCTGACCGACGACCCAAAGCGCCATGTCAATCCCGGCGGAAACGCCGGCAGAAGTGACCACGTTGCCATCGCGCACGAAGCGCATGTCGTCGACGACTTCTGCAGCACCACCACGCTTTCGCAAAGTATCGATGAAGCCCCAATGAGATGTTACCCGCTTGTCCCGCGCTGGGCCCGCCTCGACAAGTAGCATCGAGCCAGTACAGACGCTTGTCACCCAGGTACACTCCTGTGAGACCTTGGCGATCCAGTTGATCAGGATCCTGTTATTGACTTCGGTGCGAGTGCCTTGCCCTCCAGGCACCACGATAATATCGAGTTTTGGGGCATCGGCGAAACTGTAGTCTGAATCGATTCGTAGACCCTTGGCGCAGCGGACGAGCCCGCCGTGTTGCGAAATCGTTACGACCTTGCCGCTACCCCGCTCATTGGCGGCCATGGTGAAAACTTCCCAAGGCCCAATCGCGTCGAGTTCCTCGAGATTTTCGAACAACAGTACTCCGGTGGTGTAAGTCATTGGTTCCTCGTTTTACTAGGTGTTAATCCGCGGCCAATCCTCAAATGCGTCGGTTATAATTTTGTGGAGTGATGCGGTTCGATGCGTCTTAGCGTGATACTTTATAGAAGAGCGTTTCTGGGCTCCAAATCCTTGTTGTCTAGGAACAGCCCTATGAAATGAATTTGGCCTCAATGACGAAGTGCGAAGTTTTAAGCTAACAATATGCCGCCAGCATATCTTTTGAGACGTTCTATAGTCTTGCGTGCTCTCAACATTCCCGCATTATGTGACATAAGAAACACAACTTCGAGGATCCGGACTTGAGTGGCGTTCCAAAACAAACTGAAGTTGTTGTCATTGGCGCCGGCATCGCCGGTACGATGACTGCCTACCAGCTCGCCAAGCGGGGTGTGCCGACAGTGTTGTGCGAGAAAGGTAGGGTGGCCGGTGAGCAGTCCTCGCGAAATTGGGGTTGGGTCCGCAAACAGGGTCGCGATTATCGTGAGATACCCGCCATCATTGAGTCACTTCGCATCTGGGAAGGGCTTGAGAAAGAGATAGAAACAGATGTCGGTTGGCATCAAGCAGGTACTCTTTACATTGCAAAATCTGACGATGATCTCGCCTACTACGAAGAATGGCTTGGTCACGCGCAAGAATATCAGCTTGATAGTCGTATGCTATCGCCAGATGAGGTCGATCAATTGACCGGTAGTGAGGGACGTAAATGGAAGGGCGGTCTCTTCACACCATCTGACGGACGCGCCGAGCCAGCTAAGGCGGCGCCAGCCGTGGCCAAGGCTTTCGAGAAGCTTGGTGGTACGGTATTGACGGAATGTGCGGTACGGACGGTCGAGAGCGTGACCGGGAAAGTGTCTGGTGTTGTGACGGAGAAGGGAGCGATCGGTTGCCAGGCCGTAGTGTGCGCCGCCGGTGCATGGTCGAGCTTTTTTTCAGGCAATCTGGGCCATGAATTTCCACAGTTAAAAGTGAAAGCATCTGTGCTGCGCACGAAGCCGGCTCCGCTGATTTCGCAAAGCAGCATTGGATCCCCTGGCGCGTCGTTGCGGAGACGGCAGGATGGTGGCTACACGATAGCGCGGTCGGGCAGCAGTTATTTCCAAATTACGCCGGACGCTTTTAAATATTTCCGTGAATTTTTGCCGGCCCTTCAGACCTCTATGAAGCCTCGCCTGCGGATCGGTGGCGATTTCATTAAGGAATTGATGCGCCCGCGGAAATGGTCGGGCGACGACGTCACGGAATTCGAAAAGACACGCGTGCTGAACCCTGTCCCCGATGCGGGAACTCTGCGTGAAGTGTTAACAACGGCGCAAAATAACTTTCCCCAGCTTGGTTCGTTGGAAGTCGCTGAGAGCTGGGCCGGCATGATTGAAGTAACGCCAGACGCGATACCGGTCTGGAGTGGTGTCGATGATTTGGAGGGTTACTATATTGCCACTGGATTTTCCGGACATGGCTTTGGTATGGGCGCGGCCACAGGGTTGATAATGTCGGAACTCGTGACGGGCGGAAAATCGCGTCTTGATTTGGAACCGTTTCGTCTTTCCCGCTTCACCGATGGTTCGAAGCTGGAACTAAATGCTCGCTAAGTAAGCTTTTCGTTTAGCCAATCGATTACCGCTTTGAACTCAGCACGTCCGCCAGGGCCGAGGGCGCGGGCACGTAGGAAGCCATGGATCATTAGTTTAGCGCATCGATAGGTTACATCATTGCCGTCAGCGCGTAATTTGTCGGCGTAAATTGTTCCGTCATCACGGATCGGATCATGTTGTGCGGTATGCACCCAAGCTGGGGGCAGCCCGGTATGGTTTTCTGCGATGACAGGTCTAGCGTAGGGGTTTTCGTGATCTTCCGGTCGGGTCATGTACATATCACGGTACTTTTCAGTCGCTGCTTTCGTTAAGCCAGGAGCGTTAGCATTTTCTTCATAAGACCCAGACGTTTGATCCAATCCGGTGCCCGGATAAATTAAAGATTGCGCGATAATCTTGGGACCGCTCTCGTCGCGGGCTTTTAAACACGCTGCAGCTGACAGATTGCCGCCAGCGCTATCACCACAGACCGCGATGTAATTTGCATTAATCCCAAATTTCAAGGGGTTCTCGGCGACATAACAAATCACACCGTAGACATCGTTGAATGCGGCGGGGAAGGGGTGCTCTGGCGTCAGACGGTAGTCAACGCTGATGACAACTGAGCCGGTTTCTTGTGACAGACCCCAGGCGAAATTATCAGAGCTGTCCAGGTCACCCTTCATGAAGCCACCACCATGAGAATAGATAATGCAGGGCGCTGCAGTGGAAGCGGATGCCGGTCGGTAGACACGGACGAGGACGTAGCCATGACTACAGGCGAGTTTGCGGTCGTCTACTTTCATGTCAGCAGGATTCGGTTCGGACATTGCAGCGCTGTATTTGGTCCAGGCGCGCCTTTGCTCTTCGATCGTTGTGGCTGGGCCGGCAGCGGTACGCGCATCTATCAGGTGTTTCATGTCCGGATGAAGCTCTTTGCCGTTTTCCATGAACGTGTCGATCATTTTGTCTCGCCCTTTCGCCAGTTTTAAGATACCGCATAGGCATTCTAAGGTTGCCGTTGAGTCTGGCAATATCATGGGGGTAGGGGCCAAATGAAAGTACGTTTTGGGGTAATGGTTTCGGGCGGAGCACCGTTCCCACACCGTTCTGATCTGGAGAAATTCGCGGAACTTATCCGGATTATTGACGATTGCGGTGTTGAAATGATTGGAACCTACGACACGACTTTCATAGGTGGCGACGCCTATGTGCGGGCGACTTTAATTGCGCAAACTGCGAAGAATGCCTTGGTAGGGTTGCACCCTACAAACCCATTGACTCGGGAACCACAGGTTATGGCAGGTTTCCTGGCCTCAATTGATGCGATGACGGAGGGTCGTGCGTTTATGGATATCGCGAGTGGCGATAGTGCGGTTTACAACATCGGCATGAAGGCAGCGACCCGGGCCCAAATTGAGGATTATGTGACGTGTATTCGTGGTCTGCTGTCTGATGGAATTTCATCCTATAGTGGACGTTCGCAACGAGTGCGTTGGCATGAGGAGACAGTGAAAAAGCGCGTCCCTATCACGTTCTGTGCGGAGGGGCCGCGCACGTTGCATTTAGGTGGCCGTATCTTCGATGGAGTGATTGCTGGTACCGGTGTGTTGCCGGAGGTGATATCTGACACTATTGCTCGGGTCCGTGCAGGAGCATTATCAGAAGGGCGAAAGGCCGATGATGTTGATGTCTGGTTTACGACCCGGTCTTCCTTGGACATAGATCGCAAGCGAGCGGTTGAAGCGATTCACGCTTCGGTCTCTTCGATCCTTAATCACTCCATGTGGTTCGGTCTTGACAACAAAAACGTGCCAAAAAATCTCCGCGACAAGATCCAAAAATATGTGGATGGCTATGAATTGTACGATCACGTACTTGAGGCTGGCCGCAATCCTAAACGGATGTCCGAGCTGGGCCTTACAGACTACGCTTTGAAACGTTACGCGTTGGCTGGTGATGCAGGGGATTGGATTGAGCGTATTAGTGCTTTGGCGGAGGCTGGGGCAGATAAAATATGGTTCAGCACGGAACGCGGTGACCTGGACCGGCAAATCCACTATATGCGTGTCTTCGCCGAGCAGATCAGACCGCAGTTCCAATAGGTGCCGGGAAAGGATCCAAACGTGTACGAGAAACAAACCATCGATATTCAAGGCAGTCCTATGGAAATGCTCTCCTTCTACCCTGAAGGGACAGGGCCATTCCCAGGTGTTGTTGTCGCACAACATTTGCCGATCGCGCACGAAGGTCTCGAGAAAGATCCCTTTACCATCGATGTTGGGGAGCGTCTGGCCAAAGCCGGATACGCCTCAGTTACACCTTTTGTGTTCCACTGGTGGGACCCCGATGAAGATATCGCGGTGAAGAGAGAAGAATTCCGAGACGACCGTGCCGTCGCTGATTATGACGCTGCCTTTGATGTTTTGTGCCGCTCTGGGAGGGTCGATGAGAAGCGAATTGGGATCATTGGGCATTGTTGGGGCGGTCGGCTGTCCTGGCTGCACGCGTGCCATAACAACCAATATAAGGCCCTCGTCACACTCTATGGCGGACGAATCAAGTCGAGCATGGGCGAAGGAGCGATTGCCCCAATCGATCTCTGTGGCAGTATGACTTGCCCGGTGATGGGGATATTTGGAAACGAGGATGCCAACCCTTCACCGGAAGATGTTGACGTTCTCGATGCGGCGTTGACTAAAGCGGGCGTGGCGCATGAGTTTCACCGCTATGACGGTGCGGGACACGGATTTCAGGATTTTTGTAATGACGAGCGTTATCGCCAAGGTTCATCGGAGGACGCTTGGGGCAAATTGTTGGCGTTTCTTGATACGTACTTGAAATAGCGTTTCAACAAAAACATTACGGCGCGGGCCCATTAAGGCTCCGCGCCGTTTTTGTTTGCAAGAGAAGCCAGATTATTCGGCGGCCATAGCCTTCTGCTTCTCTTCCATCGCCTGATCCGCCTTGGCGAAATCTTCGTCGGTGAAATTATGCAGATGCGCACCACCCATGAAGATTGCAGCCGCAGTTTCCCTCTTCACGTTGTTTAGTAGGTTGTTTGCCACGTTCGGGAAATTCGAATCGAAATGGGGATAATCGGTCGAGATGCACATACGATCCGCCCCTATTAGACCCGCAGTGGCTTCAATTTCCGGCTCGCTGCCTTCCACCGCAGCCCAGCAATTTCGCTGGAAGTATTCCTTAGGCGTCAGGGACAGGTAAGAGGCATGGCTGTCGCGGTATTGGGGATAGTCCCATTCAATCCGCGTCAGGATGCCGGGGACCCACGAATTCTGTGCTTCCAGGTAGCCTACACGAAGTTTTGGGTAAAATTCGAAGACGCCGGCGATGAGCATAGCAATCATGCATTGCTGCATCTCGATCCAATGGCTCGCCACATGGCGATAAAAACGGTTCTCACCATAAAGCGTGTTCATGTAGGAATTTGCCGCGCCCGTGCCTTCATGGAAGCCCATGCTAACATCGAGATCTTCATGAAGTTGGAAGAGAGGGTTCCAGTAATTCGAATGCCAGAACCGTCCATTGATGACGTTTGGTCGCACGAACGAACCTGTCGCGCCAAGTTCGGTCACACACCGGACGAGCTCCTGGCAGGCTAGGTTCACATCATGCACCGGCAGCATCGCAGCAAATTTGAGTTGGTCCGGGCTGTACTGACAGAACTCATACATCCAATTGTTATAGGCTTGTGCCAGGGCCAAGGAGAGTTGAGGGTCCATATTATCCCGCGCCAGAAGGCTGAGGCCCATAGTCGGAAACAGCACGGCAATGTCGATGCCTTCCAACTCCATTCCCATCACCTGTGCTACGGCGTCGTAGTTACGCTCTAGTGCGAAATCGAGACGACCGCTGTCCGCCATGCGTGAACCCGAAAGCGGTTGAGAAGAAATCTCGGCTTTTTCCCGGCCCTTCTTCGGTTTGCGATGCTCCTGTGTCAAGGCATCGTAGCTCGTCGGTTGCCCATCGATGATGACCATACCACGCTTGTATTGCCCCTTCGCATCCACCGGAAGGGTCACTCGGTCCCTAAACTTCTTGTCGAGATACCGGTCGAAAAGGTCCACCGGTTCCATGATATGCATGTCGCAATCTACAAAACGCAATCCGTCTTTCATCGTTTTTCCTTCCAATAGAGGAGTAGGCACGTGAGCGTTATTGCAAACGGTAACCTTTACTGGCCCGATTACGCAAATTTCGCTACATCTCATAGATGCGAAAACTTAATCTCTTGGCCGAATAAAACCGTTACGAATGGAGTTCGAATAGTGCGCGCCGTTGTTTGCAAGGCTTGGGGACCTGTCGAAGGTTTGGTTGTAGAAGATATAGAAGCACCGGTGCCTGGCCCGGGAGAAATTCTCTTAGACGTAAAGTCGACAGGTGTGAATTTCGCTGATTCGATCTTGGTTGCCGGCAACTATCAGACTAAACCTGAGCTGCCGTTCAGCCCGGGCCTAGAAGGGGCTGGTATCGTCGCGGCCTGTGGCGACGGTGTCACAAGATTCAAGCCGGGTGATCGTGCAATGGCGTTGCTGGCTTATGGCGGTTTTGCGGAACGGGTGGTGACACTTGAGACTGATGCTTTTCCGATGCCGGACAATATGGGTTTCGAAGAAGGGGGCGCCTTTCCCGTTTCCTATTTATCCAGCGACGTGGCGATCCGCTGGCAGGCACGATTGGCGACTGGAGAAACGATGCTAGTGCTCGGAGCGGCGGGTGGCGTGGGATTGACCGCTGTCGAGATAGGTAAGGCGATGGGAGCCCGTGTGATCGCTGGCGCTAGTTCCTCTGAGAAACTTGCCGCTGCGGCCAGCCGGGGTGCAGACGAAGGCATAAATTATGCGACGGAAAATCTAAAGGAACGCGTTATGGCGCTCACCGACGGCAAGGGCGTTGATGTGGTATACGACCCGGTCGGCGGTGACTTATTTGATCCCGCTTTTTCCTCGACCGGTTGGGGCGGCCGCTATTTGGTTATCGGGTTTGCTGGCGGTCTGCAGCGGATCCCAGCAAACCGGATACTGGTAAAGCACCGCGCCGTGCTGGGTTCGTCTCTGCGGTATTTTCGATGGCATGCGCCGGAGAAGCTTGAGGCATCCGTCGAAGCCTTGATCGGCTGGTACAAGCAAGGGCGTCTCAAGCCTCTCGTGACGCATATCATGCCGCTAGAAAAAACGGTTGATGCCATCAAGTTACTTACTGACCGTAAGGCGCACGGCAAGATCGTTGTTATGCCTTAACGTCGGTGTTTCAGAGATGGCGCGACCCACATTAGACTTGCCTGGAAAGCGATGAATGCTCCCGCTGAATGAAGGCAAAGATTACTCGGTGTTTTCAAAGTTACAACGAGTACGTTCTTGCGCCGTCATTGGCTGCACCCAGCTGACGGAGAATTAGTCTGCGCCATTGTTGCGTAAAAGGCAGCCACGATTGGCGAGGTCAAAAATATTTAAAGAAGGTGCGAAAATCGGCAGCAAAAGCAGCGCCGGCCGGATCGAAAAGAAGCCGTTCGGCATGGCGTTGTTAAGGCCGACGAGAAAGCCTTAATCAGCAAAACCTAAGGCCACTTCGGGTTCTCACTGTCCCTGATGCGGGTACGAAACCGAGGTGACCTTATTTAAGTTGTGAAAAATTTTAAGGTGCCCCCAAAGTCTGTTCCTCTCAAAGTGGAGCGCGCCTGTATGCAAGTTTTTTTTTAGAATAGTTCAGGCAGCCCTCGAAAATTTGGGTTTTATGGGTGTGTTTACAGCACCAATTCTGGGGCCTGCGAAGTCGGGCGTTTTGGCCATAAATGGTTGTGCTGTGGCTTGAGAGAAAAGCAACGAAACTCGGACACGTTGCTTTCAAAATGAAAGACATGGCTTTTAAAAAAATATAATCGACCGTGGGTTTAGTCCTGGCATGCTTAAAAAAACTGCTTCCATCCCAAGAAGGAATTACGTGTGTTATCGTTGATCGTAAGTGTGGGAGGAAGGCATGACATTTTCGCTGGTGGGAAAATGCAATAGGACCGGAATGTTCGGTGCGGCAGTAACCACATCGAGTATAGGCGTGGGTTGCCGCGTGCCTTGGGCGCGGGCCGGAGTTGGTGCCGTTTGCACCCAGCATCGCACCGACCCACGGCTTGGGCCCCGTGGCCTCGATTTATTGGAAGCAGGTAAGACGGCAACTGAGACAGTTGCCGAATTGACCGCGGACGACCCGACGATTGGTTGGCGGCAACTTGCAGTGATCGACAAAGAAGGCGGCACCGCCTGTTTTCATGGTGATCGTATTAAGTCGATACATGCAGGTGCGGAAGGTGATGGTTGCTGTGCGACCGGTAACATAATCCGTAACGGACAGATCCCAGCGGCAATGGTCGCGACGTTCGAGGCGAACGCAGCTGAGCCATTGGCGGAACGGTTGATCCTGGCTTTGGAAGCAGGCGAAGAAGCAGGCGGCGAATTTCGGCTATTGAAGTCGGCCGCTGTTCTGGTCGTTGACGAGCAATCTTTTCCACTTGTGGATCTGCGTGTTGAATTTGACCGTGCACCGCTTACCGAGTTGCGTTTTCTCTGGGAGATCTACCGCCCGGAGGTGCAGCAGTATGTTCGTCGCACGATGGACCCAGACAGCATTCCCTACCCGGAGTACGAATAAGGAACAATAAAATGAAGTTATGCTATTTTGATGATTTTAAGCTGGGCGTCGTAAAGGACGACGAGGTCGTCGACGTATCAGATGTCGTGCGGGAAATACCCCACAGCGGGCCGCACGATTTGATCAATGATTTGATCGAAAATTTTGTTGATTACCGTCAAGCGCTGGAAGCGGGAGCAGAAGCTGGTTCGGGCATCTCGATGTCGAGTGTCCGCATTCGGCCACCTTTGCCCCGGCCGGTCACGATTGACTGTATGGCCGTCAACTATATGGAAGACGGAACGCTCAGCGAGCCGGCGCCAATCAATGCCTTCCAGAAATCACCGAGTGCCATCATCGGTCCCGGTGATACGATGCTGTTGCCCGACGTGCCCGCTACGATCTTTGAGGGCGAGGCGGAACTCGCTGTTGTGATCGGAAAGCACGCGTCAAACGTTAAAGCGGCTGATGCGATGGACTATGTGTTCGGTTACATGAACTTCATCGATGGCTCGGCGCGCGGACTGCCCCCCTCTGGCAATGTGTTCTTCCAAATGAAGTCACGAGACAGCTTCGCGCCGATCGGGCCCTACATTGTCACGGCGGACGAAGTCGAGGATCCACAAAATCTCGGCATCACACTATGTGTCAATGGCGAGATGAAGCAGAACTTCAACACTAATGATATGGCTCATGATATCTCGCGCTGTATCGAGTGGGTCACATCGATCCGCACGCTTGTTCCTGGTGATATTCTGGCGACTGGCACAAACCATCGTGGTCTCAGCAGCTTCATGGACGGCGATGTAATCGAGCTTGAATGCGAAGGCATGGGCCGGCTCAAGTTCAATGTTCGTGATGATTTGAAGCGTACTTGGGCGCGTACCACGCGGCACGAACACGCAGAACAAGGGCTGGGGGGCCGTCATACACCGCAGCTCACCGGCAAGTATTCTGAGTAGTTTCTGTTTTCATGTTCATCGAACGTACCCACTACTACGCGAAGCCTGGCAAGGCAGATGAAGTGCGCCAGACCCGTGGACGCGCCTGTGACGTGCGCGAAGCAATTGGGCTGAAACGCGGGACGGTTCTACATAAGGTTAACCAGTCAGATAAAGGTCCGGATGTCACGTGGCAGTGCGAGTTCAGTTCGATCGAGGAGCGAGACCGTGATCTTCAATCGCGTGCTGACAGCCCGGAATTCGAGGCGGTCCGCAAGCATATGCGAACTTGTTACGATCGGTTTGACCGTCATTTCGAAGAAATTATTGACGGCTAGTCGATATCGATCGGCGTTGAGAGTTCGGTCTCTGGGCAAATTATACCGCCCCGCACAGCGCCTTGTTCGACCGTGCCATACCGTTCGGCGAAATGCGGTGGCAGCGGCCGGCCGTTCGGTGCTGATAACCAAAGGCGCAGCAGATGTCTGTGCCCGCCTTGTGTGTTTTCATCGTCGTAGGCCGTTCGCCCATGCAGGATCGTGTGATTGTGCAGGAACTGCATGTCGCCCGGCTCGAAATCCATTTTCAAGCAAAATTCTTCCGCAAGCTTGTCAAGGAGTTCGAGCGCTTCTTCCTGCTGTTTGGTCAGGCGTGGGGCCTTGGAGAGGGTCTCTGCTGCGCGAAGGTCGCGGGCCGGATAGATGCAGGTCAAGCAGCCACCGAAATCGTTGAAAATAGGGGTCATGTACCAGGGCAATTTTCCTGTAGGAATCTCACCTATACGAGATACCGCAAAGGGCTGGTATAGCGCGCCAAGAAGGTCCGGTCTGGTGTCTCGAATGGCGTTGTGTACGGCGCCTGCGCTGGCGATGCGGCTCAAGCCGCCTTTCGCCGCCGCATGCCGGCAGAACAGTCCGACGATGTCGCATGAATCTGTGTGAAACCGCAGGGCCTCGCTAGTTTGGTAGGCGCGCCGACTTGGATTGCCTGTAGCGGCTCTTTGATCTCTAACATGGCCGAGCAAATGCCCCTCGGCATTTTGGGAGACGGGCTCGCCGAAATGCCGTCCAATAAGCCAATATGCCGCCGCAGCTTGGAAAAGGGTGTACCGATAGATAGGCATGCCTTTGATTAGAACGAAGCCTCGGCCTTCGACGATGTCATGTTGTAGGGCGTAGAGCCGGCTGGACAGGTTTGGCAGTGGAAATGTCTTGATATCGAAATGCCGCAAATCGGCCAATGCTGTTGGTAAGGTCTCCAATGCCGAGTCAATCTCTTGGATATCGGCCTCACTGAGCCGGTAAATCCAGCTGTCATCCTCATCCAGGCTTGCGCCCCGCCAGATCGAAGGTCCAATTGCTGGTTTCTGTTCGCAGGTGACCATTTTCCTGTCTTTACGCTGCATTGTCGATGTAGGTACAACGATCCCACATATTGGCAAAGATCCGAGCTATCAATTTTTCCAATATCACGAAAGTGACGCGCTCCTGTTTTTATAGTGGCACGATACGCCGTTCCTATAATTATTATGCCAGCTATTAAAGCCGATAATGCTCGTGCCCCAGATTTACGGTTCGTAGCCGGTTATTCGAGCCAACATATTTATCGTTGTTGGCGCGGTTAAACAGCGTTTCTCGTTAGCGGTTTTAACGAGGTATTCGTCGACGCTACTATCGATCAATTTGGATTTCAGTTTTTGAGCATGGCTGATCTTACTGCGTTTACGGAGATTGGTGGGACGTTTTATGTAATACATTTGGGGGGTAAAAAACGCCTCGTCGTAATCGCCAAACCGGGGTAACTACTTTGGTGAGAAGGAATGGCCCGGCGGGCTGCACCTAAACGATAGCAGCTGCGCGTATCGTCTCCGGCGTGAAGGGCATACGTCGTAGCCGTAATCCAGTTACATCGTGGATTGCGTTGGCAATTGCGGCCCCAGCCGGTCCGCTAACCGCCTCGCCGGCACCGAGGTAGGGGTGGCCGGGCCGGTCCAATAGGATCGTCTCGATTTCTGGTATGTTATCGAAACGTATGATTGGATAAGTGTCCCAATCACGGCTGATAATGCCGTCACGATCGAACTTCACTTCTTCATGCAAAGCCCAGCTGGCCGCCTGGATGAAGCCACCCTCGCTCTGCATTATCAATCCGTCTGGATCGACGATTTGTCCCGCATCCACGGAAACTACGGCGCGATGAAGTTTGACAACGGCATCGTCGCCGACTTCCAATTCCACGCCAACCGCTGAGTAGGCCTTCGAGTTCGTGTATTGCGCAAAGCCGATACCGCGTCCTTTGTTTGCCTGCTTTTTACTCTTAAACAAATTGTCGGCCACCACTCGAACACACGCCTTGGCGCGTTCGTCTTCGAGATGGCGCAGCCGGAATTCGACAGGGTCGATGTCAGCCGCCTTGGCCAGTTCGTCTAGGAAACATTCGATCGCGTAGACATTGGCGAAGCCGCCCAGCGTGCGTAGGGCAGATGTTCTTAAAGGTAGCCCTCGCACTAGATTTTTTACCAGACGCGGATTTGGGAAATTGTAGAGTGGGTCCAGGTTGCGGTGAATGCCAACATGATAGCGCATGGCTGGTTGGGGGATTGGGTCCTCTGCACCGTTTTCGATGTAGCGCAGCGGCAGGAGGCGCCGCGCGCCTTCGCCGGGTGGGCTATTGCGCGGTCGCATCATAAATGTGTCGCCGTAGCTTTCCTGTGACCAGGCGACGACATTACCGTCTGCATCTAGGCTCGCCTGAACCGCCATCGCCATGCACGTAGAGTAAGGTTCCCAAGCGTGCTCGTCTTCTCGCGTCCATTTCATAAGGATTGGCGTGCCCGGCAGCGCTCGCGCGACAAGTGCCGCGTCGACTGCGACATCGTCAGCGCCGTTGTGACCGTAGCAGCCGGCTCCTGGGACATGGACTAAGTGAAGGTCGTCCTGGTCCAAGCCTAGGCCATCCGCCAGAGCCTCGCGCAATACATAGATCCCCTGGCTGTGCGTCCAGATATGGATTTTGCTGTTCTCGGTCTGGGCCAGGGCCGCCGATGGCCCGATCGAGCCATGCATATGGTAGGGTTTTTCATAGCGAGCGGTCAGGGTCTGCACGGTATTTGCTGGCGGTTCGGGCAGTTTCGGGACTGGTTGGCGCTGCGGAACGCCCTCAGAAACCGGCAAGCTCACCCGTTCGTTGGATTTCATGCTTTCATATATGTCGGCGGTAATTAGTCCATCGCTCATATTCCAATCGGCCGCCGCGACCAATCGTTCTGCCGCTTGTATAACGGTGTATTCATCTGCACCCGCAACTGCGAGATAGCTGCCGTCGCGGACCACGCGTATTCCGTTTTTTTCAAGCCGTTCGCAAACATCTTTATCCAAGGATCGCAGGCGTGCGTGATAATGCGGTGGGCGTACTACTCGGGCATGCAACATCCCCGGCATCACCATGTCATGAACGAATTTTGCCGATCCGGTGACAAGACCGGAAAGTCCCCGGGCGGTTTGTGCCGTACCCACCTCGGAATAGGCTTCGGGTAATTTGACATCCACCTTCGGGTCTATGGGAATTTCGAAGGGTTGGTCTCCCTGGAGCTCCCAATAGGTAATGGAACGGTTCGTGTCGCGCGACCGGATTAGGCCGTCAGACAGTTCTAGAGAGCCGGCGTCTACTTGCAATTGAGCCGCGGCTTGGGTGATCAGGTGCTGGCGTGCCGTTGCGGCGGCAAGTCGGATCGCCTGACCGGAATCTTGCATTGAATTACTACCCGACGTTACACCTTCGTCGGGGGAGTTGCCGGTCTCAACAGTTGCCATGTCGATGCGATGCAGTGCCACATCAAGCTCTTCGGCGGCGATGGCGGCAAGCGCTGTGGAAATGCGTTGGCCGATTTCTACCTTGCCGCTGCGCACAATTACCCGGCCATCAGCCGTAATCGCAATCCATTGGTCTAATAGCGGTTGTTTTGCCAGGCTAGCGGTCATCGGAGCCTCCACCGCTGGACAACCTTTCGATCGCTTTCAATACCCGTACGTGTGAGCCACAGCGGCAAAGATGATCTGCCAAGGCCTCGTTGATGTCCGAACGACTAGGTTTGGGGTTGCGTTCCATCAATGCGGTCGTGGCAATGATAAGACCACTGGTACAGTAACCACATTGGGCAGCGTTTTCCGCAATAAAGGCTTGCTGCACCTTGTTGGGGTTGCCGTTTTCAGCCAATCCCTCGACGGTTTGAATCTGGTTCCCAGCAAACTCTGAAACAGCGCGCACGCAACTCAATACCGGTTCCCCATCGACTAAAACGGTGCAGGCACCGCATTGCTCAAGGCCGCACCCGAGTTTCGCGCCGGTCAATCCCATTTCATTTCGCAGCACAAAGAGCAACGGTGTCGCCGCGTCAACTTCAACGCCATGTGGCGTGCCGTTCACTTGAAGCTTGATCGTGGTCATTCGTCTAACACCTTCTCCGAAATTCTTTCCTATTCTCGCCTAACCGGGTTTTGGGTCAATCATTTGGGATAATCGCAATTTGTGCGTCCAATGACATAAGTCCGGCCCGCATTTCTGCAAGGCAGTTGTTGTCGGTGCACCTGTCTATTTGTGTGAACAAACTGGTACGTCGCTGGAACGCCTAGGTTCCACTCATGGCGACAATGGTGCGCAGGTGGGTCAAGCCATACGGAGTATCAGGGCGTCGTTGGAGGGAGTGGCCTCAAGTTTAATTTATATGTCCAATATCGCCATCGACATCGCCGTCCACGCCTAAAGGTATGCGGTTTATCCTGCAACAGGACTGTATTTTATTAACGTGTGTCCTGTTGGTGTCGGCTTGATTGTTAGCGGGTTCGCTAGCATCAAGCGTCTGGCTGAAATCGACGCCGTTGATGTGCCGTAAAGCTGAAGGCCGCTAGTCAGCGGCGTCAGCGGTACGGATGCTTTCTGCCTGCACCGAGTTCTTACTAAAACGGCTCTCGTATGGCGTGGTGTCGATCTCTTCGAGCTGTGTTTCGCCCGACAGCACCTTTTGCTTCCACTCCTGATGTTCCGGCTCGTTTGCCTGGAATTCAGGCATAACCTCTTTGGCGAAAAGTTCTAGGCTTTCGCAAATATGCTCATGTGTGTTCTTGCCGGCTTGGTTCAGCAGGATGATCTGGTCTACATGGGAAGTAGAATATTTGCGTAGGCGCTTGCGGATGGTTTCTGGAGAGCCGATCAGGCCACCGGAGATGGCCCGAGCATGCGCGTCCGGGTTTTCTGATTTCCAGCGCTCGTATTCCGCCCAAAGGTCAACGGTCCCGGGCGGCGGCCGGTCGCGTTGTGCGCCGATACGGCCGGCGCTGTAAAACTGCAGAGCAAACTGGAAAAACGGGATGCCGTCGGCGCGGCGGCGTGCTTCCTCGTCGGTTTCTGCACACATAAAGTAGCTAACAAGCGCCATGTTTGGATTGGTCTGATAGTTAGTCAGCTTATCCATACGCTTGGTGATAGAGTTATAATAGGCATTAACCCAAGCTTTAGCCGCGTCGCCGCTGACAAATTGGAAGCCTAGCGCCCCCATACCTCGGCGGCCCGCATACTCGATCGTCTTAAGCTGTGAGCAGGCCACCCAAAGCGGCGGATGAGGTTTTTGTATAGGTTTCGGCAATACATTACGCAGCGGGAAGTCAAAATATTCGCCGTGATATTCCCAACCGCCATCATTGAACATTGGGATGACGGCGCGCACTGCGTCCTCCCATACTTCACGCTTTGTCTCTAACGGGCGGTCGAACGGACCAAGCTCGGTCACGCTGCCGCCCTCGCCCATGCCGAACTCGACGCGGCCGTTACTGAGCAGATCGAGCGACGATACCTTTTCAGCTACGCGAGCTGGATGATTGGTGGTCAGTTGGATAATGCCATGGCCCAAGCGGATATTTTTCGTCCGCTGGCTGGCAGCGCCGAGGAATACCTCGGGGGATGGACAGTGTGAATACTCCTCCAGGAAGTGGTGCTCGACCTCCCAGGCGTAATCGAAGCCAAGCCCGTCGGCGAGCTCCATTTGATCGAGCGCGTTGTTGAACAATTGGCGTTCGCTGTCCGGTCCCCAGGGTCGAGGCAACTGCAATTCATAAAAAATTCCGAACTTCATGGAAAAATACCTTCGTCGTTCACGGTACGGTTGCTGGCTACCCTAGACCGGTGCGCGAGAAGCAGCAACGCCTCGCGATTAACCAAAAGCGCAGTAGGCTTGGATTTTGAGGCGTTATCGGACGTGTACTCTCATTAGCTGTCTCTTCGAAACTGTCTAAGGTTTCCTTTACTGAAGCAGGCTGGCCCTTGCGAATAGTTTTCCCAGTTCATACGAAGCTCCGCTGGTCGTCCGCGTTTCTCTGCGACAGCCGGCCACCGTTCCAGATAATCATATCCGTGACCCTTTCATCGGACATGCTATTTTCAGTGTTATGAGCTCGGCCTGATAGCAATTGGCTACGCGCTGGGCGAGGGATTTATGCCCATTATTCATATCCAGCTGTCTAAAGGTTTGGCGTAAATCGAACAGCAGCTGATTATTACAATTCGTTATGGCTTCCTCAGTGTGGTTGTAAAACTAGTCGAAAAAGTGAAGGCGTTGTGCTTGGTCCGAACCCATGATAGCGGGACAATTCTATTCAGTCCGTTCAAGCTACTGCGGATAACGGAACCATTGTTTGGAGATTGATTAGAAATTCAGGCTTGCATCCATTTGTACAGACTTTGATGATCGCTTCGTCCATCCACCCAGCAACGAGTTATCCTTTGACATGAAGCCCGCCCCCTTTTCCTATCATCGCCCGGAAAGTGTTGCCGATGCCGTGGCGATGCTAGCCAGTCTGGAAGATGCCAAGATCCTGGCCGGCGGGCAGTCATTAATAGCGATGATGAATTTTCGCTATCTCGCGCCTGAGCATATAGTGGACATCAACCGTATTCCGGAGCTTACAGAGATACGGGAAGAAGGTGATGCGATCCGTTTCGGTGCGATGGTCCGGCAGCGCGACGCTATGGAATCACCCTTAGTACTGGCGCGTTGCCCGCTTTTAATCGAAGCACTTGAAAACGTCGGCCATATTCAGACGCGTAATCGGGGCACGATTGGGGGTAGCCTTTCGCATCTCGATCCCTCAGCCGAGATACCGGCGGTATTCAGCGCGCTAGACGCGGTATTGCATGTGAAGAGCGAGCGGGGCACGCGCGACATTGCAATTGCCGATTGGTCGCTTGGCTATATGATGCCGAACCTGGAACCGGACGAACTACTTATTGGCATTACCGTACCCTGTTGGCCGAAAGGTCATGGGCACGCTTTCTTGGAATTGGCGCGCCGACACGGCGATTTCGCGATGGCCGGCGCAGGAGCGTTGATGGCCCTTCATGCTGATGGGACAATCGCACGGGTGGCGGTGGCCCTTGCTGGGGTCGATGTAGGTCCTGTCCGGCTGCAAGATTCGATATCAAACCTTGTCGGGCAGAGGCCAAGCGAAGCACTTTTTGCGGAGGTTTCGAAATCGGCTACCGCTGTTGCGGGTATCGATGATGTGCATGCTCCGGCAGCTTATCGGAAGCGGTTGGCGGTCGTATATACGCGGCGAGCGTTGACCAAAGCCCATCAGCGGGCGCTCGAGGCGGGGGGTAACCATGGGTGAAAAGCGCGAAATCGAATTGACTGTTAATGGTCAGGCAGTAACCCGCGAGATAGAGGTGCGCTGGACACTTGTCGATTTCCTGCGTCATGAACTCAAGCTAACCGGCACCCATGTGGGTTGCGAACACGGTGTCTGTGGCGCATGCACGGTGTTGCTCGACGGTCGGTCGGCGCGGTCTTGCTTAACCTTCGCTGTGCAGGCCGACGGTTGTGACATCACGACTGTCGAAGGTTTGTCTCCGACCGAAGGGTTAAGTCCGCTGCAGCAAGCATTTTCCGACCATCACGGACTGCAATGCGGTTACTGCACGCCCGGTGTATTGTGCACGCTCACAGAGTTCCTGGAAACGAATGCCGACCCCAACGAAGAGGAAATCCGCATCGCGCTTTCCGGCAATCTCTGCCGCTGCACGGGCTATCAAGGTATGGTCGATGCGGCACTTGCTTTCGTCGAAGCGCGCAAAGGTGGTGCGACATGAGCTGGGTTGGAAGTTCGGTTCCGAGACTTGAGGATCCGGCACTTCTTTCCGGGCGTGGCCAATTCATAGACGATTTGCATCTGCCGAATATGTTGCATGCTGCCTTTGTGCGGAGCCCTTACGCACACGCAAGGGTGCGTGATGTTGATCCCAGCGAAGCGCTAGCCGTGCCGGGCGTATACGCTGTTCTGACCCAAGACGACCTCCCGCAACCCTTTCGCGATGAACGGTTGCTTTTGCTGGTGCCGAACCCAGCGATCCGCCACCCTGTCACATGCTTTGCACTGGCTAAGGATGAAGTCTGTTTCGCCGGCGAGGCAGTGGCTTTTGTTGTCGCCGAAGATCGGTATATCGCGGAAGACGCGGCAGAGCGGGTGATAATTGACTATGAGCCATTGCCGGCTGCTTCTGACTGCAAGGTGGCGCTGGAGCCCGGTGCGGCGACAGCACATGCAGACCTAAATGACAATATTGCCGCTGATTTTCCGATGACCTATGGCGATATAGACGCTGCCTTTGCCGATGCAGCACATGTCATTAAGGAAAGCTTTTTCACCCATCGCGGAGGTGGGCACGCGATGGAGTGCCGCGGTATCGTCGCTGCGCACGACCCTGTAACGGACTCGATGACCCTTTGGAGCAATACCCAGGCGCCGCACATGCTGCGCAACGTTTATGCTCGCATGATGGGGATCAGTGAGGGGCAGGTCCGTGTCATCGCACCACCGGATGTTGGTGGCGGGTTCGGTCCGAAAGGCATGTACTATCAGGAGCAATTTTGCACTGCGGCTGCCGCTCAAAAACTGGGTCGCCCGGTAAAATGGATTGAAGATCGCCGCGAAAATTTCATCGCCACCTACCAGGAGCGTGATCAGTACTGGGATATGGAAGTTGCTGTCGATAGTGACGGAAAACTGCTCGGCACTCGGGGACGATTGATCCATGACAGCGGCGCTTATATGCCCTGGGGCATAATTACGCCGTTCATATCTTCAACGACGGTGCCGGGCCCTTACGTGTTGCCCGCCTATCACATCAATCTCGTCGCCGTCTTCACCAACAAGGTTGCGACGACGCCGGTGCGCGGAGCGGGGCGTCCGCAGGCGGCTTTCGTCATGGAACGACTGATGGATCGAATTGCCCAACAGGTTGGTCTTGATCCGGCCGAAGTGCGACGTCGAAATTTCATTCAACCGGAACAGATGCCCTATCCGGTTGGGCTCGTATTCCGCGACGGCAGTCCGGTCGTTTATGACAGCGGCGACTATCCGGAGTGTCAGGCGAAGTCCCTGGAGCTTGCCGACTATGAGGGGTTTCGAACACGACAGGCGGCAGCCTGCGAAGAAGGGCGTTATATCGGTATAGGTCTTGGCAGCTATGTGGAGGGGACCGGGCTCGGGCCATTCGAAGGTGTTAACGTCAAGGTTGAAATGAGCGGCAAGATTGTTGTGCAGACAGGAGCGGCACCGCAGGGACAGGGCCATCAAACTATGCTGGCGCAAATCGTCGCTGACCGGCTGGGTGTGAAACCTGTGGATGTTTCTGTGACCCCGGGAGACACCGCAGGGGTCGGCATCGGTATAGGTACCTTCGCCAGCCGAATTACCGCAAACGCAGGACCATCTGCGCAAATGGCCGCTAACACGGTGCGCGACAAGATGGTAAAAGCGGCGGCGCATCTTCTGGAAGCAGCTGAAGAAGATCTCGACCTGGCTGAAGGGCGGGTCTTTATCAAAGGCGTGCCTGATCACGGGAAAAGTTTCGCGGAGATCGCAACGTTTGCCAATGGCATGCCCGGCTTTGCCTTGCCGGGCGGCGTCATCCCAGGATTGGAAGAGACGTCCTATTTCACACCAGAACGGTCTACATATGCGAATGGTGCGCATGTTGTGGAGGTCGAAGTTGATATCGAAACCGGTGAGGTGACGATCCTGCGCTACTGCGCCGCTCATGACTGCGGGTCGATGATCAACCCGAAAATGGTCGAAGGTCAGGTCATGGGCGGCATCGCTCATGGTGTCGGTAACGCTTTGTACGAGTGGATGCATTACGACGACGACGCGCAACCGCAGACCGTCAATTTCGGTGAATACCTTGTCCCTATGGCGACCGATATTCCACGCGTGCAGCAAGCCCACATCGAAACACCGACACCGCTTAATCCGCTTGGCGTCAAAGGCGCAGGAGAAGGCGGTACCATCCCGGCGCTGGCTGCAATAGCCGGTGCAGTGGAAGATGCATTAGCGCCTTTTAAGGTGCGGGTGACACAATCGCCGGTGACGCCACCCTATCTTCTGTCATTGCTCGACGCGGCGCAGAAAGAAGCTGAATCGTAGGGTCGAATTTGTCTTGGCGTTGAAATGGAATAGACTTCTCCCCTCGATGAGGAAACTCCTTAAACAACTGTGAGGGTTGGGCAAGATGCCCTTTTTCAAGTCACTGCCGGAAGATGCAGGTCCGGCAAATATTTTCGGCGCCTACACGAACATCTACGGTCCCTGGTCAAAAATGGGGCAGGAGATCATGAACGGGCCATCGATATTTAGCGAGGGTGAGCGGGAATTAATTGCTGCATTTGTTGTTGGTACGGCCAATTGCCAGTTTGCCTACACTGCTCATTCAGCCGCCGCTTACGCCTGGGGTATAGAGGAAGGGCTCGTAGAAAAACTGCTTGAAGACATCGATACCGCGCCGGTCGAGGGTAGGTTCAAACCGGTTTTTAAATTTGTTCGCAAGCTGACCCTGACCCCCAGCGATATGACCCAGGAAGACGCCGACGCTGTCTTTGATGCCGGTTGGGATGAAAAGGCCTTGCACGATGCGATCGCGGTATGCGCACGGATGAGCTTCATGAACAGACTGGTCGAGGGCTTCGGCTTTACACCGATGAGCAAGGAAAAGGCTGGCGAAAATGCAAAGAAGCGGGTCGAGATGGGTTATGTGAACCTCTATCCGGAGTTCCGGGATAAACGGGACGCCTAGCCGCAAACAAAGAAAGTACTGACGATGCATATCGGAATGTTCATGGAATTCGGGCTCCGCGAAAGCGGTTCGGACGTCGAGGCGTTTGGAGAAGGGTTTGATCTGGTAGACGCTGCCGAATCCTGGGGTCTGGACAGTGCATGGCTATCCGAGTTCCATTTTAACCCGCAGCGCTCGGTGTTGTCTTCACCGATTGTTACGGCCAGTGCGATGGCCGCGCGGACAAAGCGCATTCGCATTGGTATGGCGGTCTATGTCCTTCCCTTGACCAATCCGCTGCGTGTTGCCGAAGAAGCAGCGACTTTGGATCACATCTGCGAAGGGCGATTAGATTTCGGCATTGGCCGTAGCGGGTTCAGGCGCGCTTATAACAGTTACAATATCGATTATGACGAGAGCCAGGAACGGTTCGATGAAGCGTTAGAAGTATTGCGTGAGGCTTGGAAGGGTAAGCCATTTTCGTTTGACGGCAAGTTCTACAAGGTCAGCGACGCGCAGGTCGTGCCGCAACCGGTCCAAAAGCCGACACCACCGATGCGAATGGCGGCGACCTCACCAGGTACCTTTTCCAAAGTTGCACAGGAGGGTTTACCTCTATTTGTCGGCTTGCGGGGTGATGGCCTTGAGGCTCTACGAGAGAACCTTGATGTTTACCGCGGCGCCTGGAGGGAAGCCGGGCATCCTGGCGAAGGTAGTGTGTTTTTGCGAGTGCCGGTTTACGCGGCGGATACGCAGGAGATGGCTCTTGAAGAGCCACGCGAAAACATCACCTACTATTTTGAAAGGCAGGCGCGAATGGTCGCGGCATCGAGGGCCAGTGCCGTCGAAGCCGGCAGCAGTACAGCTGGTAGCGAGAAGACTATCGCCAAGCTGGAGGCGCTGACTTATGACGACATTCTTAAAAGCCGTGTCGCCTTTGGCTCTGCTTCAGGACTTATCGACCGATTCAACGAATGGGGCGAAGTCCTCGGCATCGACGGCGTAATTGCTGAACTCAACGCGGGCGGTATGATGACTGAAGCGCAGGTCAAACACAGCTTGCGCATAATCACGCATGATGTGATGCCGGCATTTAAGTAGTCAGTTTAGAAATTTAAACGATAGCTAATCTGGAACGTTGTGCGCCGTTGCTTGGCGGTATTGCCTGTGTCAACGCGCGTGGATCGCCAGCTTTCAATGCTCAAATGTTCGATCGTGTCCCTTGGTTGGCTCATCGCTACAGAAGACCGTCCAGGCGTCTGATCAATCTTTGTTGGTTCGGTAGTGGGAAAGAGGCCTAAACAATCTGGTGGCATATGTAGCGCATTTCAGCGGTTACAAACGTATGTTTAAGAGAACGCGTTTATCCTCGGTATCACAATTGCGAAAAAAGCATACATATTTGCCTTTTGGTGACATACGCAGGCTAAGAAATACTGATCTGCAGCGCACCGGAGGCAAACTCGCTCAAGATCAACATGGAATTGTCGGGCGCGGCGGATTAGCATCGCTGTTCAATGCTTTCTTGCCTTAGGCGGACCGTTCCCTATTTATTAACGGAAGGATTAAAATGGCTGAAACCGTCACCTTTCAAGTATTTACCGACTACGTGTGACCTTGGTGTTATCTCAGTACCGTGCGTATTGATAAGCTCGAACAGGCTTACGACATCGACGTTCAACTCGTGCACTTTCCTCTTCATCCCGACACGCCGATGGAAGGCCGCTCGCTGGATGATCTCTTTGCTGGCCGTGGCGTCGATATGGACGCCATGTACGCACGCATGAAGGGACTGATGGAAGCGGAAGGTCTGCCTTACGGTAAGCGCACCCACACCTATAACAGCCGACTGGCCCAGGAACTTGGGAAATGGGCGGATACGCAGGAAGGCGGCTACGCAATCCATGATGCACTGTATCGCGCCTATTTCGTCGATGCCCGTAATATCGGCGATATCCAAGTTTTGATGGATGTGGTGCGTCAGGTAGGGCTACCGGAACAAGAGGCTCGTGAAGTCCTGGAACAGCGGAATTTTAAGGATGCGGTGGACCAGGATTGGGGGCAGTCGCATCAGAGCGGCGTCACCGGGGTGCCGACATTCGCTGCCGGAGGTTATGGCGTCGTCGGCGCGCAACCCTACGAGGCGATTGAGGAACTGGTGAAAAACGCGGGTGCTCAGCCGCGCGCGCAAACCTAAACAAAGGAAGACGAAACGTGTACGAACCGGATGCGGGCACGCAAAGCATGCTTGATTGGGTGGCTGCTGCTGACACTCCGTCGATGATCGACATGACGCCGGACCAGGCGCGCGCTTTTCAGGCGGCTGGCACGGCGAAGACCAACCTAGACCCTGAACCGGTTCACGCCATCGAAAACCGAACGATAGAAGGGCCGGGCGGTGATCTGGAACTGCGGATCTACCGCCCGTCTGATCAAACTGGGCTAGCGATTTGTGTCTACTTGCATGGTGGCGGGTTTGTGATTGGCTCGTTAGACACGCACGATCCACTGTGTCGACGGCTGGCGAACCGTTCCGGTGCAATCATCGTCTCGGTGAATTATCGGCTAGCGCCGGAGCACCGCTATCCGGCTGGCGTGGAGGATGCCAGCGCGGCGCTTGATTGGGTGGCAGCGAATGCCGCCGCTTTAGGCGGCGACGCTGAGCGTCTTGCCGTGTCTGGTGACAGTGCCGGCGGCAACCTGGCGGCCGTTGCAGCGCACCGCGCAGTCGATGCTGGCGGTCCGGCGCTGCGTTGCCAGGCGCTGATCTATCCGGTGACCGATCACGGCCGCGGCGATCATGAGACGCGGCGGACAATGGGGGAGATCTTTCCTATTCCGACACCAGTCATGGAGTGGTTCCACGAACATTATTTTGGCCATGCCGCCTCGGTTTTTGAGCCGGACGCTTCACCAGTGCGGCGCGAGGATATGCGTGGTCTGCCGCAAACACTGGTTCTTACTGCAGGCCTTGATCCGCTGTGCAGCGAAGGCAAGGCCTATGCTGATCGGCTCGAGGCCGCGGGGGTCGCGGGGTGCTATACTCAGTACGATAATACGATACACGGCTTTATGCAGATGGGGCGTATCATTCCCTGTGCACAGGATGCGATCAATAAGGTCGGCGATTATCTCGCCGTGGCGTTGTCATGAGCCTCGAATCGCGAACCTTCCGGGCGGTCAGTTATCCACTTCGGCTTTACTCCGGAACTGGGGCGCTAGACAAGCTAAAGACCGAAGTGGAACGGCAAAAGGCGAAACGGGCTTTTGTAATTTGTGGTCAGACCATTGCGCACAAGACAGACCTGCTGGCCCGAATTTCCGACAATTTGGGATCCCTCTATGCAGGGGCCTTCGATGGGATGGATAAGGATTCAAGCTGGCCGGCGGTGGAGAAAGGGGTGGTGGCCGCGAAGGAAGCGAATGCTGACCTGTTGGTTGCAGTCGGTGGCGGCAGCGTCATCGTTGGCGCGCGGGTTGTCGCGATCCTGCTGGCTGAAGAGGGGGATCCGTTTGATCTGATGACCCAGTATCCGGACGGTAAACCCGCTTATAGTCCACGCCTCATGGCACCAAAACCACCGATCATTAATGTTGCAACAACGCCAAATACGGCGATGAACCGTGCCGGGTCGGGACTGAAGAACGAGGATCTTGATCACCGGATGGAATATTACGATCCCAAGACCCGACCCGTAGCGGTATTCTGGGATGCGGAGGCTTTGCTAACGGCACCGTCAGAATTGATCCGTTCTACGGCGACAACGAATTTTTCCAGTACCTTGCGGACCCTGGGCGAGACCGATATGAGCCCGTTGGTCGAAGGCGATCATCGGCAGGGCTTCAAGCTACTGCGCGACGCGCTACCGCGGATCATGAAGGAGCCGGATAACGCCGCTTTACGCATTGATCTCTGCGCCGCCGCCTTCCTGCAAAACAGGGCAGGTGACGATGATCAGGGCCGACGCACTGCACGCGATCAGACCGGTGCCAGCGCCTACGCGCTCGCGACCGCGCTGCACATCCGCTACCACCATGTTTGGCAGGGTGAATCGACCTCGTGCGTGATGCCGACTGTTACTCGTTTGACGCCGCCCGACAACGCCGAGAGTGCCGCGCGTATAGCAGATGCGATGGGCGTCTGGCGTAAGGGTATGAATTCGGTTGATGCAGCGACTGCGACTGCCGACCGGCTGGAGGAAATTTATCGCGAAATAGGCATGCCTTCGCGAATTCGCGATGTAGATATTCCGAAAGCCGATTTGCCCCTTCTGGCGCAGGATACTCTGAAGAATTTTAACGCTAATCCGGGAAACCGGCCGAACGATTATGTCGACCAGATGCTGTCACTACTGGAAGCGTCCTGGTAGCCCCTATTCGGCGTCGTTGTTCGACGTTGGCGAACGAAAGGCCGGCTTGACCCCTCGGGTGCGCGAAACAGTTGCTCGAATTGCAGAATTTTCACTGCTGTTAAGATGCGTGCGTTTTGTGATGACCTGAGATTTGGCGTACGTCATTACGCAGGGCGAGACGAATATACAGCTCTTCTTGTCGACGTCGAGTAGATGGAACACCAAGGAAAAATGATGTTCGGTAAGGAAGTTTCTTAGAGGTCGAGTGTGTCAACGAGCCGCCTCTGTTTAAGGGGCTCGCGTTGGACCTACGGCTCAGAATTGGTGATGGGTGGCACCGTGAGGTGGAATGTCCAAAACGCACTTTCGTCCTTCGCATTGTGGGTAGAAAAAGATTAGCGTTAACCGATGGGAACGCACACGCTGGCTTAAAAAGTTAAACTGACGTTTGGCATCGAATAGGAGGAATTGGCATGAAATTTGGGTTGCATTTGGGTACGCGTGGCGCGGCAGCGAAGACGGATGGCCTTCGCGCCTTGGCGCAGAAGGCCGATGAACTAGGTTATGCCTATCTCGGTATCAGCGACCACATCATCATTGCGCATGAGATCGATCCGAAATATCCCTACAGCGACGACGGGAATTGGCCAGGGCTCGACACCGGCGACTGTCTCGACCAGATTACCTGCCTGACTTACGCAGCGGCGGTGACGGAGAAAATTCGTCTACTAACCTCGGTCATGGTGATCCCCCATCGCCCCGCGATTCAGACCGCGAAACAGCTCGCTACAGCTGACCTTCTGTCAAAGGGGCGAGTGACGGCCGGTGTCGGTGTCGGCTGGATGCGCGAGGAGTTGGCCCTGTTGAGCGCACCGCCCTTCGAACGCCGTGGCGCCGCGTCGAATGAATATATAGAAGCCTTCAAGACGCTGTGGACCAAGAAGGCGCCGGTCTATGACGGTGAGTTTGTCTCCTTCAAGAACGTCTCTTTTGAGCCGAAACCGGCGCAGGCGGGCGGGCCGCCAATCTGGATTGGTGGTGAAGGTATGGCGGCGCGAAAGCGGACAGCGCGGCTCGGTGACGGTTGGTACCCGGTGATGCGCAATCCGCGTCATATGATGGACGCTCCGAACAAGTTCGCCGCTGCCCTGGCTGACATCCATAAATTCTCTGAAGAAGCTGGCCGTGACCCGGCAGAAATCGATACCGCGATGTTCGCTCCTACCTACAAACTTACCGCGGAAGCAGGCGGTGCCGACCGTTGGTCCTTCTCTGGTTCGGCAGAGCAGATTGCGGAGGACGCGCACGCCTATGCCGAGGCGGGGCTCAATACGGTTCTAATTGGGTTCGAGGATAGTGACTTACAGCGTTCGCTAGACACAATTGAGGCCTTCGCGACAGAAGTGATGCCACTCGTTAGTTAGCTGGCACCCGTCCGAGCGGGTCGCCAAAGCGCTCCAGCAGAACGTCCTCAAAGGATACGCCTTCTGCGGCAAACCAACTGCCAGGACGGGTCTTGTAGTAGTCGTGCAAACGCGGAGCCTCGGGCTCTGTGCCATCGGAAAGGGCTTGCACGGCTTCCAGCAACGTGCGGCGGAAGCGGACAATTGCAGCATCAGTGGCCGTGAGATTTTCGCGCGTCCGGTCGGCGATGAAGCCCTGGCTTTGCTGGATCATCGCGTCCTGCTCGGCCAGTCCCGCGACGCCAGTGAAGGTACGGTGCTTTTGCACCTCTCGATCGATCATGAAGTTGTTCGATCGGTTCTTGAGTGGCCGGTAATCCTTGCCGATTTTGGCCATTACGCCGTGTCCATTGCACAGCTTTTCACGCTCAGTTTCGTCGATTACCTGCTCCGGGTTCCAGGCATAAGTGAAGACCCAGGCGGCTTTGTCGTCAACTGGGACGACAGTGAAACCGAAATAGGTCTCGCCCGGCATCGTCGAAGGGCCGGTACCATGTGATGGCAACATGTATTGCGTCATGCGCCAATATTTCTCCCCGTCAGCGTCGCGCATGCCGCCCACCACGAAGCCAACCTCGTGTTGTTTGATCGAGAATTGTGGCATCGGATCGTTGCGGATCCAGCGAAGTCGACGTTCGTCAGCGGGCGCGTCCGGGTTCTCGTTAGACCCGACACTCGGCGCCGGCATATGCAGGAAGGAAAAGTGCGATGTATCGAGATCGCCTTCGATGATCTGTGCCCAGTTGCAGTCTAGTAACTGCTTTGTGACATACCGGTTTTCTGGCGCAATCTGGCCAAATTCGAGCTGTGGGATCTCTGGTAAAATCCCGCCGGGTAGTTCCTTGGCGGGTGGTCCCAGATAGGCCCAGACATAACCGCCATATTCCCGGGTCGGGTAGGCCTTGACCCGCATCGTGTCATGCATGCGTACGCCGGGTGGGACGTTGGGTAACTCCATTGCTTTGCCGTCCACGCCAAACTTCCAGCCATGGTATACGCAACGCAGCCCGCATTCCTCGTTGCGACCATAAAACAGATCGGCGCCTCTATGCGGGCAATACGAGTGGATTAGCCCGATCCTGCCCTTTGTGTCGCGGAACCCGACGAGAGCCTCTCCCAAAATATTGACGCGGACAGGTGGCCCGTCCGGATCTGCCATTTCTTCAGATAGGGCCACGGGTTGCCAGAACCGTCGAAAATACTGCCCCATTGGCGTGTTTGGTCCGGTTTGGGTCAACAGGTCGTTTTCCGCAGAGGCAAGCATGGCCTTCTCCAAATTGCGAAATAGTTGCGCGATGTTAGACGAAGCGGCGATAGGCGGGGAAGGAATATGTTCTGGCTGCGTGAGCGGTAGCCGAATAGACAAATCTGCCGCAACGGTGTATCGCCTGACGGTGTAGGACGCGTCCGTATGATTAAACGCGACCGGTCGTAGGGAGATAGCCATGGCAGCGGGGATTTTGTCTTTTGGTGGTTACGTACCGCGCATCCGCTTGAAGCGCCAATCAATTGTAGACGCAAATTCCTGGTTCAACCCGGCCTTGAAGGGCCTCGCCAAAGGCGAGAGGTCGATGGCCAATTGGGACGAGGATAGCGTCACTATGGCTGTGGAGGCGGCGCGTGACTGCCTTAGCGGGTTTAAGCGTGACGACGTAGCAGCCCTTTACATGGCTTCTACCAGTTATCCGTTTCAGGACAGACAGAACAGCGGTATTTTAGCTGAAGCACTGCGCCTCGACAGTGGCATCCAGACCATTGATATAGCGGCCTCACAGCGGGCCGGTACCTCGGGCCTGATCGCGGCACTGCAGGCCTCGGGAGGCGAGCGTGGGCCGGTTTTGTTGGCAAGTGGCGAAAAACGCCGGACTAAGGCAGCGAACCCGCTGGAGTTGACAACCGGTGACGGCGCTGCGGCGCTTCTGTTGGGTGAGGGTGATGTCGTTGCGACCGTTCTCGGCTATCACACTGAGACAGTTGATTTTGTCGATCATTACCGGGGCCAAGACAACGCATACGACTATGTCTGGGAGGAACGTTGGATCCGCGACGAGGGTTATCTCAAGATCGTGCCGGATGCGGTGCAGAAGATGCTGGACAAGTCCGGAGTTGCGGCTGATGCGATTGATCAGTTTTGCTTCCCGGCCGCCGCACGTCGTGTCGCCGGCATGATCGCTAAGCGGCTCGGTATAGCCGAAGACTGCGTGCGCAACAATTTGCAGGCTAATATGGGTGAGTCCGGCGTAGCCCACCCGTTGGTCATGCTGGTGAACGCGCTTGAAGAGGCACCGCCGGGACAGAAAATCTTAGTCGTTGGTTTCGGACAGGGTGCCGACGCGATCTTGGTCGAGACGACGGAAGCGCTGGCCACATTGCCGAAACGGGCTGGTATTAACGGCCATCTTGCCCGGCGGCGGGAGGAGACTAACTACAACAAGTTTCTGTCCTTCAACGAACTAATCAATGCGGAACATGGGCTTCGTGCTGAGGTGGACCGGCAGAGTGGTATGACCACGCTTTACCGCAACAAGGATATGATACTAGGTCTCGTGGGTGGCAAATGCACCAAATGCGGTACCTTGCAGTTTCCGAAATCTGCGGTCTGCGTAAATCCTAACTGCGAGGCTTTCCACACGCAGGAGGATCATTCCTTCGCTGAGATGACTGGCAAGATGAACTCCTATACTGCGGACAGCCTGACCTATTCGGCTGATCCGCCGGCATATTACGGTATGGTACAATTCGATGAGGGTGGGCGTATGATGATCGACTTCACCGACGTTACGCCCGGGGCTAAATTGGATGTGGGCCTGCCGATGCGTATGATGTTCCGCGTCAAGGATTACGACGGCAAACGGGGCTTCCGCCGCTATTTCTGGAAAGCTGCGCCGATCGAGGCGGGAGACTGATTGAGGAGACGACGATCATGGCTACAGGAATCAAAGATAAAGTTGCGATCCTGGGAATGGGTTGTGCCAAGTTTGGCGAGCGTTGGAATGACAACGCCGAAGACCTGATGGTCGAGGCCTTCATTGAGGCACTCGAGGATTCTGGCATCGAGAAGAACGATATCCAGGCAGCATGGTTCTCCACCGCCATCGAGGAACAGCACGTTGGCAAATCGGGTGTACCGCTGGCGATGGCATTGCGTCTACCCTTCATTCCGGTGACGCGTGTTGAGAACTATTGCGCCAGCGGCTCCGAAGCCTTCCGTGGCGCGGTTTATGCGGTAGCCTCAGGCGCCTGCGACATCGCGCTCGCGCTCGGTGTCGAGAAGCTTAAAGACACTGGCTATGGAGGCTTGCCGCAACGTACCCGCGGTGCGGTCAACGATATGTTCTGGGCCAACACCTCAGCTCCCGGCAATTTCGCCCAACTCGCGGCTGCCTATGGTGCCAAGCATGGTAAGTCGCGTGAAGACATGAAAAAGGCAATGGCGCATATCTCAATTAAGAGCCACGATAATGGGTCGAAGAACCCAAAAGCGCATCTACGCAACAAGATCGATGAAGAAAAGGTGATGAACGCGCCGATGATCGCCGAGCCGCTTGGTCTGTTTGATTGTTGCGGTGTGTCTGATGGCGCAGCCTGCGCCATCGTGACCACGCCAGAGATTGCCAAGTCACTTGGAAAAAAAGATCTCGTAACCGTCAAGGCGCTGCAACTTTCCGTGTCGAACGGTACGGAGTCGCAGCACAATTCCTGGGATGGCAGCCACTTTATTACGACCCGTACCGCGGCGAAGCGCGCCTATGAAGAAGCCGGTATCGAGAAACCGCGCGATCAGGTCAGCCTGATCGAGGTTCATGACTGCTTTTCGGTCACCGAGTTGGTGACCATGGAAGATTTGCATATCTCGCCGGAAGGCGGAGCGATCAACGACGTAATGAGTGGCTTTTACGATGCTGATGGCGAGATCCCGTGCCAGATAGATGGCGGACTAAAATGTTTCGGCCACCCCATCGGCGCCTCCGGCCTGCGTATGATCTACGAGATGTACCTGCAGATGCAGGGCCGCGCTGCCGAAAGGCAGCGTAGCGAGCAGCCAATTTTCGGCCTGACCCACAATCTTGGCGGCTTCCCGCATCAGAATGTGTGTTCGGTTTGCATCGTGGGTATGGACGGAGCGTAGAGCCGCTTTAGCTTATAAAAATTGATCTAGGTGAAGCCCTGCCACAGTAGCACCACACCGCCGATCATGATCACGACGTCAAAGATGCCGTTATGGAATGCTGCCGTGAAGCGGCTGCTGATCCATTTGGCGGTCAGGGTGCCGGGTGTTGCCATCGCACCTATCAGGATGGAGAGTAATACCAAATCCCAAGGGAGTGCGCCGAACCCGGCATAGATACCTGTCCGAACAAGGCCAAGTAGGGCAGAAATGGCGGCATCGGTCGCTATTACCTGATTGCCGGCCAAACCTGCCGCCATTAAGATCGAGAGCAGCACCACGCCAGTGCCGGGTGTGGCGCCCATCAGGAACCCGAAGCCGAAGGAGGCACCGGCGAAGCTGGAACCTTTAAGTTGGACTTTTAGTTTCCGCAGCAGGTAACGCAGTGGAACCATGATGATAAGCAAGCAACCGATCAGAATTTGTGCGCCACGCCCGGTCAGCAGAGTGAACCAATAAGCGCCGACAGCGGTCGCTGGTAGGGCACAGAGCGTCACGAAGATCGCCTTGCGTCGGTCGAGATCTTTCCAGAAGGTAATTGCCCGGGTCGGGTTGGTGATCAGCGCTGCCAGCGAAATAACCGGCACAACGGCCTCTGCGCCGATTAGAGGTACGAGAACCAGCGGCAACAGCAGTCCCGTACCATACCCCGCGATGCCACTGACGATCTGTGTGAAGAATGCGAACGCCGAAACAAGTAAGAGCTGTTCGAGGGCAAAGTCGCCGATCATCGGCGCGGCAAAGGGTAACGTTTAAACGACACCCTTATCCTTCAGCGCCTGGATGTCCTCGGCCCCCAGATCGAGCAACCGACCAAACACTTCTTCATTGTCCATGCCCAGGGTCGGGGCGCCACGCATTTGTGGCAGCGCTCCGCTGGAGAATTTGATTGGGAAGCCGACTGCGATGCCGTCTTCAATTGGTTCTTCGACCAAGCTGTGTCGCATGGGTTGCAAGGTGCCGCGGTCATGGAAATGCGGATCGGCCAGCACCTTGTCTAGGGTTCGTACCGGGGCAACGGGGACGTCCCGTTCCTTAAGCCGAGCGAGGATTTCGTCGCATTCGAATTGGGCGAAGCGGTTCTGTAATTCAGCACGCAACATCTCCAGGTTTTCCGCCCTCTTGATCGCATCGTCAAAGCGTTCGTCGGTTGCCAGTTCCGGTGCCTTAAGCGCCTCACACAATGCGACGTAACGGTGGTCGTGACCGACCGTGATGATCACGTCGGCATCCTTCACATGGTATAGGCCGGTTGGTCCGGTACGCGCGTTGTTGCCGGCGCGCGGTGGATGGCCGTCGGCAAGAAATTCCTCTAGCGGTTCCATAAACATTAAGCTTGCCAAGGTATCCATCATCGATGCGTCTAGATATTGACCCTCGCCGGTCTGTTCCTTGTGCCGCAAGGCAGCTAGGATCGAGAAGGCTGAGTAAAGCGGTGTCACCAGATCGCTAACATAAACGCCGACCCTTGTGGGTGGACCGTCCGGGTGGCCATTGATGTCCATCAGCCCGGCCATTGCTTGAATTTGATGGTCATGCGCCGGGTTGTCGGCATGAGGGCCATCCTGGCCATAGCCAGAAATCGAGCAATAGACGATACCCGGATTGATCGCCGCCACGTCCGCGTAGCCAAGTCCAAGGCGCGTCATTGAGCCGGGAGCCAGGTTCTCGATCACTACGTCTGATTGCTTGGCCAGTTCCAAGAATAGCCGGCGCCCCTCCGGATCCTTGAGGTTTAGCGTGACGCTCTGCACTCCCTGTGTGCGCTTTAGGAACTTGGTTGGAATGTCTTGCTCGGTTTGTTTCGTTGGGTTGACGCCTTTTGGTCCAGCGAATGGTCCCAAGGAGCGCACTGGATCGCCGCCCTTCGGTACCTCGACCTTGATTACGTCCGCTCCAAACCGAGCCAGGGTCATGCTCAAGAAGGGGCCGGCGAGGAACACGGTGACGGCAAGTACACGGACATCTTTTAAGGGCTGCACGATTAACACTCCTTCGACAGTGGGAGCGCAACGGTAGCATTCGGGGGGGAGGCCGCAAATTGTCCGCCATGCTACATGCGATTGGCTGATCTAAACCACTAAGGGAGTGTGAATATGCCGTTGCCGCAGGATATAGCGCCGGTTAATAGCTAGAGGACGGCTTCGATCACACGCTCGTCCGCGTTGGACTGGATCGAGACCGGGGCGGGAACTTTTTCTGCGAACCTAATGGCAGGGTGCATGGCGCGACGACAGAGCTGGGGAATACGGAGCGTCTGTTCTCCTGCGACGGGCCCGTGCTGTATTTCGGCGACAATGCCATTACTGGTTTTCAGCTGGGAGCGGCTACAGAAGTGACCCAAACAGACAGCGGCTGGCACCTAACTTTTCGTCTCGCGTGGTTGCGAAAGGATACGCACCGCCATCGCGCCGATCAGTATCACGCCGCCCAGCAGGGCAAAGGCGATGCCCCAACTCTCCGGGCTCTGACCTCCACCTGTTACGTCGAGAATGTATCCGATCAGGACTGGCCCGAGCAGTCCGCCAGCTGCTGACGCAGTGCCGAACGCAGCGACGGTGTTGCCGCGCTGTGCTGGATCGGCGGTGTTGACCGCGCCTCCGTTCAGGGTGCCGGAATCGACGAGAACCAAGAGATTGTGTGCGATCAAGATCCCAACAAAGATCCAGATTGGCCATGCGACTGCGAATCCAACCGTCAAGGCGAATACGCCAGATAGGACCATCGCGAGATAGGAAGTCCGCGCGTAGCCAATGCGGTGGCCAAACTCGGCGCCGACGAAACTGCTCGGCACGCCGATCAGGATTAGCACCATGGCTGCTAGTGCGGTGTTGACGGTGACAGGGACGTCGGGCTGAGTCATCGCAGCCCAGGTCAGGAAGGTCACGGTCCAGGCGCGGATACCCTGAAGCTCGAAGTTGTGTGCGAAAACGCCGATTACGTAGCCCACCGAGGCGCGGTTCCGAAATACCGGCCGGAAGTCCGGTAGAAGTTTCCGCGCTGTGTCGCTGGTATTATTCAGGGAAACAGGTGGTAGAAACCAGTACAGCAGGCCAGCGGCGAAGATGTTGCTAATTGCGGGGATGACAAAAGCGGATTGCCAACCGTAAGCGACTGCTACCTCCGCTGCGATCCAGACCGACACCCCCGATCCAATCGCGAAGCTGGAGACATAAATGGCCGCCGCACGGCCTTTTGCGCCTCCGTGAATACGGTCGCTCATCGCCTTGATGCCCGGCATGTATGTCCATGCAAACCCCAAACCTTGTATGCCACGGAAGAACAGCGCGCTCCAAAATCCGTCTGCGAGTCCCATCCCACCATAGCCGACCACGTTCAACAGGGCACCGATGATCAAAAGTCGTTTGGCGTCGATCCGGTCGGTGATCCCGACAAAGGCCACTCCGAATAAATAGGTAAGGTAATTAATGCCAGCGAGCCATCCGGCTTCCGTATAGGTCAGCGACCATAAATTGGTGAACAGTGGCAGCATCGCTGGCACCGAATGCATGCCCAGCAGGGTGAGCCACAGAAAGGCGCACATTAATATGATGAGCTGGTTGAACGACATGGAAGCTGATCGGCAGAATGTTTATGATGTTCCGCTAAGCTGCCACGCGGCGTCCGACACGTCAGCTAAGAATTTCTCGAAGGGGCGATTGACGCTGACTCTAAGGCAGGGTAACGGCGACGCCTTCACGGACTGAGCGGGTAACGGCGTCGGTCCAGTCCATGTATTTTACACCGGTAACAAAGTCCGTATGAGTTACCTGCTCCTGGCCGCGGATCACACTCACAAACTCTTCCTCGACGCGCCAGCCTCCCACCTTTGCTGGATCGACCGATACTTCGTTAAGGCCATTATCGCCGCGGGCGCCAGCATAAAGCGTGAACTCACCGGACTTGTCCATCTGCAGCATTAATGTCCCCTCTGTGCCGAACAGATAGATATCGGCGTTTGAAGGGGCGTGACCGGAAACACTGGAGATGCTGAAGCGCATCTGCCCGCCTAATTCCAGCTTGCCGATGACGTCCAGGTGATCGGGGATTGTCATCGGCTGGCGGCGCCCATTCTCATCTTTGCGGTGTGGTACGACTGCCTGCCCGACTGCGTGTACCGTCTTCGCTGGGCCAACCCAGCGCATCATGCATTCGTACCAGATCCCCATTGCCATGATGTTATTGCCAGAAAGGTCGCGATCATGCCGCCAATGGAACGGTGTATCGTAGCTCGGGAAGTTGCTGCCAGCGGTAACTCGCGCGTCGAGCGATATCAAATCGCCAATAGCCCCGTCGCTGATCATATCGATAATGGTGCTGTCGAATTTTAAAGTATGCGGTGCGGTGACGATTTGCGCTGCCCGGGTCGGATTGCGCCTCGAGGAGGCGAGCATCGCTCGTGCTTCAGTCGCGTTCATCGCCATGCGGGCTTCGCACAGCACGTGCTTGCCTGCGTCCAGGGCTGCGATGGTTATTGGGGCGTGCATGTAAGGCCAAGTGCCGATGCAGACGGCGTCTATGGATTCGTCATCTATAACCTTCATCCAGTCGTCGGTAACCCGGGCTACGCCGAACTCGTCGGCAATTTTCTGGCCGGATTCGATTGTGCGGTTCGCGACTACTTCCAGGCTAATATTATCCTGTGCCTTGAAGCCTGGAATGTGACGCAAACGCGTGTTGCCGCCCGCTCCGATAAGACCTAAACGTAAGGTTTCATTTGCCATCTCGGGCCCTTCCTGATCACCTTCAACTTGCTGGACGGCGGATATTTACACGCAATCCTTAAGAGTTCAAAGGTGGTTGGTTGGTCGGAGGTATTAGTCCGCTATGCCCCTCATATATTTTTTTAATCAGTTCTCCTTTGATGGTACCGGCGCTGTCGTCGCGACAATTAGTCGGATCGCCCGAGCTCTTGCATTGTTTACAGTGCGCGGGGGGCACCTTTTGACCTCGCCACTGCAGAAACTCGGTATCGTCCAACAATTTTAATGGATGGGAAAATGCGATCTACTAGACCCCATGTGTCATGCCTAAGACGGCCTCCAACTTAGTATCGGGTTTCGTTTGCGAGAGGCACACGAACTGTTTTTCCGGAATTTTCTTTGGCTTCGGTAGTGTCAACCAAAAATACGGATGTGAATCGCCTGCGTTTGACAAACCATGATGGTGGGAATGCTTTCGATGCCGAACTGCCAGGTTCTTTGTCATGGAAAGTCCAATGTAACGGGTGGTAGTGGCGGAGTTGGCACTTGATTATAATCCGCGCACTTAAACGGACGAACCATTCTTGGAACGCTCGCCGTATGGCCCATCTTCGTGTCTTAATTATCCTTTTCCTGTCCGGGATAAGTTTCGGTTGCGGTATTATACAAGACTCGCCGGGCCCAGAGGCGCGCGTCGCTGCGAAAACACTTGCGGAGCAGGCGGGATCTGCAGCAAGCGAGAACGAACTAGGGTTTAAACTGTTCGCTAAGGTATTCGATCAAGTTAGAACGCTCTATGTCGACGAAGTCGATGATGCAACGCTGCTAAACGCGGCGGCCGAAAGCATGCGAAAGGCTTTTCCCGAACCTGCCAACGCTGCGGAGGAGAAGCTGGTGAGCGCCGCGATCGAGGGCATGCTGGGATCTTTGGATCCATACAGTGCCTATTTAAACAATCTGAACTACAGCGCGGTGCGTGACCAGACGCGGGGCGAGTTCGGGGGAATTGGTCTGCAGGTCACCAAGGAAGGTGAATTTGTCAAAGTCATTAGCCCTATCGACGGAACTCCGGCTGCGCGCGCGGGCATGAAGGCTGGTGACGTGATTACCCATGCCGATGGTAATCCCCTGACCGGCATGACGCTTCACGCCTCTGTGCTCCGCCTTCGTGGTCCGGCGGGCAGTCGCGTTCTGTTGACCGTGAAACGGGCTGACCTTCAGCCGTTTGAGGTCGCAATAGAGCGGGCACGAATTCAAATCAAGGCGGTGCGCTGGTCTCTCGAGAACGGCACCGGGTATATCCGCATTGCTAGTTTCACGGAGAAGGCAACGTGGGAGTTTGTTGATGCGTTCGAGACGATGCGGACGCAGGCGGGTGATACACTGCAGGGAATTGTAATCGATCTGCGCAATAATCCAGGTGGGCTCCTAGAACAATCTGTGTTGATTTCGGACGAATTGCTGGAGAGCGGCAATATCGTTTCCACCCGAAGCCGGGTCGATCAGCGTAATTTTAACGCCCGGAGCGGTGATATCGCGGCGGGTTTACCGATCGTCGTTCTCGTCAATGACGGCTCCGCATCCGCAGCGGAAATTTTGGCCGGCGCCTTACAATATCACCGCCGCGCCATCCTTGTCGGCGGACGGACGTTTGGCAAAGGATCGGTTCAAACAATTATTCCGTTTGAAAACAATGACGGTTTAAAGTTGACGACTGCTCGATATTATATGCCGTCTGGAAAATCCGTCGATGGTGGGATCGAGCCTAATATCGTCGTGAAGCAGAACCCCGACCGCGAAGGCGACGAACAACGCGAGCGTGCTAACCAAGAATTGTCACGTTTGGCGAACGCCGGCTAGATCTAGCCACGTTTCTCCGCAGCGGGTAATTGTTGCATGACTGCATCGACTTCGGACGCGTAGGGAATCCCAATCTGAGCACCTTCCTTTGTGCAGGCTAAAGCCGCAGCGGCACTGGCCCGACGCGCGGCTTCGGTAGCATTGAGTCCGTTATCCAGCTCCGCTGCCATGTAGCCGACGAAGGTATCGCCGGCACCTGTTGTATCAATGGCCGAAATGTTAAGTGGTGGAATTGCGTAGCCGCCGGAGGGCCCATGCAGCATGGCACCCGCTTTGCCCAATGTGAGGATACAAGTCAGCCCATAGCGGTCGGATAGCTGATGCGGCAAATTTTCTGGTTGCCCCATCTCCATACCGCAAGCGGCTGCGATTGCCGCACCTTCAATGTTGTTGACGAACAGGAAATCGAGCTGGCCCAGCGCTGTATCCGGAACTAGGGCGGCTGGCGCTACGTTGAGTGCAGTCCTTGTCCCTTTGGCGTGGGCGCGTTCGAGCAGCGCCCAATTCTCCTCCAACATCACTTCCATCTGCATGAGCAGAAGCGTGCTGGGGCCGAGCCAAGAGTCTGGAACCTGCGCGGCGTGCGTCGACAAGTTCGCACCGCTGGCCACGACAATCGAGTTTTCGCCCCGCTTGTCCACACTGATCGTGGCGCAAGCGGTAGGGTGTGCGACAGTCGCGATTGCATCAGTATCGACGCAGGAGGCTCGCATAGTATCGACTGCCAGCGCGGCAAACCCGTCATCACCGACACAGCCGACCATGGCGATGTCGGCACCGGCACGGGCGGCTGCCGTGGCCTGATTTGCGCCTTTGCCGCCGGGCGAAGCGAGGTAGCTAGGACACAGCACTGTTTCGCCTCGAACAGGCTGGTGGTCAACGCGGAACGTCAAATCGACATTGATGGATCCGAAGACGACGATCATAAAATCCTCCTGCCAAAACGGCCCGTTCTGCCCTTATGTGTTATTGCCATGATCCAGGCGGGGACGAGCCCGACTAAGGTGACGATACCCAGCGCAGCGAAGGCATCCTGGAAACCGAGCGTACTTGCCTGGGCGTAGATAACATCGCCGAGATAATGCAGCGCGCCAGGCTCCCGTGCTGTCTTAGGTACGCCGGCTTCTGTCAGGATCTGGATCAGCGTTTCACGCATTTCCAGACCGGTGCTGCGCGCGGCGGTCTGCATCGCGGTAAATGCTTCTCCGTGAAAGGGAATACGCAGTTCCAGGAACACGACCAACCCGTTTGTCCCGATGACGGCGCCCAATTGCCGCATTAGATTGACCGCTCCAGATCCTTGGTTCAGCAATTCGGGCGGGAGCGACTTTAATGCGGCCGCATTTGTCACGGGACGAGTAAAAGCTGTCCCTGCGCGAATAAATATGGTGAACGCAACGATCGTCCAAAATGGTGTGTTTACATCTGCGGTAGCAAGCGCAAGGAAGGCAATGCCGAACGAGATCAAACCAATGTATATCAATACGTGTGGCGGCCAGGAGTCAGCTAACCGTCCGGTCAGTGGGTACATCAACAACAACGACAGGCCGCCAGGCATCATGATCAACCCCGCATCGAAGGCCGTGTAATTTTGTATTTGCTGGACAAAGAGCGGGACGAGAAACGTCGATGACAGGAAAGCGCAGCCAGCGAAAAATGCAATAGCGCTGGCGGCGACAAACTGGATATTGCGGAACAGCGCCAGGTTAATGAAGGGCGCGTCACCGTAGACCTGACGGAATGCGAAACCAACCGTCGCGGTTCCGCCGAGCACGAACAGTCCGATGATCTCGTTCGAGGTCCAGCCGAGCCGCTGGCCGTAACTGAAACCCAGCAGCAGGCCGCTCATCGAGATACAGAATAAAACGAAGCCGATGAAGTCGAACCGCGGCAGTTGTTTCGGGATGGCCCGGCTCGGCATGAAGAGCAAGCCCATTAGCAAAGCGACGCCCGTACTCGGCAAGGTCAGCAAAAATACGTATCGCCAATTGAAGAACTCGATAGCCAGCCCACCCATCATCGGTCCCAGCGTGGGTGCTAAGACCATACCCATGCTGTAGAATCCCATCGAACTGCCTTTACGGTTTGTTGGGAAGACGCTGAAGGTCACGGTCATGCCCAGCGGCATGATGATGCCCGACGATGCTCCTTGGAGCACACGGCCGATCATTAGTGTTTCGGTGTTCTGGGCTAGTCCACTCATCGCGGCGCCAAAGATGAACACTAATAGCGCGCCGCTATATGTCGCTCGCTCACCAAACGACCCGATCAGCCAACTGCTTATCAACATGCCAGCTGTCGTTGCGGCGAAATAACCGGTTGATAGTAATTGCGCCTGGTCGCGGCCGATGCCAAAGGCGCCCATGATGTCTGGAAACGCGACATTGACCGTCGAACTCGCCAGGATCGCTGTCATGCCGCCGATCATGCTGGTAATCGCCGCCAACCACTTGTAGGCGGGACCATAACGGTTGAAGAGGGTTTCGATGCTTTCGGCGCGCACGACCAGACTCGTTTCTTGACGTGCCGCTTCTTTACGCCGGCGTCAGCTCCGGTAAATCGGGCGGCCATCGATTATATCGCTTGGGTTGTTCCCGCATATAGCCGCCTAGTTCTGTCGATGGCAACAAACTACCGACGAAGCTAACAGTATCCTCCTGCTGGCTTCGATCGCTGCCGCGACAACTCCGCTCATCGCCGTGCGGGGTTGGGGGCAATCCGGATGAGCGATTTCGACAGAGCATCGTAGTCCGTATTATGGACACCGATGCTAGGCAAATCTGGTGCTATTAACATACAGGTCTCTGCAACCTCTTAGGCCTTCGGCCAAGTCAGAGAGAGTTTGTGCTAACGCCACATTAAACGCTTTGGCGAAAAGCAAAGGATTGTAATTTTTATACAGGGCTTGGAAGCGATCGGTTTGCCTGGCTTGTATTTGTCTTCTGTCGTTGCGTCGTACTATTTGCGGGTGTTGTTTTGTGGCCAAAACGCTTTGACGAACGAGGCCATTGCCCTTGCACCGGTCACCTGTGATGCTGGATCGCGTTCAGGAATAGACAAGAGGCTGTAATGCGAATGGTACCCGTTACCGATGCTAGTGTTTGGACCGGTGCTGAACTGGAAGCTGACCGATCTTGGGAGTACGTGTTAAGCGACGCGCATCGTGGTGAGCTTGATGCGGCGTTGGATGTCGCTAAAGGTGAGGGCCTCGGTATACCGGCGTTGACAAGGAAATCCTTTCCATTACCCAGCCTGGGGCCTGTGCTGGCCCAAGTCGGCGGCGACCTGCGGGACGGGCGTGGATTTGCGCTGCTGCGGCGCTTCCCCGTCGAAGACTATGATCACGATGATATCGCTTTGATGTATTGGGGGCTGTGCAGTCATATCGGGGTAGGTGTCACGCAGAATGGCGAAGGCGGTTTCATCCACTATGTCACCGACGGGGCGTTGCAGCCGAGCCAGGGTAGGCGCGGGGTTGGGTTTCCCAAGGAATCGAAACTGCACGTCGACCTGATGGATATCGTAACACTATTATGCGTGCGACAGGCCCCCGACGATCCGCCGAGTCGCGTGGCTAGCTCAACGGCAATATACAACCGGGTGCTGGCGGAGCGGTCGGAGGCCATGGTGCGGTTGTATGAAGGGTTCGAGTGGGGACGGCAGGACGAGCATGGTGAGGGTGAGACACCGGTTTCCGACTACAAGGTACCGTTCTTCAGTGAAAAAGACGGTCAGGTCTCTTGCCAGTACAATCGCGGTTGGATTAATAACGGTCTGACATACAAGGACGCGAAGCTGTCTGATTCGGATGCGGAACTACTCGAATATATAGACTCAATCGCTGACGACGTCCGTTTCGAATTCCCTTTTCATTACGGTGACGTCCAGTTCTGCAGTAATTACACGGTATTACATGGGCGTGCGGCGCATGCGGTGGTCCCTGATGAAGAACGTAAGCGAGTTCTGATGCGCATTTGGCTCGACATGGCCAACTTTCGCGCTTTTTCTGACGAGGCAATTGTGCGGTATGGAAACGGGCGGCATGGGCAACTCGGCTGGAGCGCTGAAGAAGTGCTTGAGGGCCGTAATCACACTGCGCGATCACGCCGCTCTGATGGGGCGGTAAAGCTCTAGACCTGACAACCCATTTGTTCGAACATCTTCTCCCAGTTGTCTATTCGCTGGGTGCGGGCTTTCTGTTCGCGCTGGGCGCGCACTTACTAAGCTTCGGCATGCGGTACAGCGATCCGCAAACTGGGGCGCTGATCGATATCGGTGCTTCCACGGTCTTGTTCTGGCTGCTACTTCCTTTCTATATCGAGTGGCATTATTGGCTGACTGCGGCGACTGTGGTTTTCGTCGCGGTGGGGTGTTTCCGGCCTTTCGTCTCAGCTAGTCTTGGCGCGTGGGGCGTACGCTTTCTTGGGCCGACCTTGACCAGTACAGTTGGCGCCACGACGCCGCTGTTTGGTGCGGCTTTCGGTGTTTTTCTTTTGGGCGAACACCTCACACTGCCCATTACGCTGGGAACGGCTGCGATCATTTTCGGTATGGCGCTGCTGTCTTATCGAGGACAGGTTCAAGCGGCATGGCCGCTCTGGGCTTTGTTGTTGCCTCTGGGTGCATCGATTGTCCGGGCTGGCGCAAATGCGTTTAACAAAGTCGGTTTGGAGATCGTGCCAAGCCCGTTCTTCGCTGGCCTGGTAACATTTTCCATTTCGTTTTTTCTGGCGTTGAGTGTGCACGGCTATCGGCGTCAACCTATCCCGAGCTTTCGCAAGACACCGGGGCTGTGGTGGTTTGCTGCCGCTGGGGTCGTTCATGCCGTGGCGGTAACTCTGGTCAATCTCGCGCTGCAGATCAGTCAGGTAATCATTGTGCTGCCACTAATCTCAACTTTTCCGCTGTTTTCGATGGCACTCACGTTTTTTGTGTTCAAGCGTGAGGAGCTCGACAGGCGAACGATCATTGCAACCCTATTAGTCGTCCCTGGTGTTTTTTTGATCACTGTCTCAAGATGACCTTGTGATGAGTATTCCTTTAGATCAGATTGCGGCGGCGGTAACGGCCAGAATGCCGTTTGCGGAAGCACTATCCGAATCCTTGGCAGTCGCGACCCACGATGGCGGCGGGGTGACGCGCCCGGCTTGGAGCCCAGCGGACCAATATGCGTCGATCTTCGCGCGCGCCGGAATTCCATCGGCGATGGTGCTGATAAGAAATCAGCATGGCAGCCGTAACGCGGCTGAAGCGATGGAAATGCCTGATTTTGATCTCGGTACGCAGATACTTGCGACGACTTTGCTCGACCTTGCTTGATTCGAACCGCCATGCCGGCGTCGGTTACCTATTCGCCGTTATTGCGTCCGTCGGTTTGGGCTCTGCCGTAGCCTTTTCCCGCGCCGCCTATGACGGTGGTACAGATGCTCTTTCCGTCTCGACTGTGCGCGCGGTGTTCGGCTCGTGCCTGGTGGGATTATTTTGCGTGGCGTCGGGACGTTCTCTGCGCGTGCCGCGGCGCCTCTGGTCGCACCTTCTCTGTCTAGGGCTCATGATTGGCTATATGTTTTATGGCAATATCGGTGCGGTTGAATACATACCGGTCGGCCTGGCGGCATTGCTATTTTTCGTCTATCCGCCGCTCGTGGCAGTTTTCGTCGCCGTAGTGGACCGTCGCCCCGTCGGGGGCCTGAAGTCGCTCGCTCTGATTAGCGCCTTTGTTGGTCTAATCATGATGCTCGGTGTTGGCTTTGAGACCATAGATTGGCGCGGTGTGGCGCTGGCCTTGGCGGCGGGGGTGCTCTGTGCTGTGAATGCGGTGTGGATCGCTCGGGTGATGCACGGCATCGACGTGTTGGTGATGACTTTCTACATGACAGCAATTGGCGCCGCAGTGCTGCTGGTAGCTACGATCGGGGCCGGCGGCGTGACCTTACCAACTGGCAGTATAGGTTGGTGGGGGGCCTTTGGCGTGGTGCTGTGCCAGGGGTGCTCAATTCCCTTCTTCTACGCGTCGTTGCCACGGATCGGGCCAGAGAAGGCGGCGATGCTAAACAATTTGCAGCCGGTGACCAGCGTACTTATGGCCTATCTGTTGTTTGCCGAGACACTGTCTTCGGCGCAGATTTTTGGGGGCGTCATGGTGCTGGGAGGCATCCTACTTATGCAGTGGCAGGACCGGCGAAGTTAGGCAGGGCCGGGTAGTGAATTAACGTCCAGGCCGCGCTTTTCGAAAGCGGGCATTACCCAGTCCTCGATATCGATTTGGAGCGCCTGATTGATGCGGTTGAACATGCCGGTAAGGGTAATGCGCATCGTTAGTTCGACTATCTGTGATTCGCTGAAATGTTTTCTCAGATCCTCGAAGACGTGATCCCGGATGCCCCAGGACTGTTCGGTTACTTGCACGGCGTAGTTACGCACTAGCTTCTCAACGTCGCTCAGCCCCGGCGGGTCTGGATCAAGGATATGATTGATTGTTTCTGGGTCCACACCCTCATCGACCGCTATAGCTGAGTGATGCGCTACGCAATAGGGGCATGAATTGGTCTGACTGACGGTGATCACGGCAATTTCAACAAGCCGTTGCGGCAGGTTGCCAGCTTTCTTTATGTCGACCGCCATGCCGAAGATGTGTTTCAGGCCAGCTGCTGAATGGGCATATACTGGGACTTGGTTCTCGAAATCGGTAAATAGGTTGCTGAAACGGGCGTAATCATCTTTTGCTTCCGCTGGGACTTCATCGATGCTCAAAGGTTTAACCCGGGGCATGCGGGACTCCTCAGTAGTTGTTCATAGCGCGAGTGGCGTGACCGCTTTGGCGACGGCGATGTGCCCTTTTGCGATGCTATCGCAGGGTGCGGATCGCTATTGGCCGTTCCTCAATGTGCGTCGAGCCAAATATTATAATTGTAAATTAACGTTGTTTGAAAAAAAGTATAGTAACCCATTGTATTGCTCGTGAATTCTAAATTGATTGTGACGGACAAGCGCTTCGCTTATTTTGCCGAGATGCTCAAAGTAAAGGCGTACATATTTCTCATCGGGCTTCTGGTGTTTATCGCTTATTTCGGCGTTTACGGATTTTACGCCATGCTGGCGAATATCATCGGTGAGGTTTGGGCGCTGACTGGCGCCGGCGTAATCGCACTTGGTACGGTAATCATTGCTGTGGTTGGGACCACGATGATCAAAGCGCGACCACCGGAAATTGGCGAAACACGACACGACTGACTAAGAGTTTGTTTTGCTAATGCGACTGGCGCAACGCGGAAGTTGTATACGTTAAGATTGCAAAGAGGATATTCGCGATGGACGGGTCAACGACGGCGTATAAACATATCATCGTATCGCCGATTGCCGGCACAATGGGGGCGGAAATCCAGGGCGTTGATCTAGCGGCCCTCAATAATGCGGTCTTTGAGGAGCTTTACGATGCCTGGTTGCGCCATCATGTCGTCGTACTGCGCGACCAAGATATTAGACCAGACCAGCAACTTGACTTCGCGCTGCGCTTCGGTGAAATCCATTACCATCCCTATATGAAGGGAATGGAAGACCATCCGGAAATCCTAGAGATCGTCAAGGAGCCTGGCGATCAGTACACATTTGGATCCAGTTGGCACACGGACCAAATGTTCAATCCACAGCCGGCTAAGGCGACTATGCTATACGCTAAGGAAACACCGAGTTCAGGTGGCGACACGATTTTCGCCAACATGCACGATGCCTACGACGCATTGTCAGATGGCATGAAGTCGATGCTCGCTGACGTGAAGAGCTATTGCAGTGGCGATAAATTCAAGCGCGGCGGACGCCCGCAACGCAAGGATCGCTATGCGGGAAACGCTAAAATGTTGGCCAAGCTGCGCGAGCCCGGCGACCTACAGACAGAGGCCGAACACCCTTTGTTTCGTACCCATCCTGAGACAGGACGCAAGGCACTCTATATCGGTAACCATGTGAAAAACTTGCACGAATTCGACGAGCCTGAAGCGGAACCGATTCTGAATTATCTGCGTGATCATTCGGTGCGGCCGGAGTTTACCTGCCGGGTCAGTTGGGAGCCGGGTACTTTGACAATCTGGGACAATCGCTCGGTCCAGCACTTCGCGGTAGCAGACTACAACGAACGACGCCGCATGCACCGTATCACGATCGCGGGAGATACACCGTTTTAAGGCGGTTTCTCGAGTTTAGTTTTCGCCGAGCAGCTTGAACCCAAACCCGTCGCCATGGCTGCAGATGTGTCCCATGGTGGGCGAGGCGAAATGCGCGGGAGCAATCAGCGTATCGGTGTCCGCGTAGCGTTCGATCAGGGCACGGCGCGTTTCCCCCGATAGCAAACGGTCCTCGCAGGCGCGGCTTGACCATTCCGGCCGGACCAGCTGGATAGGGTGGTGGATGACGTCGCCCGTCAGCACTGCATCGGAACCACCTGAGGACAGGTTCACTACAATGTTGCCTGGCGTATGGCCAGGGGCCGGTTCCAGCGAGATGCCTTTATCGACTTCGTGGTCTGAGTCGACAAGTACCGCCTGGCCCGCCTCGACTACCGGCAGGACACTGTCATCATAGACGTTTGGAACTGGTCCCTGGGTGCCATCCTTTTCGCGTTGCAGCCAGAAATCATGTTCCTTTCGGGCAAAAATGTACTTTGCATTTGGGAAGGTCGGAACCCAACGCCCGTTTACCAGTTTGGTGTTCCAGCCGACATGGTCGACATGAAGATGTGTGCACATGACGATGTCGATATCTTCAGGCTGAACACCCGCCTCCGCAAGCGTGTCCAGATAGGGTGTGTTCAGTTGATGGAACATGGCCCGGCCCGGTCGTTCTTTGTGGTTGCCGACGCAGGCATCGACCAGGATTGTATAGTTGGGTGTCTTCAAGACGTAGGATTGGATATTGAGGATAATCATCATTGAGGCCGGATCTATAAATTTTGGGATAAGCCAATCCCTGTTCGCCTCCACGACATTCTCAGTGGCATCCGGTATGAAATCGTAAAGGTTGACGAACGGTTGTTCGCTTTCTACGACGCGGCTGATCAAAATGTCACCAAGCTGATGCATGATGTCTTCCTCCTTTGCCCAACTTTCAAGTGAGTATACCGGGAAGGGTGGAAGCTCAAAATGAAATGGGCCAGTTGCTTTGCCGATACTGCATTCGGCAGCTATGGCGCTGCTGGTGAAACTCGAGTGCGATCGCTGTTGCCGGGGGTACAATGCAAGCCCAATTTCATGACGTTAAGTCCAGGACTGTTCTCAAAGAATAGATTCGCGACCCTCTTTTCGGCTTAGTTAGTTCCACTATGCAACTAGGCGCGACGGCCGTGCGGGGTTGGGACACTGGGGTTCTTCGGACGTGCGCTGGGTGTTAATACGCCCCTAGGCTCATTATTCTGCCGCTACAGCGGGTTTTTGCTTAGCGAGTTCTGCATCCAGGAATTTAGCGACCGCGCGCATACCAGCCTTTGGAGTGCCAGTGATATTCGCAAGTGTTTCTGCATCATCGTTGTAGTTCGTGTTGGTGTTGACGTCGAAGGTCCAGGCCGCACCATCGGCATCGATGATCATCTCAATGCCGGATACCTCAATTCCGTTTGCGTTGAGAAACGACTCGTATTTAGCAATATTTGGATGAGCAAAGTCTTTGAGGATCTCGAAAATCGGACCAGGCGTTTCGCCGACAGGGCATGCCAGATCTTCAATCTGGCATACATCGGCCGGACAAAGTTCAAATCCTTTAGACGTGTCAACTTTGACCGCGTAAAGGAATTTTCCGCCAACGAACTCGCACCGGATTATCGACTTGTCAGCCGCTTCTATATACTGCTGAACCAATGTTGTACCGTCGCGGCCGGCGTCATAAATACCACTGTCGAGGTAGCCATCGAGCGCTTTGATGGATTGAAAGAGTTGCACGCCTGCACCCTTTCCACCGCGATTAGGTTTCAGCATTAAGTGAAAGCCGAATTGCTTAGCTGCCTCACGAACCGCTTCGGGTCCGACAGCAACCATGGTATTTGGCACTCGGATTCCGAATTTCGTAAGCGCAGCGTATTGCTTCACTTTACTAATTTCGAGCTCCAGAGCTCTACTGGTATTTATTACACGCCGGCCATGGCTTTCGAGCCAAGCTAGCACGCTGGCGGTGTATTCGGGGGCGTAAACATGGCCGCGTGTGTGTGAAGAGGCGCTCATCCGATTGTAGAAAATGCCGTGTGGCGGCGGTCTTGAGAAGTCGAAGAAACCTTTGTCGAGATGCCATTCAGTGTATGGCGTGCTCAATTCGTCCAGTGCCTCCCTCAGGGGCGCCAACCAAGTGCTATTTTCGTGGATAATAAAGACTTTATTCATAACGCCGGCACTGTGTTTTAATTTATTAATTACGTATAATAAGTGTATTTTATAACATATCACTAAAATAGTTCGGAATTTCGTCTTGTAAAGGGGTTTCCGCGGTCATTAGCTCTTAAAAGGGCCGGTTAGAAGAACCGCAAGATCGGTTCACTTGAGTATCTGGCCGTTGTAGGATGACACCCTGGTCGCACCACAACTCCAAACCAAACTGGGGAAACGTTATGAAAGATCTGCCGAATTCGCCGGAAAGCCGCGATATCGCATCGGTTCTGCACGCCTATACGAACCTGAAAACCCATCAGGAAACCGGGCCGATGGTGATCCGTAAGGGTAAGGGTATCCGAGTCTTTGATGAAAGCGGCAAGGAATATATCGAAGGCATGGCGGGCCTGTGGTGCACGTCGCTTGGATTTGGTGAGGAACGGCTGGTGGATGCGGCAACTAAGCAGATGCGCGAACTGCCCTTTTACCACGTGTTCGCGTCAAAGACCCATCACCCGGCGATCGAATTGGCGGAACGTTTGATCGAACTGGCCCCGGTGCCGATGTCGAAGGCGTTCTTTGCCAATTCCGGTTCCGAGGCCAATGATTCCGTAGTCAAACTAGTCTGGTACTACAACAACGCGTTGGGTCGTCCGGAGAAAAAGAAGATCATCAGTCGCATAAAGGGCTATCATGGAGTGACCGTTGCAGCGGCCAGTATGACCGGCCTGCCCGCAAACCACATGGATTTCGATCTACCAATAGCCAACATCATCCATGCCGATTGCCCGCACTATTATCGGTTTGGCGCGTCCGGCGAGTCGGAGGAGGATTTCGCGACGCGTCTTGCCGAGAATCTAGAGAAGCAGATACGTGAGGAGGGGCCGGAAACAGTCGCTGCATTTATTGCGGAGCCGGTGATGGGAGCGGGCGGCGTGATCGTGCCGCCCAGGACCTACTTCAAGAAGATCCAGGCGGTCCTTAAGAAATACGATGTTCTAATGGTAGCCGACGAGGTCATCTGTGGCTTTGGGCGGACCGGCAACATGTTCGGGTCCGAGACCCTCAACATCCAGCCCGATATCATGACAATGGCGAAGGCGCTTTCGTCGGCTTATCTGCCGATTTCCGCTGTTTTGATAAATGCGAAGATGTTCGACGCGATCAGCACGAACAGCGATAAGATTGGGACCTTCGGGCACGGCTTCACCTATTCTGGCCACCCGGTGCCCGCCGCCGTCGCGCTTGAGACCCTGAAGATTTACGAGGAGCGCGATATCATCGGGCATGTGCGCAATGTGATGAGCCATTTTCTGAAACGACTGCATAGTTATCGCGACCACCCTTTGGTTGGAGAGACACGCGGTGTCGGTCTTGTAGGTGCGATTGAGCTGGTTCGTGACAAAGAAACGCATGAGTCGTTCGACCCTTCGCTTGGCGTCGGGGCCTATATTTCCGCGCAGGCGCAGGAACATGGTTTGATTGTTCGTGCCATGGGCGACTCTGTAGCCTTCTCGCCGCCGCTAATCATCACTGAGCCGGAAATCGACGATATGTTCGATCGTTTCGAAAAGGGACTGGAAGCCGGTACGACCATGGTCTCGGGGATGGACCACGCGGCAGAATAGACTGGGCGACATAGTTTTTGACGCTTTGACACTGCGGCATTTTGACTATGGCGAAGTAGATTAAATAACCCAATTTGTAGGCTAATTAAAAAATACTTTTGGGAATAGGAAATTTGACGCCGTGAAGTGGTTAACGTGAATTATCAAAACTTTTTTTCTGACGAACTATCCGAATTAAAAAAAACCGGGGACTACCGGGTATTCGCGGACCTAGAACGCGAAGCCGGCGCCTATCCAAACGCGATTTTCCGTGAAGGCGGCCAGAAGTCGCCTATCACCGTTTGGTGCTCTAATGACTATCTGGGTCAAGGCCAGAACACCGAGGTTATAGCGGCGATGCATGAGGCGCTGGATTATTGTGGTGCCGGGGCCGGCGGCACGCGCAACATCTCTGGCACGAACCATTATCACGTCTTGCTGGAACAGGAGCTGGCGGACCTGCATCAGCGCGAGGCGGCGCTCCTGTTCACGTCGGGCTATGTGGCCAATATGACCACCTTGTCGACCTTGGGCATGCGCATGCCTGGTTGTCTGCTCTATTCCGACGCCAGGAACCACAATTCGATGATCGAAGGTATCCGGCACAGCAGAGCCGAAAAGCGGATATTTAAGCACAACAATCCGGCCGATCTTGATCGGCTTATGAGAGTTGACGATCCAGATGCGCCAAAAATCGTAGTGTTTGAATCCGTCTACTCAATGGATGGCGACATCGCACCCATCGGCGAGATCCTCGATGTCTGCGATAAATATAACGCGCTCAGCTATCTCGATGAGGTGCATGCCGTTGGTATGTATGGCGAGACAGGCGCAGGTGTGGCGGAGCGCGACGGAGTGATGGATAGGGTTTCCGTCATGCAGGGAACCTTGGCTAAAGGGTTTGGTGTAGTTGGAGGCTATATTGCTGCAACTCGGCAGTTAATCGATTTCGTGCGCAGCTTCGGCAATGGTTTCATCTTTACCACATCGATGCCACCAGCGGTCGCAGCGGGGGCACTCGCCAGCGTGAAATATGTCCGCGGTGCGCAGCATCTCCGTAAAAAACACCATGAACGCGCGACCACACTGAAGGCGAAGCTGACGCAAGCGGGCATACCGGTGATGCCTTCGGTCAGTCATATTGTCCCCGTATTGGTCGGGGACCCCCGGCTGTGTAAGCAGGCGAGCGATGCGTTATTGGACCGTTTCAATATCTATGTACAACCGATCAACTACCCGACGGTTGCACGTGGCACCGAGCGACTACGCATAACGCCGACGCCGTTGCACACCGATGCAATGATGGACGATCTCGTCGCGGCGTTGGTCAAGATTTGGTGCGATCTTAACTTGACACCGGCCTCCTAATCGCCTCTTTCGTGGTTCACGAAATTGGGTGGTTAATTTCTTCAGTGTCGCGCCTTATAATGGTTTATCGTAGCGGTAAAGGTCTTGATCATGTACAGGGATAACACCCTCATACCAACCGAAGCGATACGCTTGGCGGCGCTAGGCAGCCTTGCAGAGGGCGACAAGCAATACGCTGAATTAGCAAGTGAAATTAGGTATTTTGTTGCCCATATTACTGGGCCATCACTCGACCTGTTAGGAAGTTCGCTAGAACTACTTCACTATGAAGGATTTGCTATGCCGGTCTGTGGTGGGACCGTCGAAGATGGGACAATTCTGCAGATTACTCCCGCCGGTCTTGAGGCCTTTCGGATCTTGATGACGTCGAATGTACGTACGCCGGTGAACGAGGTTAGCAAGCTGGTCATCGCGTTGAAGATGCGGTTCTTACATTTGCTATCTGAAGAGGACAGCCGCGATCAGGCCGATATGCTGTCTGAAATGTGTGAAACGGAATTAGCGCGTCTGAATGAACTGCGCGGCGGTTATAGAAAGGAACCGCTCGCACAATGGCTCGATTTGGAAATTGCCCAGCTGCAGCAGCGGCTTGACTGGTTCGAGACGCTACAGTCTTAATTTCCTCTCAGAAGACATGTTGCCCGCCGGTTACAAAGATCTCGGTGCCGGTGACATAACCGAAATCATCTGTGCAAAGTCGGAAGACGCACCCTGCTACTTCATCAGGCGTCCCCATGCGATGCATTGGTATACGGTTGATAAGCGGTTCATATTCTTCGCCAATCATTTCCGTCTCGATCTCGCCCGGCGCTACAGCGTTGACGCGGACACCAAGCTGCGCAAATTCGACCGCCATCTCCCGTGTTAGGGCAGATAGGGCCGCCTTGGAAGTCGAATAGGCTGATCCGGCGAAGGGGTGGATCGCATGACCAGCGATAGAAGTAATATTGACCACACCAGCGCCCGCTCCCTTTGCACCGCGGCCAAGCGCTCCGGCGAAGCCGCGCGACAACAATAGAGGTGCGAAAAGGTTCAACTCGAACACTTCGCGCCAGCGCTTGATATCACCGTTGAGACAGCCAAGCCGCTCTTTGTAGGGCGTTTTCGGTGAGACCGCAGCATTATTAACCAAGGCATTCAGCGGATCGTCGCCCAGAAAATCACTGGCTTCGGCGATAAAGGTTTCAACTGATGCTACATCCGCCAGATCTGTGGGGAAATGATAGGCCCAGTTTGGGTCCCTCTTGCAGTGTTCCGGTACGTCGTCTCGGCTGCAGCTGACGATACGCCAACCTTCATTGGAAAAGCGCTGAACTGTAGCGTGTCCGATCCCCCTACTAGCACCAGTCAAGATGACGGTTTTTCGCTGTTCGGTCATCATTTGTTCCTAATAACTGCGGTTACGCGATATTCGGATGATACTCTTCGTAACCCTCCGGATCCTGGTGGATAAGGACTTCAGCGCCATCGAAGGCCTGCCTAATCTTTAGCTCGACTTCGTCTGAAATCAGGTGGGCGTCCATTAAGGTGATATTTGGATCGAGCTCAAGGTGAAACTGGATGAAAACATCCGATCCGGAGCGGCGGGTTCGCAGATCGTGCAAGCTGCGCACATCCTTGTTCTGATATACGATTGCCCGGATATGTTCGCGTTCTGATTCCGGAAGCTCACGATCCATTAGCATATCCAGGGCACCTTTCAGAATGCGCCACGCGCCTAAAAGGAGATAGAGCGCTATTGCGGCACCGACCAATGGATCGATATATGGCAGATCGACATAATACGATGATGCTAGAGCTAACAAGACGGCTAAATTGATAAGCAGATCACCTTTGTAGTGCAAAGTATCCGCTGTTATGGCCAGCGAATTGGTGCGCTTGACCACGTAGCACTGGAAGGCCACCAAGGCCAAGGTCAGAGCGATCGAGCCGATCATTACCGCAATGCCGACATCTGTGGCGGTTACGGATTGGGATTGGAACAGGCGGTTTCCAGCATGAAATAAGACGATAATCGCCGATCCGGTGACGAAAGCTGACTGAGCTATCGCTGCCAGCGCTTCAGCCTTGCCATGCCCGAAGCGATGCTCCCTGTCGGCCGGTGTTAGTGCTTGCCGTACCGCTATCAGGGTGATTATTGAGGCCAGTCCGTCAAGCAGTGAGTCGACCAGCGTTGACAGCACGGCGACGGAGCCAGTTAAGGACCAAGCTATTAGTTTTGCAGTAACGAGGATCGCCGCGACACTGACCGACGCGTAGGTCGCGAGACGCATGAGGCGCGCCGGTTTGCGAGCCTTTTCATCAGCGATATGCAGGTTGTTCGCCATTGTCATGGGAACAGACGATGGGTTTGCCAGCCTTCCGCTGCGCGTTCGTAGACTATACGTTCATGCAGACGAAACTTGCCGTCGTCCCAGAACTCGAAATGAGTGGGTACGACGCGATAGCCGGACCAGAAAGGCGGCCGCGGTACCTTGCCGATGCCAAATTTCGCCGCATGCAGGGCGATCTGCTTTTCGAGATCGTGCTTGCCTTCCATAGGATGCGATTGCTTGCTCGCCCAGGCGCCGATCTGGCTGCCGCGATCGCGGGTCGCAAAATAGGCGTCCGCCGTGGCTTCATCGACTTGGGAGGCTGTGCCTTCAATTCGTACCTGACGTTTCAACGATTTCCAGTGGAACAACAGAGACACGCATGGATTCGCCGCAATTTCGTCGGCTTTTCGGCTTTCGAGGTTGGTGTAGAAGACAAAACCGCTCCTACCGTGGTTCTTCAATAACACCATCCGCGACGAAGGGCGCCCATCGGCATCGACCGTCGCTACCGACATGGCTGACGGAACATCGATCTCCTTTTCCGTCGCCTCGTCATACCATCGCTGAAACAGCGTAAATGGTTCATCCAGGTTTGTATTTGCCATCTTTAGTAAATATATAGAGAACGGAGCTTTTGATAAGCGTCGTCATGCGGTTTCGATCAGGACAACGCTGGTACTAATCTAGTGACGGTACAAGTAAATAAAAAGTGTCGAATCCGGTTTGCCTATCGGAACTTTGGACGTTCGACCTGACAACGTTTGTGAGGTGTCATTATGAAAAAGGTTATCGCGACCGTTGTCGCTCTCATTTTGCTAGGCGCCTGTGCCAATAACGGGAACGGGCAGAAGCAAGCCGGAGGTACTTTGATTGGCGCGGGGCTCGGCGCGTTGGCTGGCTCGCAGATTGGTTCTGGGCGTGGGCAGCTTGCCGCGGTGGCTATTGGCACGCTTGCTGGTGCGTTTTTGGGGAACGAAGTCGGGAAATCGCTCGACCGTGCAGACAAGATGGCGATGGAAACTTCTACGCAGCGTGCGCTGGAAACCTCACCGTCCGGACAAACTGTTGTATGGCGCAATCCGGATAGCGGAAACTCTGGTACCATCACGCCGTCACCTGCTATTCAGCGAGGATCTGGTGAATTTTGTCGCGAATATCAGCAGACGATAACCGTCGCCGGCCAGTCTGAGGAAGCGTATGGGACGGCATGTCGTCAGCCCGATGGTAGTTGGAAGATTGTAAAATAGTCTTTGTGAGTGCCTTAGCTCGTTGAAGAGAACATGAAGAATCCCTACGAAGTTCTCGGTCTGACCCCGTCCGCTCCGCAGGACGAGATCAAGACTGCTTATCGCAACCTCGCCAAGGAGTTGCACCCGGACATGAATCCGGGAGATGCAATCGTAGAGCAACGCTTCAAAGAGGTCACGGCGGCCTATGAGATGTTGTCAGACGAAGGGAAGCGTGGGCAGTTTGACCGCGGGGAGATCAACGCTGATGGCTCTCAGCGCATGGACGGGATGTTTCGTGGTGGCTTTAATTCGGCAGGCGGTCCAGGTGACGCGGGTTTTGAAGATCTTGTCGCCGACCTGTTCGGTCGCCGTCGGCGGCCACGCCACACCAAAGGGCAGAGTATTACCTACTCGGTTCGTGTTCCATTTCTAGAAGCGGCCCGAGGTGGGGTGCAACGCGTTCGATTGCATGATACCACAACTGTCGAGGTGAATATCCCGGCTGGGACGAGCGACGGCGATAGTCTGCGCCTCAAAGGCCGCGGCATGCCTGGATCTGGAGGCGGTCCGAGCGGTGACGCGTTTGTTGAAGTGCAAGTTGAAAGCCACCCGTATTTTACACGCGATGATCACGACATTCGGATCGACGTCCCGATTACCTTGATGGAGGCCGTCCTTGGCGCAAAAGTGAACGTGCCCACGATCCACGGTACGGTTGCAGTCACCGTGCCGATAGGGTCGAGTAGCGGGCAAATTTTGCGTTTAAAGGGACGCGGCATTGCCAGAGACGGCAAAAAAGGCGATGAGTTCGCCCGTTTGATGATCCAGTTGCCAGAGAAAATAGATCCTAAGCTTACAGAATTTGTTCGATCCTGGACAAAGCAGGGTGATTTCGACCCGCGCAAGAAAGCCGGGTTTGAATAGCCAGAATCACGGAAATTTATAGTGCAATTGCGGACGGAATCGGCGACCTTGTTAAAAATTCATATGGTCGTGTTACTGATAAGATAATACTCGGCCGCATTGCGTAGGAAGGGAAGGGAATGCCCGAGGCGACATCTATCATGGCCGGCAAGCGAGGGCTCATTATGGGCGTTGCGAACGACCGGTCGCTTGCCTGGGGAATTGCAAAAACCGTCGCCAAGCACGGTGCTGAACTGACTTTCACGTTTCAAGGCGAGGCGTTGGAGAAGCGGGTCCGACCGCTTGCCGAATCACTTGGGTCGGTTCGCGTTATGCCGTGCGATGTGACGGACGATGCAAGTGTGGACGCAACTTTCTCAACGTTAGAAGAGGCTTGGGGTGATCTCGACTTTGTAGTCCACGCGATCGCATTTTCTGATAAGGATGAATTGAAAGGAAAATATATTAATACGTCGCGTGAGAACTTTAATCGCACGCTTGATATCTCCTGCTATTCTTTGACCGCCATCGCCCAGCGTGCGGTGCCCTTAATGCGCAAGGGGGGCAGCCTTTTGACCTTGACCTATTACGGTGCAGAGCGGGTGATGCCACATTATAATGTCATGGGGGTAGCTAAGGCGGCCTTAGAGGCGAGCGTCCGTTATCTTGCCGTGGATCTGGGCGATCAAAGTATTCGCGTCAACGCGATTTCGGCTGGGCCAGTTAAGACCTTGGCGGCGTCGGGCATTGGCGATTTTCGCTATATCCTAAAGTGGAATGAATTGAACTCGCCGCTGCGCCGCAATGTAAGTGTCGATGATGTCGGGGGCTCAGGCCTCTACTTGCTCAGTGATTTGAGCGCGGGTGTTACGGGCGAAGTCCATCATGTCGATTGTGGCTATAACACTGTAGGGATGGTCGCTGTGGACGCAGCTGAGGAGGTCTCCGAGTTGCTCGCGGGGATTAAGGGCAAGTCTTAAGAGACTTATTGGTAACGTGTCGTTGAACAGCTTTGGAAAACTATTTCGAGTCACAACCTGGGGCGAAAGCCACGGCGCAGCTATCGGTTGCGTGATCGATGGCGTGCCACCGCGGTTGCAGATCGATGAGGCGGAAATTCAAACTTATCTGGATCGCCGCCGGCCAGGCCAGTCTCGGTTCACCACGCAAAGGCGTGAGCCCGACGCGATTAGAATCGTCTCCGGGATCTTTGAAGGGGTTACTACGGGGACACCACTGGGTCTGATCATCGACAATGTGGACCAAAGGTCGAAAGATTACAGCGAGATCAAGGATAAGTTTCGTCCCGGCCACGCCGACTATACCTACTGGCACAAATATGGCATCCGTGATTACCGTGGTGGCGGACGCTCATCCGCGCGGGAAACTGCTATGCGCGTAGCCGCCGGAGCGATAGCGCGCAAAGTTTTGGGTGCTGAGGTTTTGATACGTGGCGCTTTGGTACAGATTGGCGACAAACTAGTCGATCGTGCTTCTTGGGATTGGGATGAGGTCAAGCGCAATCCATTCTGGTGCCCCGACGCTGCGATGGCAGAGGAATGGGAGACGTTTCTCGATCAGGTCCGCAAGTCGGGTTCTTCGACGGGTGCGGTGATAGAGGTCGTGGCATCCGGTGTTCCCGTGGGATTGGGTGCTCCGATCTATGGCAAACTCGACGCTGATATCGCGGCGGCGATGATGAGCATTAATGCCGTTAAAGGTGTTGAGATCGGTGCGGGTTTCGACGCGGCAGCACTTTCCGGCGAGGATAACGCTGATGAAATGCGAATCGATAACGACGGCGCCGTGTGCTTCATGTCCAACGCTGCCGGTGGTGTGTTGGGCGGAATCTCGACTGGTCAGGATGTCGTCGTTCGGTTTGCGGTGAAACCGACCAGCTCCATACTGGCACCGCGTCGGACAGTCACGACGGATGGCAAGGAAACCGAAATCTCTACAAAGGGCCGTCACGACCCTTGCGTGGGTATTCGTGCGGTTCCGGTCGGCGAAGCTATGCTCGCCTGCGTCCTTGCCGATCATCTCTTGCGGCATAGGGCGCAATGCGGCGTATAGGCCGATTTTTTCTTTACTTATTCGCGTCCGTTGGCACTTTGGTGACGCTCCTTTTTATATCGGCGATTGTCATCGCAGTGACTTTTGATCGACCGAAATCAGAATTGCCAGAGCGAATTGTCCTGCACCTTGATCTCGATAAAGGTATCTCTGATAGCCGTTCTGATGACCCTTGGCGGCGACTCCGTGGCGATGAGGCGGTGCACTTATTCGACATCGTCGAGACGTTAGAAGTCGCGTCGTCGGATGAGCGGGTGGTCGGGCTGGCGATCCGCCTTGGTGCCGCGCGCATCGGATTGGCCCACGCGCAGGAAATTCGTGATTCGATCACGGCCTTCCGCTCCCGCGGAAAGTTCGTTGCGACGTTTGCACAGACATTTGGCGGTCTTAGAAATGGAACGGCGGAGTACTATCTCGCAGCTTCTGCGGATGAGATTTGGATGCAGCCTTCCGGGCAGCTCGGCCTGCTTGGTATAGCATTGGAAACGCCATACCTGAGGCGGGCGCTTGACAAAGTCGGTGTCAGACCAGAATTCGAGCAGCGGCACGAGTATAAATCTGGCATTGAATTGTTCACGCAAGAAACGATGAGCGAACCGACACGGCAATCGCTGACGCAGTTGGTTGGTTCGTGGATGGGGCAAATTGTTTCTGGAATTGCCGAGGACCGGGGGCTCCTTCCTAGAAAATTACGGCAATTGGTAGACCGTTCGCCGCTGCTGGCATCGGAAGCGAGGAACGCACAACTCATCGATCATTTGGGCTATTGGGATGACTTTATAGAGGCGGTTGAGGCGCAGGCCGGAAAGAAGTCCATAGGATTGAAATTGGCCTATTACGCGGCACAAAGCGACGGTTCTGGTGAGGACGCGACCGACGTTGCGATGATTTACGGCACCGGGCCAATTCAATCGGGCGAAGCTGAGAATAGCCTCTGGGGGTCGGAAGTGTTTGCCGCAGAAAGCGTGGTCAATGCTATTGACGCGGCGACCGCTGATGAATCTATCGCTGCAATTTTAATGAGGATTGACAGTCCTGGAGGGTCCTATATCGGCTCGGACACGGTGCGTCACGCGGTCATTCGGGCCAAAAAAAAGGGGAAGCCAGTTATCGCGTCGATGGGACAATATGGCGCGTCGGGTGGATATTTCGTTGCCGCAGGCGCAGATAAGATTGTCGCGCAGCCTGGAACGATTACTGGTTCGATCGGTGTGTTTGGGGGAAAGCTGGCTACAGCCGATCTTTGGGACAAGCTGGGGATCAGTTGGAGCCGTGTGAGTGTCGGTGCAAATGCAGGTATGTGGAGCCAGATATACCCCTTTTTGCCCTCAGCTGCGGACCGTCATCGTGTAATAATCGACTTCGTTTATGACGACTTTACGAGCAAGGTAACTGCGGATCGTACTTTGCCTGAAGGACGTATAGATGCGGTCGCAAGAGGACGTATTTGGAGCGGAGCTGATGCGCAGCAGGTCGGGCTTGTAGATGCGCTTGGTGGTTACGCTGTGGCGGCTGGCCTTGTGCGCAACGCGTTAAGATTATCCTCGGATGCACCTCTCAATTTTGTAGTTTTGCCGGCGCCCCGCTCTGTGCTCGACCATCTTCGAGATGTGTTTTCTGAAGGTGTTTCGTTCACGCAGGCTTTGGCCACGCTGATTTCAGTGCCAGAGCCGGATACGTTTGATGACTTGTTGCGTTCCCTTGAACAGTTGACCGGTGATATTAGCGTTCTGCGGCGTCCAGCTGGTTTACTACAACTGCCACCCATGCGCCTGGCTCAGTAGGCCCATCAGACTGATCGGTTTCGATGCGCCACAATGAGAAACTCCTTGTTTCCTTTCGCACCGGTAATTGGGCTCTCGATGATCCCCTCTACTTTCCACCCTTCAATGCCGGCGAGCCAGTTTCGAACTTGGTCGCAAGCTTCAGCGTGACGCGCCGGGTCGCGCACGATGCCGCCCTTGCCGACCGCGTCGCGGCTCAGCTGAAACTGCGGTTTGATCAGCGCCACCAAGGTGCAAATAGATGCAGCGAGCGATAATGGGGTTTCCAGAACTTTTTCCAAGCCGATGAAACTGGCGTCGCAGACTACCAGTTCAGGGGGAACGGGCAGATCTGCTGTGGTCAGGCTGCGTGCATTCCGTCCTTCCAGCACTGCGACGCGCGGGTCCCCACGCAGTTTCCATGCCAACTGTCCACGGCCTACATCGACAGCTGCCACGGTCGCAGCACCACGTTCCAGCAGGACTTCAGTAAAGCCGCCGGTCGAGGCACCTACGTCGAGGCAGTTCAAACCTGTGGCATCGATACAAAAATTGTCGAAGGCATGTTCTAGCTTTAGCGCGCCACGGGACACCCAAGGGTGTTCGGGACCGCGGATCTCCAGCGGGGCGTCGGGGGCCAAGGTCTCGCCGGCTTTTTCAATACGCCGCTCGCTAGAAAAAACTAGGCCAGCCATGATGGCCGCTTGGGCCCTAGTTCTGCTCTTGACCAGATCGCGCTCGACCAAAAGCAAGTCAACGCGTTGCTTGCGTGGTCGTTTGGCGATCGTGCCCATCTTGCCAAATTGTGGCCGAACGCCAGCTTAAGCGCGCGCGGGTTCTTCGATGGTATCGCGACCCAGCGCGGTGAGCGCCGTGGCGACGATTTGAGGTGCGTTGAGGCCCGCCTCTTCATTCTGATTGTATTGGCTTTCATGATCGATGAAGAAGTCCGGTAGGCACATCTGGCGGACTTTGAGACCGTTGTCGAGCAGCCCTTCGTTGGTTAAGAACTGCAAAACGAAGCTGCCAAATCCGCCAACCGCACCTTCCTCGATGGTGATCAGCACTTCGTGCTTGTTGGCCAAGTCGCGGATAAGCTCTTCATCGAGCGGTTTTGCAAATCGTGCGTCGGCAACCGTCGTTGACAGGCCACGGGTAGCAAGATCATCCGCCGCTTTCAGAGATTCACCAAGGCGGGTGCCGAACGAGAGGATCGCCACGGTAGATCCCGCGCGGACCACGCGGCCCTTACCGATTTCCAGCGGTATGCCGCGTTCTGGCATGTCAACGCCGACACCTTCGCCGCGTGGGTAACGGAATGCGGAGGGACGATCGTTAATCTGTACAGCGGTCGCCACCATGTGAGCGAGCTCGGCCTCGTCTGCTGCTGCCATCAAAACGAAACCTGGAAGACATCCGAGATAGGTGATGTCGTAGGCGCCGCAATGTGTCGTACCATCGGCACCGACAACACCGGCCCGGTCTATCGCAAAGCGAACAGGAAGGCCTTGGAGGGCTACATCGTGCACGATCTGATCGTAGCCACGCTGGAGGAATGTCGAATAGATCGCAGCGAACGGTTTCATGCCCTGGGCGGCAAGGCCGGCTGCGAATGTGACACCGTGCTGTTCGGCGATACCAACGTCGAAGGTGCGATCTGGAAATGCCCTTTCAAACAAATTTAGTCCAGTGCCGGAGGGCATCGCTGCGGTGATTGCGCAGATCTTGTCGTCTTCTCGTGCCTCTTTGATGAGGCTTTCGGCGAAAACCTTGGTATAGGCTGGTGCGTTTGATTTTCCTTTGTGCTGGGCGCCGGTTATGACGTCAAATTTGGAGACGCCGTGATACTTGTCGTCTGATTTTTCGGCTGGCTCGTAGCCCTTGCCCTTCTGGGTGACGCAATGGATCAGGATTGGCCCCTGCATTTCGTCATCGCGCACATTTTTCAGGATCGGCAGCAGATGTTCCAAATTGTGGCCGTCAATTGGTCCGACATAGTAAAAGCCCAGCTCCTCGAATAGCGTACCGCCTGTAACCATGCCGCGGGCGTATTCTTCCGCCCGTTTCGCGACTGTTTCGACCGATTTTGGGAATTTTTGTGCGATGACGCCCGCCAGGTGTCGCAGCGAACGGTATTGCTTGGAGGAAATTAGGCGCGACAGATGAGCGCTTAAGGCGCCAACGGGTGGAGCGATCGACATGTCATTGTCGTTCAAGATAACGATCAGCCGCGTTTCCATTGAGCCTGCGTTATTCATAGCTTCATAGGCCATGCCAGCACTCATCGCACCGTCACCTATTACGCAGATTGAGTTCCGTATCTCGCCCTGCAAATCGCTCGCGACCTTGAACCCCAAACCGGATGAGATTGAGGTGGAACTGTGCGCCGCCCCGAATGGATCGTATTCGCTTTCCGAACGCTTTGTAAATCCGGATAGACCACCCCCCTGGCGCAGGGACCGGATCCGGTCGCGCCGACCCGTCAGGATTTTATGCGGATAACATTGGTGGCCAACATCCCAGATTAGTTTGTCGTCCGGTGTGTTGAAAACGTAGTGGATCGCGACGGTCAGCTCTACCACACCCAATCCGGCGCCGAGATGCCCGCCTGTCATCGACACAGCGTCAATCGTTTCGGCACGCAATTCATCTGCCAGTTGGCGTAGCTCCAACTCTTTCAATCTGCGTAGATCAGCTGGCACGTTAACCGTGTCCAGGAGTGGTGTTTCGAGGCTCACCTTCGGTCCCCTTCTTGTTCTAACTTTTCCGCTCTGCGACAAAAGTTGCTGCCTCCCGCAATGGGGTAGCCGCGTCATCAAATATGGCAAGATGCTTAATGGCTTGTTTCGCGTGTATCTTTGCTTGTTCTCGTGCCCGATCGGTTCCCATGATCGACACAAACGTTGCCTTGCCAGCGGCAGCATCTTTGCCGACCGCTTTGCCTGTTTCCTCTATTGTCCCCTCTGCGTCAAGCAGGTCATCGGTAATCTGGAAGGTCAGTCCTAATTCATAGGCATAGTTTAACAGCGCTTCGCGTGTTTCGGAGGATGCAGTGCCGAGAATTGCCCCGGCCTCACAACAAAATTTTATCAATGCTCCCGTTTTCAAGCGCTGAAGATGCGCTATGCCTTCCATATCTAAGTCGACGGTCTCCGCCGCCAGGTCGAGCATTTGCCCGCCGACCATACCATGCGCGCCAGCCGCCACTGCCAACGCTGCGATAATTTCGGCGCGGATGCTGCCATCCTCGTGTGTACGCGGATCCGCAAGTACTTCAAAGGCTAGAGTGAGCAGTGCGTCGCCAGCCAGGATCGCTGTCGCTTCGTCAAATTTCTTGTGAACCGTTGGTTGTCCGCGCCGCAGATCATCATCGTCCATTGCCGGCAGGTCGTCATGCACCAACGAATAGCAATGAACCAACTCCACCGCTGCTGCGACGCGTAGAGCAGATGACCGAGACGCCGAGAAAAGCGCAGCGCTTGTTGCAACAAGAAAAGGCCGAAACCGCTTGCCGCCGCCCAGCGTTGTGTACCGCATTGATTCCGAGAGACGTCCCTCGTAACCACTCTCTGTTGACAGGATTTTTTCGAGAACTTCCTCAACATCACGTGCGGTCTCTTTGAGCGCCTTTTCGAGCGCTAGTGTTGTGGTATTAGCCAATATCCGCTGGCGCTGTCACCGCGCTACCATCGCTTGAGAACGTAATTTTTTCGATCCGGTTTTTGGCTTCTGCCAATTTCGTCTCGCAATGTTTTTTTAGTGCCGCGCCGCGTTCATAGGATTGGATCGCATCATCAAGTTTGCCTTCGCCTGACTCCAGCGAACGAACGATTTGTTCCAGTTCGTTCAGTGCGTCTTCGAAGCCCAACGCTTCAATATCTTCAATGGCGCGACCCATAATACTAATGTCCAGATCGATGTTTTTAAGAGGTGGCTGAGTTTAATTGGGCGGCAGGGAAGTGTCCAAGCTTATGTCTCTCAGACAGTCGGCAAAAAGCTTTTCTTTTCGTAGAAAGTCACCGCCAAGGCTTTATGAGATCTGTTTGCAGATATGGGAAAGCCCCATGAGTGAATATGGAACGCTACGCTAAATAAATTCGGCAAGCCCAAATTTAGTGAAATTCACGGAACAGGCCTGCTTTCATGATCGTGCCCTCCGCTGAGTGGCTCTCCGCTGCGATGGACACGACCTGCCAAAAGCTGATTAGAGCGAAAACAAACCTGTCAGACAGGCAACTTGATCGACAATACGCTCGGTGAACTTGCGGACAGCCTTTGGGCTGCTCGCTAGAGAAAAACAGTATCGAAATTATAGTTTGGTTAGGTTTTATTGAGCCTAATTGAAGGTGTTCTGTGGGCAATCTGGCGCAATGGAAACCATCTGATGGTGTTGTAGATTAAGCGGCCATCAGAGCCTGTACGTGTCGTGCGGCGGAGCGCCCAAGCGCAGAGAGATTATATCCGCCCTCCAATGTCGAAACGACTCGCCCCTCGCAAAGCGACGCTGCAGCGTCCAAAATACGCTCCGTCGCCCAGGCATAGTCGTCATCAGTAAAATTCAGCGAGGCGAGCGGGTCGTCCGCATGGGCGTCGAATCCCGCGGATATAAATACGATGTCGGGCCTGAACATGTGCAGAGCTGGCAGGATAGTTTTGCTTAGTGCTTCTTGAAATGCATCAGTGCCAGAATAGGGCGCTAGAGGCACATTTACGATATTGTTCGCGCAGCCGCGTTCGTTTATGGCACCTGTTCCGGGATAGAGCGGTGACTGATGCGTTGAGGCAAAGAACGAATCTGGTTGGTTATGAAAAATCGCCTGCGTCCCATTACCGTGATGCACATCAAAATCGATCACGGCCACGCGGGCTAAATTATGCGCTTCGCGGGCGTGGGCAGCACCGACCGCAACACTGTTAAATATGCAGAACCCCATTGAAGTAGCCGTTTCGGCATGATGTCCTGGCGGACGCACGGCGCAGAATGCATTTTGGACTTCAGTTGCCACGACCGTGTCGACGGCGGCACAAACCGCGCCGGCCGCGCGCAATGCGGCTTCGCCGGAACCGGGGGACACAATCGTATCCGCATCTAGCTGCACTACACCCTTTTCCGGGATGTGATCTAGAACTTGCGTTATGAAGTCGCGGGGATGCACGCGTGCTATTTGATCGATCGTCGCGCGCGGCGCCTCGCGCCGGTCCAGTGGCTCGAAGGTTTTGTCACTCAGCGCAGCGTGCACGGCTTCTAGTCGCGCCGGCGCCTCCGGGTGCGATGGTCCGGGAATATGATCGAAACAGGCCTTATGCGTGAACAGCGCGGTCGGCATGCGGTTTCCTCTTGTTGATAAAGCTGAAAGGTCGCTGTTTGGGCAATTCAACACTATATAGGTTCATCAATTTATGCTCTGAAGTCACGCGAATTTGTGANGCGGATNANCTTGCAATNTGGGGTNTATTCCAATTTGATCCNGNCGTGTAAATAAAGTTATTATTACAGGTATATTTGCATTTATAATATTGTAGCCGTACCACATTAGAGCAAGCGAGAACCGGGACGGTTTTGGATAAGCGGCAGTGTCTATGACCCAAAATGTCCTCGGAATAACGGAGTAAAATGGTATGAGAATGGCGGCTGCATTTTTGACGGTGGCAATATCATTTGCTCCGCTTGATTTTGCCATGGCTAAGAAGCAGGCTGCTGCTGTTAAGGTTGATCCGGTGATCAGCGAGCCGTTGTCGCAAACTATGCCTATAATCGGCCGTCTTGTGGCTTCTCAGACCGGTGTTGTGGCCGCCTTGACGGGAGGACCGGTATCTGAGGTCCGCGTGGCCGTCGGCGATAAGGTGAAAAAGGGCGATGTCGTTGCCAAGCTTGTTACGGATAGGATCCGTTGGAACCGCCAGCTTCGCGCTGCTGCGGTGCGAGAGAAACAGGCCGCATTGCAGGCCGCAAAAGCGCAACTGTCGCTGACGCAGGTTGAACTCAAAAGGTTGCAGAGCCTGAAGAAGTCAGCTGCTTTTTCTCAAGCGCGATTCGATGACAAAAGCAACGAAGTCGTCAAATATCGGAGCGAAGTGGGGGTGCAGAAGGCTGCTGTCGCTAGCGCTCAGGCGGAGCAACGTCTGGCTGATATCGATATGCACAACAGTGTGATCCGTGCGCCTTACGATGGCGTTGTCTCGCGCAAAAATACGGTAGCTGGAGCTTATCTCAGCGTTGGTGACGCAGTCATCACCATGATTAATCATACCGATTTGGAAATCGAAGCGGACGTGCCTTCGGAACGACTTAACGGCCTGGAGGTGGGGCGTTCAATTGGCGTTAAACTGGATAGTGGTCAGCCGATGCGAGCAATCGTAAGGGCTTTGGTTCCGGACGAGAACGCATTGACCCGAACAAGGCCTGTCCGTTTCACGCCGGATTTTAACGCTGTTGGGACCGGTCAGTTACAGCTCGCCAGGAACCAGAGCGTCACCGTGTTGGTGCCGATTGGGCGCCCTCGCAATATCGTTTCGGTGCACAAAGACGCTGTCATTCCACGGGGTGGTAAGAATATCGTCTTCGTTGTGAACGAGGGTAAAGTGAATTTACGCGCCATTCGGCTCGGCAGCGCAATCGGAAACCGGTTCGAGGTAATCGAAGGCCTTGGTGTGGGTGATTTGGTCGTGGTGAGGGGCAATGAAAGACTGCGGCCGGGGCAGGCCATCTCCCATAAAGGCTTGGTCAAGGAGGGCGAACAGAAGACCACTTCGTTAAAAGGCAAGCAAAGCTCGCCATGAATTTGATCCGGACAGCGATCGATCGGCCGGTAGCTGTTATGGCGGCGGTAATCCTGGCGGTGTTGTTCGGGCTGGTGGCGCTAAATACGATTCCAATTCAGTTGACGCCCGATCTGCGCCGGCCGGTTATTCAGATTTCAACAAATTGGGGCGGTGCGGCCCCGGCGGAGGTTGAGCGGGAGGTAATCAACCGTCAAGAAGAGGCCCTTAAGGGGCTTGAAGGGCTTAAGCGCATGGTAGCCCGGGCCCGGGACGGGAATGGCGAGATTACGCTCGAATTCGTAGTTGGCCAGAACATGGACAAGGCGCTCCTGCTGGTCGCCAACCGACTTGATCGTGTCAACGGCTACCCGGCAGAAGCCAACGAGCCGACGTTACGTACTTCCGGTGCAGATGACAATTCGATTGCCTGGTTCCGGCTTACCCGGATGGCCGGCAACACCGCACCAATCCATACCTTCGGTGATTTCGCGACCGATGTGATTAAGGAGCGTATGGAGCGCGTTTTCGGGGTCGGCCGGGTCGACGTCTATGGCGGCGGCGAACGGGAAATGCGCATCGTCGTAGATCCGGCCAAGATGGCACGCTACCGCCTGACCGTGCCGCAGATTGTCGATCGCTTGCGCGCCGCTAACGCCTCGATCACGGGTGGCGATGTTGAAGAGGGCAAGCGCCGTTACACTGTTCGCACGGATAATGAGTTCAAAACTCCAGATCAGGTCAAAGCCGTGCTGCTGCGGTCGACCGACAGCGGTGATCGGATCGGTCGCGTCACGGTGGGCGATATCGCAGAGGTTCGTTTCGATCATAAGGATCCAATCGCCCGCATCCGCACGACAGGCGTCGAGGCGATCGCCTTGAGTGTTAAACGAGAAACCGGGGCTAACGTTATCGAGACGATGCAGGGGCTGCGCGAGGCAGTCGCGGAACTGCAAATAAGCGTGTTGCCGCACGCTGGCCTTGAAATAGAGCAGCTTTACGACGAGACCGTCTATATCAATTCGTCGATCGACCTAGTTATTCAGAATATTTGGGTCGGTGGTACGTTGGCCGTCGTTATACTCTTGATATTTTTACGTTCTGGGCGAGCAACGTTGGTAATCGCGTTGGCGATCCCGGTATCGGTCATCGCATCATTCGTTGCCATGGCGGCACTTGGCCGGTCGGTGAACGTGGTTTCGCTAGCGGGTATTGCCTTCGCTGTCGGGATGGTGGTCGATGCGGCCATCGTCGTGCTGGAGAACATCTATCGACTGCGCGAGCAAGGTATACCTGCAAAGGAAGCTGCTTTCCGCGGTGCTCAGCAGGTGTGGGGTGCGATCCTTGTATCAGCGCTGACCACAGTTATGGTGTTTATTCCTATTCTGATCATGCAACTCGACGTTGGACAATTATTCCGGGACATCGCAGTCGCTATCTCGGTCGCGGTAATCTTATCGTTGATAGTATCGGTCACGGTTATCCCTACTTTGTCGCAGCGACTTCTAGGGCATGCTGTTCAAGCGAAAGGCAGCGGCTTGCCGTTACCGGTGATCGACCATTTCGGCCGTTGGTTTGTGTCGATGGCGACAAGTTTTTCGCGGGCTGTGGTGCGCAACAAACTAGCCGGAATCGGCATCGTCGTGGGGTTGACCGTCATCACAGGGGCCGCGACCTGGGAATACCTGCCCAAGTTGGAATATCTGCCGAAGGGCAACCGGAACCTGATTATCGGTTACATCGTCCCTCCGCCGGGCTACAACTTGGAGACTACTTCTGACATTGCCCAGGGCCTTGAGGAGGCCGTGCGCCCCTTATGGGCGTCGGAAACGGGACCGGAATCGAAGCTGGGCGAACCGCCTAAGATGCAGCTTTTCTTCTTCGTGACATTCCGTGAACTTACGATTGTGGGTGCCCGGGCAGTCGATGGCCGGCGAGTAGGCGAGCTTATCCCTGTATTGTCGCGACCAGTTTTCCGGGAACCTGGAACCTTTGGCAGCATGTCGCAGCGCTCAATCTTTGGCCGTGGGGTGCGAGGCGCCCGCTCGATTGATTTGGATATTTCTGGCCCCGACCTGCAAGCGGTCATCGATGTGGCGTTACGGGCGGTCGGGCATATCAGTCAGTCGCTGCCGCGCTCGCAGGGCAACCAACTCCGCCCACGCCCTGGGTTGGAGCTCGGGGCACCAGAAGTTCGCATTATACCTGATCCGACCAGGCTGGCTGATAATGGCGTATCGGCGCGCGATCTGGGTGACACCGTGGATGCGTTCAACGATGGCCTGCGGGTTCTAGAGTTAACCGCGGGCTCGGACCGGATGGACCTCATGCTGGCGGGCCCGGAAGGGTTCGTCAAAGAAACGCAAGGCATCGGCAGCTTGCCGATCGTTACACAATCGGGCGCGATCGTTCCGTTGCGTTCTTTGGCCGAGGTGCTTGTGACATCCGGTCCCACATCTATCCGCCATGTCGAACGGGAGCGCACAGTAACACTGGAACTCAAGCCGACAGAAAGCATGGCATTGGGTGAAGCGCTTGAAACTTTACAAAAGGAGGTTGTGGACAGGCTTCGAGGGGAAGGGCTGCCGTCAGGTGTCAGAATCCGTTTCTCAGGTGCTGCTGACAAGATGGTTGAGACCTGGAACGAGATGCGCATCGACCTCCTTATGGCCCTTATTATCGTTTTTCTAGTGATGGCGGTCTTGTTCGAAAGTTTTTTGTACCCCTTTATCATCATGCTTTCGGTGCCGCTTGCTACGGCAGGCGGTGTGGCGGGTCTCGTCCTTCTGAATAAGTTTCACGCCACCATATTACCGAATGGTAGTGTTGTCGGTGCGCAGCATCTCGATATGCTGACCCTACTCGGCTTCGTGATCCTGATCGGAATCGTGGTGAATAATGCAATTTTGATGGTCCACCAGACGCTGTACCACATTCGTGAGGAGGGCATGGCGCATGACGAGGCGATAGTGGAAGCGACAAGAAACCGGATTCGGCCGATCTTCATGTCCACTTTGACCAGTGTGATTGGCATGCTGCCGCTCGTTTTGTTCCCCGGCGCCGGATCAGAAATTTATCGTGGCCTTGGTTCGGTTGTTATCGGGGGGCTCTCGCTATCGGCGCTGCTAACTCTTGCGATCGTTCCGCCGCTGTTAGGGCTATTCGTGGGCGTGTTGGAGAAACGAAGATCCGAAACCACTCTCGACAGTGAGACGGTCTCGAGGCCAGCGGCATGACGGAGCATTGTGACTTTATTATCGTTGGTGGCGGCATCGCTGGAGCTTCCGCAGGTTATGCTCTCGCCGAGCATGGCAGTACGACCATTCTAGAGCGGGAAGATCAGCCGGCTTACCATTCGACCGGCCGCTCGGCTGCGCAATTCGTCGAGCTATACGGAAATCACATTATCCGCTCATTAGTGCGACTTAGCAAAGCGTTCTTCTTAAACCCACCGGTAGGTTTTTCTGACAGCGAAATTTTGTTGCCCCGCGGAGCTCTGTTCATCGCTACTGAAACGCAACGACCGCAATTGCGAGCGTTTGCCGAATTCGCTGCGGAAGAAAATGTGCTGGTGGAGGAATTGAGCAGAGACGAAGTCTGTCAGCTGGTGCCTATCATGCGTCCTGACGCATTTCAATTAGGTCTGCATGAGCCTGAATCGACCGATATGGATGTGCACGCCTTACATGGGGGCTTCCTTCGCGGTCTGCGTGCGCGTGGGGGGCAGATCATCACTGACGCTGAGGTCATCGGTTTATCCCGCGACTTGGGCATTTGGACGGCCGTAACACGGGGTGGAAACACCTACCAAGCACCCATCGTCGTTAATGCCGCGGGGGCATGGGCTGACTTGGTGGCGAAAATGGCCGGCGTTCACCCATTGGGGCTGATCCCAAAGCGGCGGACGGCGATGCTATTTGATCCGCCTGCCGGACAGAACATCGAAACCTGGCCGCTGGTGATCGATATTGATGAGCAATGGTATTTTAAACCGGATGCAGGTCGGGTTTTGGTTTCGCCCGCGGATGAGACGCCGGTCGAACCTTGCGACGTTCAGCCGGAAGAAATTGATATCGCGAACGCCGTAGATCGGATCGAACGAATGACGTCTATGAAAATTTTACGCATCGATCATCAGTGGTCTGGGCTCAGGACCTTCGCCGAGGATAAGACGGTGGTGGTCGGTTTTGCCCCGGACGCGGAAGGCTTCTTTTGGCTTGCCGGTCAAGGAGGCTATGGGATCGAGACGTCGCCGTCTCTCGCTGCTGCGGCGGTTAGCCTCATCATNGACGGNGGNCTGCCGGNTCGTTTCAGCGCATTCGGTTTGTCGCCGGAGGATATATCACCAGACCGTTTGCTAGCTTGATCCCAGAAAGGCCTGCGGTGGGCAGTGCGGGAAGTATATCAGTTTTCCGCTGCTCAGTCCTCGGCGTAAAATTCCAGCACATGAAATTTTCTAGATTTCGGGAAAGAAAACGCTGTTTAAAATGCTTTAGCCAAGCGTCCCGCGATAGCCATGCGATGCCATTCTAGCACGCCGTGCCGACCAGAACGGCCTAAAGCTATTTCATCAGTTGATTAAATCGCCGTTTCAACGACTAAATCACACGCGAACGTTTCGGGCTTGGCAGGTTTTTCGAAAAATTATTTTTGTGGTCTCAAACGAAATTCCGCAAAATCGTGGACCGTCTATTATAGTTTAAGTTCCATATCAAACAGTGTGCTTGTTTTATGCCTCCTAAAATTTCGCGTTTTGCCCAATCTGTTCCTGGTTCCACTGTAGTGGCTATGCGCCGACAAGCGGATGAGCTCGAAGCGGAAGGTGTTAAGATTATTGATTTTGGGATCGGCGAACCGGATTTCACCGTGCCCGACGTGGTGGCGGAGGCAGCGATCCAGGCAGTTCGCGACGGCCGCAGCGACTATACCGATCCTGCCGGCTTACCCGCATTGAGAGCGGCAATTGCGAATTTTGAAGCGCAACAGCATGGCACTAGCGTTTCGCCAGATCAGATAACCGTCACCAACGGGTCTTATGGTGCGTTGACGGCTATCATGCGTGGCATTTTGGAACCGGATGACGAAGCTATTGTGATTGCACCCGGCTGGGGGCCGTGCCGGCAGATGATACGCCTTTGTGGGTCAGTTCCTGTGGAAGTAGCTATGTCAGCGGTTGATGGACGATTCGTTATCGATGCTAGAAAGATTGCGGCCGCTGTTAGCGGTCGGACAAAGGCGATTTTCATAAACTCCCCGTGGAACCCGACGGGACGGGTCCTTACGGAAGACGAGCTGTCGGCAATCGCCGAGATCGCCATACGCGAGGATCTGTGGATTGTCGCAGATGAGGTTTATAGCGAACTAGTCTTTGATGGATCGCAGCACATTTCCATCGCTTCGCTTGGATTGGAAGTCGCAGAGCGCACTTTTATCGCTTCCAGTCTGTCAAAGTCCTTTGCAATGACTGGTTGGCGGCTCGGCTACAGTATTGCTCCTCTGGAATTAGCGCCGGTGCTTAATAAGATCAACCACACGACGACCCGCTGTGCCGCCAGTATTGTGCAGTACGCGGCTTTGGCGGCCTTCGAAAATGCGATGCCGGATGTCACCGCGATGCGGGAAGAATACGCTGCCCGCGGCCGGATGGTTGCTCGAGGGTTAAACCAAATCGAAGGCGTTCGTTGTCCAATACCGGAGGGTACTTTTTACGCTTTGGCGCAAATTCCGGAGGAGTGGGGACCGAGTGCAGCCGTCGCGGAAGCGCTTCTGATGCAAACTGGTGTGATCGTGACGCCCGGCAGCTATTACGGGCCGACCTGCGAACATTTTCTACGCCTGTCCTTTGCTACCTCCATGACGGTTATCGAAGAAGGTTTGGCGGAGCTTCGCAAGGTTCTGCCATTAGGCTAATCGACTGAGCGGGGATCGAGCGCATCTTGCAAGCCATCGCCCATAAAATTGAAGGCGATCACGGTCACGAAGATCAGCAATCCAGGCCAAATCGCGAGCTGTGGTGCCGACCAGATTAAATCTTGTGCGTTGGTCAGCATGTTGCCCCAACTCGCAACGGGCGGTTGGATGCCGAGCCCAAGGAAGCTCAGTACCGACTCGAACAGGATAATGTTGCCGACCGACAGTGTGGTGGCGACTATGATTGGTGAGATCGCGTTGGGTAGTATGTGGACACGCATGATGCGACCGCCTGTTGCGCCCTGTGCCACAGCGGCGCGCACAAATTCGCCTTGCTTTAAGGTCAGTGTCTCAGCGCGAACGAGCCGAGCGACAGTTGTCCAGCCAACGAGCGATATAATCAGGATGATGCGATAGAGACTAAGTTCTTCGGATTGCGTCACTCTGAGTGGCAGACCCAGTTTCGATAGATCGATGGCGGCGAGTATGATCAGCAGCGGTAGTAAGGGTAAAGAGATCACTCCGTCGGTGAACCGCATTAGTAGAGCATCGAAGCGCCCGCCGTAGTAGCCGGCAACGATACCGATGGCAGTACCAATTAATGCGGAAGCGAGCGCGGCAACTAACGCCACGGCCAGCGAGACGCGGCCGCCCTGCAGCAGTCGGGCCAGTAGATCGCGGCCGATCTCGTCAGTCCCGAGCGGATGTTCCAGCGAAGGTGGCTGGTTGCGCTGAAACAGGTCGGTCCTCTCGCCATCTAGTCCTAGTACAGATTCAACTAATGGTGCCCCGAGCGATAGCAGACCCAACAATAGCAAGGTTAGAAGACTGCCGACCGCCAAGCGATGTCGCAGAAAGCGCCTTACCATCCGGCTGGTCATGTTCTGCGGAGCGCTCATAAGGCGGGCTCTCTGTCGGATAGGCTGATCCGAGGGTCGAGCCAGACATAACCGATGTCGGCGAGGAGGTTGCCTATAAGGGTGAGAGTGGTTGCGAACATCAGCCCGATGAGGGCGAGGTTATAGTCATTGCCGAGGACTGCGTCGTAGATCATTTTGCCCATGCCCTGCCAGGCAAACATGGTCTCGGTGATTAGCGCGCCAGAGAACAGCCGGCCAAAGCTCAACGCGACTATGGTGACCAGCGGTAGGAGGGCATTGCGCAGGGCATGTGCGGTGACGACGCGCGCCATCGACAGGCCCTTGGCGCGGGCGGTACGGATGAAATCTTTGCGTAAAGTTTGTAACATGCTGGCCCGCATGAAGCGGGTGAAATCGCCGACCGATGCAATCGTCAAGGTTACGACTGGTAGGATTAGATGCTTAATCTTGTCGAGGAAACCGCCATCACCGACTGTCGCCATGCCACCGGCCGGCAGCCAGCCCAAAACCACCGCAAACAGGATAATGAATAGCAGGGCTAGCCAGAAAGGTGGGACCGATATACCGGCAAAACAGGCCAGGTTTACTGCGTAGTCGGTTGCAGAATAAGGATGTAAGGCGGCGTAAATTCCAATGGGAATAGCAATTGCTAGGGATAGGATCAGACTCAGACCGAGCAGCAAGCCAGTGTTGAGTATGCGATCGCCGATGACGTCGAGCACTGGCTGGCTGTGATTACGAGAATAGCCAAAATCGCCTTGTACCGCGTTGATAAGCCATGCGCCGTAACGCTCGAATAGCGGCTGATTGAGGCCATGGATTGCCTTTAGCCGCTGCGCGTCGGCCTGGCTCAAGTTCGGATCACTCTGAATCATCAGGTCGATTGGATCGCCCGGCATTAGACCAATCAGCGCGTATATCGCGAAAGACAGAATGAGAAGGACGAGCANNCTTTGGAACAGGCGNTCTGTNGCGTAAGGGAACATCAGTCGAGCGGTTNTANTTTGCGATCTGCCATTCTTCGATCCATAGNGAGGTGGAAAATTGATGGCCGGTNGGCTTGATGCCCTTTAACCATTTTGGGAGAATNAAAGGGTTGGCGCGAAAATAGAGTGGCAGTGCGGGCAGTTCTTCAGCNTAGATGCGCTGGAGGTNGCGCCAGACAGCCTTCTTGGNCTCTTCGTCACAGACTACCTCGGCGTCGTCGAGCGCCTTATCCATCGCCTTGTTGGTGAAACCAGGATAGTTTTGCCCGGACCAACCATTGTCCGGTCCCGGGATCATCGTGGAATGCAGGGTCGAGCGTGGTACGCCCTCCGGCGCAGAGATCCAGGCATACATTGCCATGTGCCGAAATTTGCGGCGGCTTACCGTCTCGCCGAAGAAGACACGGGCTGGCTCGTTGCGGATGCGGATATCGATCCCTACCCGGCGCCACTGGCTTTGCAGCACCTGCTGAATCATTTCGCGCGATTTGTTGCCGGCCGTAGTCATTAGGTCGAACTGAAGCCGCTCGTTTTTGGCATTATGACGAATACCGCTGCGCAATTCCGTCCAACCAGCTTCGCTCAAGAGTTTTTTGGCCTTTGCTTGATCGTAAGCGTATTTAGGCACGTTTGGATCGTAGACGGTATCGAGTGGGTTAGTCTGCCCATTGGCGACCGGCTGGTGGCCCTGGAACAATTGTTTGCTGATCGCCGCTCGATCGATCGCGTGGAGCAAGGCGCGCCGTACCCGTCGGTCCTTTAGGATTGGGTCATCGAGATTGAGATCAATATGCTCGTAGATTAATCCGGATTTGAAGGTCATATCGAAGTTGCCTTTTACGCGCGTTTCGAAGGCGAGGGCTTCGTCGACCGTTAATCCTAGTTCGCCCGCGATATAATCTATGTCACCCGATAGTAGGTTGGCGGACAGTGCGCTGGTTTTTTCGATCGCCCTAACTATGATTTTTTTGAAGGCTGGCTTCTTACCCCACCAAGTTGGGTTTGTTTCCAATACCACATGCGAGCCACTGGCAACTTCGGTGATCCGGTAAGGGCCGTACCACAGTCCTGGGTTGGTCGTGTCGGTCTCGTAGGCGCTTTTGATGCGGTACTGCAACGGGTCGGCGAAGTGCTTGGCCTCAATATGGGCTGGCAGTACGCCGATGGTGTAGCGTGTCCGGTAGTCGCAGGTAAATTTGCTGACATGGACCGTGAACTTTTTGTCGTCATGGACATCGATCTTGGTGACCCGTTCATAGGGTTCGATATTGCTGAAACCGGACCGTTTATCGCGGCCGACTTTCCAGGTGAAGACAACGTCTTTCGTTGTGATCGGCACGCCGTCGCCCCATACAGCTTCCGGCCGGATCGTGTAAGTGACGGCCAACCCTTTTTTGCCATCCTTCGTCTTTTCGATCTTCGCCGTACCATTCTTTAGGTCGGGTAGTTCGGTGCACAGCATGCAGCGCAGCTTCCAATTCGCGTCGTAGACGACAAAAGGACGCCGCGCCATAGCTAGGATGTAGGATTTGGCCAGCATCGACTCGATGTTTGGGTTGAAGTTGCGCGGAAACTGGCTGATGCCGATAACCAGCGTGTCTTTTGCCATTGCCGGTGCTGCAATCCACAACAATGCGGCAGTTATCAAAGCGTTTGCAAAACGCACCATATGCTTATCCTGTTGCAATGAATTTCTGCCTATGTCGCACCAACGTTTTCCCACATTAATTTTTTCCACTGCAACCACGGGTTCGGCGACTTATTCGAGATAGCAGCGCCCTTCGGCCTTATCAGGAATTAGGCATAGTTGGACGCCGGTTTCAGAACGGCGAGGCAAAGCGCATAGCCGGCCAGAAATAGATGGTTACGGAGGAACGTCTCCAACACGTCGTACGTTCTATCCGCTTGAGGAACCACTGCGCAGATGGCCACTCTATCGGACCCCAGTTCAGCACCTGTGACACCAGCCGATGGAAGTTTTCCACGAAGCCGAAAAGATGGATGTAGTAATCGGCATCCGGGTCCTTGTAGGCGAGGTGGCCTTGCTCACATAGTTGCTACAGACGGGTTTATGTGTGCCCGGTTTTGACATGGTCCTTCAGACGTCAATGCGCTCGTCTTCGACCGCTTTTCGCTTTGTCATGTTGAAACGTTCGTCGTAGATTGGCCGTCCGCCTGTGCTGGGACCTTGATACTGCACGAATAGCATCAGACCGCCGGATTTCGTTGACAATTCGTCTTCATAATGAGGGTCAGGGTGGAAAATCATTGTACCGGGCTTGTAGGTTTTTCCACCGATCTCGAACTCTCCTTCTAGTATGTACCAAACCTGAGCGAAATCATGCCGATGCAGTGGATGGTGCGAACCGGGATCGTAACGAACCAGCCCCGCGTTGGGTTCCGTTGGTCGATCCGGATTGGGGTGCAGCAGCATCTTACCCATCTGTCCTGGCCAACGAATTATTTCCCATTCCCGATCGTCGATGTGGGCCGCCTCCATAGGCTGGTGATCTATCTTTGCCAACGTCGCCTCCTTTGTCGATAGCGATGTTCAATTCTAGCCCTAGTTTTGTCAGGCGGCTATCGCGGAACGCAGTCTTGCGCAAATTGAATGTTTAATAAAAAAACATTGGATCGCTCTCTATGATCGGATGCCTCGGATAGGATTTGGTCAACAGCTAAGAAACACTGGCCGCTGTTTGGTTCGTTGGGTGTCGATAAAGCGCTCGTAATCAGTGCGTTATTTGGTAGGGGCATAATGCCGATCTGCGCTGTAAGGCGCTTGTGCACCAAATGGTTGTTGCAAAGCGATTTGCCCGAATATGCGGCAGCTCTCTGCATTCAGCGCTTTGAAGATGCCATCTTGTAGCCGCAATTTAATATGACACAGAGCAAAGGCGCCCGGTATTTAGGAAAGTGTCTGCAAAGCCATGGTATTATTGAGTGGCTTGTACTTTAATCACCGGACGCCGCTGACGGAGTAACGAGAGGATATTCGCATGACCCATGTCCGTTACATGGACCGCATACGTGATTATTACATCGCCCAAGGATACGAAAAGCCTTACCGTTGGGCGCATTTCGAAGACGTGCCCTTCACGCCGCTGAAGAAGCCGCTATCCGAAAGTAAGGTGACGCTGTTCTCGACGTCCGATGTTTCGGTTAAGCGTCCGGAGGCTGAAGAATTGCCATTGGAGGAAACTACGGTCGGCGATGTGTACTCCGTCGATTGGGACACACCGGTTGACAATTTGTACAGCCGGCAGGAGAGTTTCGATCGCTATGCGACCAATTTGGATGACCTAAATTCCTATCTTCCGCTCACCCGACTGCAGGAATTTGTCGGGTCCGGACGTATTGGTGCGATCACAGGCCAGTTTCACAACGTAAATCGCGGCTATAGTCAGAAGCTGATGCTGCAGACTGCGGCGCCGGCTGCGCTTGAAATTTGTCAGCGAGATGAGGTCGATGTAGCGATCCTGACGCCGGTCTGACCTGTCTGCCACCAGACCGTGAGTCTGGTTGCACGTCACCTCGAAGAGAATGGTATTCCAACGGTCATTATTGGCGCCGCACGTGACATCGTCGAACATTGTGGCGTGCCTCGCTTCGTCTTTACCGACTTTCCACTGGGTAGCCCGTGTGGCGAACCCTTCGATGTCGCCATGCAGCAGCGCATCGTCGCTGCGGCGCTTGACTTGCTAGAGACGGGGGACGCGCCGAGGACGACCGTGCAGATGCCGCTGGTCTGGACCAAAGGTGAGGCTTGGAAGGATACGGTCTTCACTGTGGAACAGCCTTTCCTTTCCGGCGCGCAGATCAAGAATTGGGAAGTGCGCAAGCAGCGTTACCGCGACCAGAAATCCTAGGATAATCAATGATCAAGGAAGACTTCACGCTCGGCATGAAAACCGAGCGGATGACAGATATTGGCCTCGCCTTCAAGCAGACGGGTGCGATCCTGGCGGCAATCGAATTAGAATTATTTACCCGAATATCGAATGGAGCCGGGACCGTTGATGAGATCGCGGCGGCCATGGGCATCGATGCGGAAAAGGCGGATCGCCTACTAACCGCTTGCAAGTCGATGGATCTGGTGCGTGAGATCGATGGGCGGCATGAAAATTTCAGTGATGTACAACGCTATCTGGTCAAGGATAGCAGGACCTATTTTGGTGATTATTTGAACTACATGGCCCATCGCGACTATGGCGCTTGGGAACATATAGCTAAGAATTTGACTGCTGTCTCGGACACGAATGAAGAGGACGACCGCACCTATGTTAGCTTGATGCAGAATCCGAAGAAGGCGCGTGACTTCACAGAAGCGGGTTACGAGGCCTCAATCGGCTTGGGTCACAAGCTGGCGAAGGAGTTCGATTTCTCGCAATTCAATCGTTGGCTTGATCTAGGCGGTGGTTCAGGCTGTTACGCAATTGCAGCTTGCGAACGACAGCAAGGCTTCACGGTTACGGTTCTGGACCAGCCCAATGTCATCGCGGTTGCAGAGGAGTTCATCGCTGAACATGGGTTGGAGGGTCGCATCAATACGACGCCTGGTGATTTCTTTGGCGCCGCCTATCCGACTGGCTACGACCTCGCGACTTACATTACCCCGCTGCAAGGCTACATGCCCGATAAAGTGATCGCGGCGCTGGCCAAGGCGAAGGACTCGCTGGAACCGGGTGGCACGATTCTGGTCGTCGACTACATGCTGAAAGACGACAAGACAGGCCCCTTGGATCCTGCCTTCGTTAATCTATTTGGCATCCGTGACGGTCGCTATCTCGGCCGGGTTAACACCGGCGCCGAGTGGTGTGCCTTCATGGCGGAAGCCGGATATGTCGATGCGGAATACCGTTGGTTCACGCCGCACCAGCTGGGCCTGATCACAGCGCGGAAACTGAATTAGGATTGCAAAAAAAACGTACTAGGATAAATGATGCCGTATGATTCCAGGTTCTATGCCAACCGGGATTTTGACAGCACAGAGTGCTGAGCAAGACCTAGCGACCAGCCTAGGTGGCGATGGCCAGAATAATGAAATTACACTAGGCCATATCGCATCGGAAGATCATGATTGTTGAAAAGCCCCTGCAGGGGATGCGTCGTGTAGGGTGATCGCAATGCAGAATACTGCGATGTCGATGGTGATCTGGGCGTATTTATCCCAACTTTGATCATCGTAACTGCCTAAAATGGCGTAGTAAACGAAATCGATCAGGGTGAGTACCGACGTAAGGCGATGAATTGTCTGGCTTGGTTGTCAGGATGCGATTGGCCAGGTCCCCATAAGGATTATCTTTCCAAATGCCACATTATGGCGAGAGCTTAAATTTGTCCTCTTCCGGGATCGCCGAAAACCTTTCGTGCGCTAAGGGTAGCATTGCTAAACAACCAAAAATGCGTTGATAAAGCGGCACAATAAACTGACTTTTGTTAAGCTGGGCCGAAAAAGCATAAATCAAGACTTGGCAGAGCCGGTTCGATTGTTTTGGCTATGCCGCAACTGGAGCAACATGGGGAAAGTTGAATGACGGCCGTACAGGATAAACGTAAACACGCGCTAGAGGGGATTACCGTTCTCGACTTCACACGCGTATTGGCCGGCCCTTATTGCACGATGACTTTAAGTGACCTGGGTGCTGAGATTATTAAGGTTGAAAACCCCAAGGTAGGCGACGAGAGCAGGACATTCCGACCGCCAACGTTCGGTGAGGAATCAGCGTATTTTCTCGCGGTGAACCGCAACAAGAAAAGTCTCGCGCTTAACCCCGCATCACCGGAAGGACAGGCGGTAGCACGCGACCTCGCTGCAAAGGCTGACGTCGTCATCGAGAATTACCGAACCGGAGTGATGGAGCGTTGGGGTATGGATTACGCTTCTCTGGCCGCGAAAGATCCATCGATCATATATTGCTCAATCTCTGGGTATGGGCGCGAGGGTGAACTGTCCGATCGGGCCGGGTACGACCCAGTAATCCAGGCGGAAAGTGGGATCATGTCAGTCACCGGCGAACCAGATGGCGACCCAATGCGGATGGGGGTCTCGCTTACCGATATCCTTGCCGGTCTGTTCGCTGGGCAGGCGATCTTGGCTGCGCTGTATAACCGACGAGAGACGGGGCAGGGACAACGCATCGATATTCCACTCTACGATACCGGCGCTGCGGTGTTGGTGCCATTTGCCAGTGCCTTCCTCACTGCTGGTCTTGAGTTTGACCGATTTGGCAACAGCAGCCCTTTTGCTCAGCCTATCGGTACCTACAATGCATCCGATGGGCCTTTTCTTTTAACCGTTGGTAATGATGCCTTGTGGCGCAAGTTGTGCATGGAAGTTCTCGAAGCACCGGAATTGCCGGAAGATCCCGAATTTGCAAGTAACGAAACCCGGGCCGGCAATCGACAGCGTTTGAATGCTATTCTCAATGGTATCTTTTCTGAGGACACCCGAGGCAACTGGATTGCGAAAATGCGCAAGGCGGGAGTTCCGGCTGGGCCGATCCGGACCGTTGGCGAGGCGATGACTTCCCCAGAAGCCGAGGCACGAGGAATCATCAAGAAGGTCCCACACACGGCTGCGGGTGAGGTCTCTATCGTAAGATCACCGATGAACCTATCCGGGACACCCGTACGTGATCCTGTTGGATCCCCCTTGCATGGTGAACATTCTGAACAAATATTGAGAGATGTATTGGGTTACGATCAGGACCAGATCGCCGAATTGGCATCGTCCGGTGTGATTAAACTTGGGTGAAACCGGGGTGATCTGGTTGCTCGGACTCGCGGTCCTGGCGCCGGTCGTGGTCCAGTCGAACATGCAAGTGCTGAAATTGGATGGGTTCTGAAACCGTTCGTCCGCGCGATGCCCTCTTCGACCACGTATCAGATTAGCCCATTAGATTTTCGTATGCTTACGGTGACGTTCATCGCGAATGGGTGCCCTCACTGCTAGCTTTAGTTCGGGCATTTGAGCGATGTCCGTCAGATTTTTACTTGAAGGACGTAACGGTACTCGTTGTCACTCAGCTCGAAGGTTTTTTCAAGAAAGGCATGGAACGGCGCATCCGCTACCCCTGGGGGCAACGAAACCCATCTTTGCCGCGCTACGTTCAAAGAAGGGTTGCGTAATCCAGCTTCAATTCGGGCACGTAGACCGGAATCCAAACGTCTACACCCTCTACTGTGCTGGAACGCTTGTCTTCAGCATCATACGTCAGGTCAACGCGAAGAATGTGCTTGGTGCTATCCATGAAATAACGGAGTTTCTGGACCGTTTGGTGTCTCTTAAACGACTAACTCGCTTTTGCGGGATGAGCGTCCTGCCAGGCGATTGGATCATTTAGAAACTCCCGTACAGCGCCTAGCGCGGCGGTGTCAAAATAACCTTCCTCTTCGGCGCAGTCGAGCACGTCCCACCATGTCGCCAGCGCATGCAGTTTCACACCATGCGATTCCAGATTAGTGATGCCTTGTGGAAAGATGCCGTAATGGAAGATAACAAAGGTGTGTGCACAATTGGCTCCGGCTTCGCGGATACCTTCTACGAAGCTAATCTTGCTGCCGCCGTCTGTTGCTAGGTCCTCGACGAGAAGTACTCGTTCGCCGGACAGCATCTGACCCTCAATGCGTGCGCCGCGACCGAAGCCCTTCGGTGTCTTTCGGACATAGCACATGGGTAGCATTAGGCGGTCGGCTATCCAGGCAGAAAATGGGATGCCTGCTGTTTCGCCACCGGCGACAATGTCGATCGATTCAAACCCGATCGCCTCTTCAATCAGTTCGGCACCCATATCCATCAATTTTCCACGTGCGCGCGGAAAAGAAATTAGGCGCCGGCAGTCGATATAGACGGGGCTGGTACGGCCGCTGGTTAATTCGAAAGGGTCCTCCGGTCGGAACAGCACGGATTCCGTTTCGATGAGGATGCGGGCGGTGATACGGGCGGGATCGGCTGCCATCGGTGACCTCTTCTTCTGTCGATCGGTCCCTATTTACGGGATTGCATGGGCGGACCGCAACAGCCGGTGTGTTTGAATATGTTTCTAGTTGGCGCGTCGGCGGATTATGTAGTGGCTGTTTTCGAATCCGTCGAAAAACTCCTCGATCAAGGGATGATGGATAGGGTCTTTACCCAGGTCTTCTTCCAGGTTTCGTTCCGCGACGTAGGTGGTGTGCGTCCCGTTATGGACAAGAACATGATACCAGGGTTCATCACGCGGTGGCCGCGAACGTGCCATCTGCGCGTACCATTCTTCCGAGCCTTGGAATTCAGCATCGACATCGAAGATAGCGCCGCGATAATCAAATAACAGATGATGCACCAGCTCGCCGACAGAGAATTTAGCTTTGCTATCAGTCATGGAATTCGGTGTATAGCCTGAGACAAGGGAATTCTATGTCTGTAAGAGGCTAAATTCCAGAAACAACGCGACGTTGTGAGGGAGATAATCTTGTTGTGAAGTTACTCGATGCAGTTGACCCGAGCCAGGGTCTCAATCTTTTCTGCCTTCGTCTCGAACTGAGGGGAACCAGGTCTGTGTATATCATTGGAAATATTAGGAGTTTCATATTTCCCTGATACGCAGAACAGTTCCTTCGTTAAGTCGCTTTTCCAAACCTTCAAGGTGAGCTGTCAGAAAATAACGATACTGAATTTTTCCGAGTCGCTGCCGTCCTAGACGTTCTTCATGTAGTAGGTGAAGTAGACAATGGTGTTGACCATCACCGAGGTGGTTGATCAGCGCACCGTGTTTGTAACGTTTCAAATGACCGGTTTGTCTAGCAGCTTGTACTTTTCTTCCTTCGTGATCAATTTTCCAATCGCATAGCAGTCGAGTGCGAAGGCGCGCCTGGATTGGATCATATTGCATTTGCTCTTATTGACTTTTCGTTAAATAAGAACAAAATAAGAACATTAATCGAAAAGATACCAATGAGCTTAGCTAGAACGTTTCACCGCACCCCGACGATCGATGCGTTGCGTGCGCAGGTCGCCACGATAGAACAGAACGCTGTGGGTGGACGGAAAATCATTTCACTCGGATTGTCCGCGCTCGATGCGGCCTTGCCGGAAGGAGGCCTCGTTTTAGGAGGAGTACATGAGGCGACAGGTTCGGCTGCGGGCTGTTTTGTGGGAATGGTCGCTACGCAACTTGAAGGACCGGTGTTGTGGTGCGTTGATGTGGATGCCCGCACCAAGCTTTTCGGGCCAGGCCTTGTCTCCTTTGGACTGCATCCGGTACGCGTCATTGTCGCTCACTGTCGGGGACGGACTGATTTGTTATGGGCGATGGAAGAGGGACTGCGGACGTCAGCACTCACGGCTGTAATAGGAGAGCCGTTGGGTATTGTCGATCTAATAGCGAGCCGCCGTCTTCAGCTGGCGGCTGAGGCTGGCGAAACGTTGGGTATCGTCCTGAATGTAGAGAAAGAAGTGCGGTTCGCTCCAAGTGCATTGGAGAGCCGCTGGCGGATTGACTCAGAACCGGCAGTCGACCTGGTTTGTCCGCGCTGGAGAGTGGTTCTTGAACGGTGTCGAGGCGGTGTCCACGAACCGTATTGGATAGTGGAACGGGATGAAACGAAGGGTCATTTCGCTGTGGTTACCGCGTTTGGCGACTAACCGGCTGCGGAATCGTAAACAAAGCGCCGCACTACAGTCAGGCCAGGCTCCTCTTCGAAGGGGCTATGAAGATCAATCGCCACTGATTGTTGTGACCGAAACGGGTGACCGGTTCCTCGTGGTAGCACTCAACTATGAGGCGGAGAAAGCCGGATTAATAGTGGGAATGACACTTCCCGATGCCCGTGCGGTGTTCCCAGCCGTTACAGTGGCATTTGCCGACCCGACTGCCGATGCCGCTTTGCTAGATCGGCTGGTTGCTTGGTGTGGACGCTATACGCCATGGGCGGCGGCTGAGGGGGGAGACGGAATCTTTCTTGACGTAACTGGCTGTGCTCATCTGTTCGGCGGTGAAGCGGCGATGTGCGCCGATCTTATGGCGCGTCTTGAAAATTTCGGTTATGTGACACGCACAGCTCTAGCCGACACACTAGGGGCTGCTTGGGCCTTATCTCATTTTGGTAAGAGTGGGACGGTCGTTTCCTCCGGAGAGATGGGCGATACGCTTTCCTGTTTGCCTGTTGCCGCCCTGCGGCTTGACCCGGGAACGGTCAGCGACCTTGCGCAAGTCGGTGTTCGCACTATCGGGGCATTACACAACATGTCCCGTGCATCATTGGCCGCACGGTTCGGTGACGTTGTGGGACAACGCCTTGACCAGGCTTTTGGGCATATCCGTGAACCGATCTCACCCCGTACGCCGGTCGTACAGTTTCGGGCCCGGCTAGCCTTTGCTGAACCCATCGCGTTAATCACCGATATAGAGCGAGGCGTGCAACACCTGCTTGATGATCTGTGCCGAAAGCTTATCGAGGCGGGCCAGGGTGGTAGGCAGTTGCTGTTGATCCTGTATCGTGTTGATGGGGAAGTCTTCAAGACCGTGGTCGGTGCGGCTCGGCCGACTTGCGATCCGACTCGGCTGGCTCGGTTATTTAGCGGCCGTTTGTGTGGTTTCGAACCCGCCTTCGGTGTCGATGTCATGACGTTGACTGCATCGGTGACTGAGCCGATGACATCGGTGACGCCAGCAATGCGTCACATTTTGCCGCCAAATCAGGCGATTTGCAGCGATGGGCTGGCGCCCTTGATTGATTGTCTCGGGAACCGCCTTGGCTTTGACCAAGTTGTGCGGCTCACCGCCATCGAAAGCCACCTCCCGGAACGGATGGTAAAAGCAACGTCAGCATTGGACGATACCGCCATATTCGCTTGGCCATTATCGCCGTCGCGCCCCCTTCGCCTGCTGGGTTGGCCAGAACGAATCGAGGCGATCCTGCCGGAACAGGATCCTCAGGCATCACCCCTGAGCTTTCAATGGCGGCGGACTGATCATGAGATCCATCTCTCCGAAGGACCGGAACGAATTGCGCCGGAATGGTGGGTCGAGGGCGACCCAACGAGGACTTGGGACTATTGGCGAGTTGAGGACACGATGGGGCGCCAGTTCTGGATCTGCCGACATGGGCTGCTGCGGCCAGGCGAGAGTCCTGAATGGTTTATGCATGGGCTATTCGTATGACTGAATATGTTGAACTCCAGGTCACGACCAATTTCAGTTTCCTGCGCGGGGCGTCGCATCCGGCCGAGTTAGTGTTTCAGGCTGCGGCGCTGGGACACCCTGCGATCGCGGTAACCGACCGCAATAGCCTGGCAGGTGTTGTCCGAGCGCATGTGGCGGCGAAAGAAGTGGGGATCGAGCTAGTCGTCGGCGCCCGGCTCGATTTGGCAGACGGCGCTAGCCTGCTTGCTTATCCAATTGATCGGGCAGCCTATGGCCGGTTATCACGGCTCATCACAGTGGGCCGCCGTCGCGCGCCGAAGGGGGAATGCATTCTGTACTGCGAGGATGTGCTCGCTTATGGCGAGGGCCTCATTCTCATCGTCCTGTCGCCAGACCCTGTTCATGAGACGTTGGAGGAGCAAGTCGATAATTTGCGTGCGGCGTTTCCAAACGCAGTCTATTTAGCGGCGCAAAACCTGTGCCGTGGGGACGATCGACGGCGGCTTGCGTATCGGGCGGATCTGGCTATGCATTTGGGCGTACCGCTGGTTGCAACGAACGATGTGCTGATGCATGTCCGAGTGCGGCGGCCACTGCTCGATGTGGTGACCTGTATCCGTGAAAAATGCGTCATTGACGAGGCGGGCTGGAGACTAGGAGCGAATGCAGAGCAACATCTCAAATCCGCAGTTGACATGGCATACCTATTCCGGGGCCACGAAACGGCACTGGGCCGTACCGTGGAGATTGCAGAACGCTGCAACTTTTCACTAGACGAGTTGCGCTACGAATATCCGGATGAAATTACCCCTGACGGGGAACCGGCGCAGCTTCAACTTGAGCGTCTAACCTGGAAAGGGGCGAAATGGCGCTATCCCGGTGGCCCGACAGCGGAGGTAAAAAAGACGCTTGAGTATGAATTGGCGTTAATCTCTGAGCTGAACTATGGCCCTTATTTTCTGACAGTCTACGATCTCGTTCAGTTCGCGCGTGATAAAGGAATCCTTTGCCAGGGTCGAGGGTCCGCCGCCAATTCAGCCGTCTGCTATTGCCTCGGGATCACGGCAGTCAATCCGTCGCGTCTCGACCTGCTGTTCGAGCGTTTTGTCTCCGCTGAACGGGACGAACCACCCGATATCGATGTCGATTTTGAGCATGAGCGGCGCGAGGAGGTCATCCAATATATTTACAACAAATATGGTCGGAATCGTGCAGGTCTCGCGGCGACGGTGATCAGTTACCGTTCCCGCAGTGCGGTTCGCGAGGTGGGCAAAGTGTTCGGGCTGTCCGCTGATACGATCACGGTGCTGACCAGCCAACTCCATGGCCGGTCGAGCGATCCAGTTACGGATGAGCAGATACGCGAAGTGGGGCTTGATCCGATGGATCGGCGCATTCGCATGGTGCTTGCACTAACGGCAGAGATTTGCGGGTTCCCACGTCATATGTCGCAGCATGTGGGTGGTTTTGTCATCACGCGGGGACGGCTCGACGAACTGACACCAATCGAGAACGCGGCTATGGAAGACCGGACTGTCATCGAATGGAACAAGGACGATCTAGATGCGCTTCACATCCTGAAGGTCGACGTGCTTGGTCTTGGCATGCTGACTTGTATCCGCAAGGGGCTTGATCTGATAAAGAGCCATTACGGTGTCTCCTATGATCTCGCGACTGTGCCGCAGGACGATGCGCGAGTCTACGACATGTTGTGCCGGGGAGACTCGACCGGCGTTTTCCAGGTCGAAAGCCGGGCGCAGATGGCGTTTCTGCCACGTATGAAGCCGCGTACCTTTTACGATCTGGTGATCGAGGTGGCGATTGTGCGTCCTGGACCGATCCAGGGTGACATGGTGCATCCCTATCTGCGTCGGCGGAATGGCGAGGAACGGGTCGAGTATCCATCAGAGGGTCTGAAGGGTGTGTTGCAAAAAACCCTCGGGGTCCCCTTATTTCAGGAACAGGCGATGAAAGTAGCTATCGTCGGTGCCGGTTTTACCCCATCTGAAGCCGATCGCTTACGCCGCGCTATGGCCACCTTCCGCCATACCGGCACGATACACAGCTTCCGGGAGAAGATGATCAATGGCATGCAGGCGAACGGCTACGATGCGGACTTCGCTGAGCGCTGTTTTCGACAGATCGAAGGCTTTGGTGATTATGGTTTCCCTGAAAGCCATGCGGCGAGTTTCGCCTTGCTCGTTTACATTTCAGCCTGGATGAAATGTCATTATCCGGCCGTCTTCGCCTGTGCCCTGCTTAACAGCCAGCCCATGGGGTTTTACGCACCGGCGCAGATCGTACGTGATGTGCGTGAACACGGTGTGTCGACCCGGCCGCCGGACGTGAATTTTTCCAAATGGGATTGCACCCTGGAACTCGACGAGACGGGGGAAGGTGCCTACGCGCTGCGTTTGGGTTTGCGGCAGATCAAGGGTTTCAAGGTGGAAGACGGTGAGTGGGTCGAGGCAGCGCGGAACAACGGTTATGCTGACCCGGCTGCGATCTGGCGGCGCGCCGGGTTGAACGGGGCGGCTCTGGAAAAATTGGCGCAGGCCGACGCCTTTGCGTCGATGGGGCTGTCGCGCCGGGAAGGTTTGTGGGCGGCTCGGCGTTTCGTTGCCGCTAATTCCCTGGGTAATGCCAAGCCGCTGCCCTTGTTCGAGGCGGCTGGCGACGACGGGTGGGGACCGGATATGCCGGTAATTTTGCCGGATATGACGCCGGGCGAGGCAGTGATGGCGGATTACGCTTCGATCCGCATGTCGCTGCGGGAGCATCCGATGGCGCTGCTGCGTAAGCGTTTTGAGGATGCGACACCCGCCGGAGCCTTGGTGGCAACAGATAACGATGCCTGGATTACGGTTGTCGGACTTGTCCTGGCGCGGCAGCGGCCAGGCACTGCCAAGGGTGTCATCTTCGCGACACTTGAGGACGAAACCGGAGTCGCCAACGTTATCGTATGGTCAAAAATTTTCGAGAAATTCCGCCGCGTCGTACTGACATCACGTTTGCTCAAGGTGACAGGCCAGTTTCAGCGCGAAGGGATCGTGACCCATCTCATCGCCGAGCGGCTGGAGGATTGTTCGCCATTGCTCGACAGTCTAGCATCTCCGCCTATTGAAAATGTCCGGGGGCCGCGCCCCGCACCGCCGCCTAAGCCCGGCTTCCGCCACCCAAACAACCAGAATGCCGTTCTGTTCCCAAGTCGGGATTTTCACTAGGCCGCGCGTCACAATCGCCTCATAGTATTGCCTCTGATGGGGGGTGTCAGAACATGATACCGAACGAGACATATGCCGGATAAAGGCACATACCGGCGGATAGTCTGGCCGTTCGCGATCGCCGAGACGATTATCTGGGCGGCGATATACTATTCTTTCCCGGCGCTTCTACTGACGTGGGAACAGGACCTCGGCTGGTCGAAGACAGAGCTGACGGGCGCGTTCACGGTGTCACTTATCGTCAATGCCCTGTGTGCACCGTTGGCCGGCCGGCTGATCGATCGCGGCTACGGACGGTTCCTTTTCATGGGCAGCATGCTGCTCGGCGCGGCGTTGCTCTGCGCTCTCTCCATGATCACTGAGATATGGCAGTTTTATGCCGTTTGGCTGGCAATGGGTGCGGCGATGTCAGGCTGCATGTATGAGCCCTGTTTTGCGATCATCACACGCAGTTTTCGAGAAAATGCGAAAAGGGCGATCACATTGGTCACTTTGGTCGCTGGCCTGGCGGGCACGGTTTCCTTTCCCAGCGCTCACGCACTGGTGGAAATGATGGGGTGGCGCATGACCGTGCTGGTCTTCGCCGCCGTGATGGTGATCACCACGGGACCGTTGGTTTGGATCGCCTGCCGTGCGGCGGATCGCATGGCAGAAGGCCGTGCCTTTGTTCCCAGTCAGAAGACACGTCACGCGCTCCGTATCCTGAAGACCTTTGCCTTCTGGGCGTTGGCGCTCTCTTTTGCCATGTTGGCCCTGCATCATGGGATGATGATCAACCACATTCTCCCTATCTTCGACGAACGTGGCATCGCTAAAGAAGCGGCGGTGCTCGCCATTTCGATGATCGGGCCGATGCAGGTTGCCGGCCGCCTCGCCATGATGGCGGCGGAGCGGTATGTCTCGACGATGGTGATTTCTGCCGGTTGCTTTATTGCTGTCTTCGGCGCCTCGACGGCATTGTTGGGCACATCGGCTATGCCAAGTCTAATCGCTATGTTCGTTCTGCTGCAGGGCGCCGGGAACGGGGTTGTCAGCATAGTGAGGCCAGTTCTTATCGCGACATTGCTGAGCCGTCGGAACTTCGGCGCTGTGTCAGGCTTGGCCGCGACGGCCTTTATGGCAGGCACGGCCTTCGGTCCGACTTTGGGGTCGCTCATCTGGGAGATCGGCGGCTATGATCTGGTCATCAACTTGGCCATCGCGATGCCGCTGATCGGACTGCTACTGTTGCTCGCGGCAGCGCGGTATCCGTCAACCGTGTCGGATGAAGATCCAGAATAAAGAGATCTAAAATGGACGTTCGTAAGACCTTGCTGATCAAGGAAATCATCGAAACCGATGGCATCGGCGAAGCATGCGACCCGATCACACGCGTTGCAGCTATGGCCGTGGTTCGGAACCCTTTCGCCGGCAAATTCGGTGAGAATTTGTCGCCGTTGTTCGATATGGGTGGCGTGCTTGGGGATCGCCTGATGGCAGAGGCCGTAGCTGCCCTTGGCGGTCCGCCGGTAAGCTACGGCAAGGCGGCCCTGGTGGGTGTCAACGGCGACCTCGAACATGGCGGTGCGCTGATCCATCCAAAGCTGGGTAAGCCAATGCGGGCTTCGGTTGGTGGGGGCAAGGCCTTGATCCCCTCGAATGCCAAAGTCGGTGCCATTGGCGCTTCAGTTGACCTACCGCTCGGCCACAAGGACGAAGCCTGGTCGTTTGACCATTTCGATACCATGACCTTGATGGTAGGCGATGCGCCGCGCCCAGATGAGATAGTGCTCTTCATGGCCGTCGCTGATGGTGGACGGCCGCTTCCAAGGGTCGGTAGTGGTCCGATCGCAGACTAGCTTTGCGTGAGGTTTTCGTTGGCAGCGAGTTGGAAATCGAAGTAAGGCGCCTATTTCCGCGGCATGATCTATTCGTAAATGGTAGTTGCGGCGCCGTTCCCTTGATCCGCTTGGACGAAGATTACATGCCACTGCACGGCACCTCGATATTTTGTACCCTGAAGATCAACGCGGTTGCAGCGCCCTTCCGGCGATGGTCGCAGTGACGGCTAAATTATGTATGTACGTTTGATTTCGTTCCTACTCCAGATTCTCAAGCGCATAGGCGATTAGGCTGCCCACCATCGCCTCGCCTGCGACCATTGCAATGACATAGTGTTACGCAAGAATTTGCTCGAAATAGGCTTTGCCGGAACAGAGCCGAGATAGTTGCTTGGCTTCCTCTAATGCTTAAACGAATTAATGAGTTGCTTCTGCGTGAGCGAAGGGTCCCTTGGCGTTAGACAGTGGACCAAGTGTGACGTCTTCGCTGCTATGGATTAATCGTTTCAATACTCTTGTCCAGAAATGCCTTTACGCACTTTCCCCACGCCGGAAAACAAGGCAGGTTTCTCAAACAGACAAAATTTGAGCGAGAGGCTTGGTATGACACCCAAACCCATCAAAAACGCTGCCGAACATATGGCAAGCTTAAAAGATGGCCGCAGCGTATTTATCGATGGTCGAATGGTGGATGATGTGACTGAGCATCCCGCGTTTCGGAACTCCATTCGAACGGCGGCGAACCTATACGATTATCAGGCCGATCAGGCTAACGCGGAGGTGATGACTTTCGAATCACCAACCAATGGGCGTCACGTGAACCGCGCCTGGCAGATGCCAGAATCCTATGAGGACCTCGTCACGCGCCGTAAGGCGCTCGTTGCATGGGCGGAACAGCATGGTGGATTTATGGGGCGTTCGCCAGACCATCTTGCCTCTGCGGTAACCGGGCAACTAATGGGGCTCGATATCTTCGAGGCTTATGACAAGGATCGCTCCAGGGCGTTCTGGGAATACTATGTCCATGCGCGCGATAACGATCTCTACCTCACTTACGTCATCATTAACCCACAAGTCGACCGTTCCAAGAGTGTGGCCGAGCTCAACAATGACGATCCGGTGATGAAGATCGTCGACGAAGATAGCGAAGGGGTGACTGTGCGAGGCGCCAAGATGCTGGGCACCAGTTCGATCATGGCGAACGAGGTTTTTGTCGCACATTTGCAGCCCTTGAGGCCAGATGAGGTGGATTATGCGCTTAGCTGCGCCCTACCCATGAATACCAAGGGCCTGAAAGTCCTCTCCCGTAAATCCTTTGAGCAGCATGCTGTTTCGCAGTTCGACGATCCGCTTGCTTCACATTATGATGAGAATGATGCACTAATTTATTTCGACGATGTGAAAGTACCGTGGCACCGCATCTTTGTGCATCGTAGCCCGGAGATGTGTAGACGCCAGTTTCATGATACGCCGGGCCACATATATCAGAACTATCAGGCACAAATCCGCATCACGGTGAAGCTGAAATTCCTCGTAGGCCTTGCGCGCGGCATCTGTGAGACGATTGGCACTGTCAAGGTGCCTTCGGTCGCCGAAGCGTTGGGAAAGTTGGCTGCGCAGGCCGCTGCAGTCGAGAACATGATGTGGGGCATGGAAGCGAAAGGCCAGAAATCGGGCAGGTTTTTTGTGCCTGATCGACATGCGGTCTATGCAGCGCAGACACTGACCCAAGAGTTCTATCCTCAAATCATCAATTCGATCCGGGAACTGTCTGGCGGTGCGCTGATTATGCTACCCTCGTCTGCTGCTGACTTTGGCAATCCGGAACTGGCGGAAATTATCGAGAAGGTTCAAATATCCGCGGATGGCCGCAAAGACACAGACCGGGTCAAGCTGATGAAACTCGCCTGGGACGCGGTCGGTTCGGAGTTTGCTGGTCGCCACACTCAGTACGAAATGTTCTATGCCGGCGCACAGTTTGTCACCCGCAGCCACAGTTTTCGGACTTACGATTGGGACAAGGCTGCGTCGGTCGTGGCTACCGTGGCAGACCGTTACGATCTTGACAGTTCGATTTCCGAATCCACTAAAAAGTCGCGGCAGTCCAGCTAATTTTTACCAGCAATTGGCTGTGCTAGATTGCTCGGCCTTTGGCTCATTCTATCTTTCAACCAGGTGGCGATTGTGAGAGCACAGCGATTACGATACCTGTTCTTGAATATCGGCCATTTTGCCGACCACTTGTTCATGCTGATTTTTGCTAAGGCCGCAGTTAGCGCGGGTCTTGGCTTTGGCTTAGCGGAGAACGGAGCCTATGCGGAGATGATCCCCTACGGCATCCCCGCTCTTGTTCTGTTTGGCGCCTGCGCTCCTCTCGCTGCCTTTATCGCGGACTACTGGACCCGGAATGCGATGATCACCGTGTTTTTTGTTGGCATCGGTGCGGCGTCGGTCGCGACCGGATTTGCCGAATCTCCCCTGCAAATCGGTATAGGCCTCTCTGTGATCGCGATTTTCGCGGCCATCTATCATCCGGTCGGCATGGCAATGGTGATCGAGGGTGGAGGCAGGGTTGGCTGGCGGATAGGCGTAAATGGGGTTTGGGGGAATATGGGCGTCGCAGCTGCCCCGCTTATAACTGGCGTCATTCTAGCCGACTATAATTGGCGTTTGGCGTTCATTCTGCCTGGTCTTATCGCGATCGGGGTTGGAATCGGTTTTGGCCTCTTCGTACGGTCTGGCAAGGCCAAACCTCCGCCCGCCAGCGCGCGAGAGAAGTCGTTGGTCGGTTTCGCGCCCGGCTGGAAGCGCGCCCTCTGCGCCTTGGCGTTGGTGTCTTCGGCAGGTGGCTTCGTCTTCGGGGCGTTAACCTTCATCATTCCGCGTTTGTTTGAGGTGCGGATGACGGGTATTACGTCCGATATAGCGGTAACCGGTGCTTTGGCCGCGAGCGTCTACGCGGTGGCCGCGTTCGCGCAACTTGTTGTCGGCCGTTTGGTCGACCGGCACCCAGTGAAACCAATCCTGTTCGTCGTCGCCGTCTGCCAGGCTGCCCTGGTCTTCGTGATGTCGATGCAAGTGGACTACCTGCTATTCGTGGCAGCCCTGTTGTCTATGACCTTCGTGTTCGGACAGATTCCGATTACCGATGCCGTACTGTCCCGCTACGTGCCGGATGCATGGCGGGCCAAGGTGCTGTCGGTGAAGTTCCTGCTGAATATTGGTGTGGGCGCAGTGTCGCTGATGACAGCACGCATGATCCTTGCCAGTGGTGGTGGATTCGAGACCGTTGTGCTGGTTCTAGCGATTGGCGCCTGCTTTATTGTGCTCGGTGCTTTCTTGCTACCGACGAAATCAGATCCGGCGGCCGTTTCGGCCACCGCACCTGCCGCATAGACACTAGCCCTTGACCGGAACGATTAGGGCGTCTAGTGCAACTGCGCCTTTGCCTTTCGGTTGTACCACGAATGGGTTAACGTCGACGCTTTCCAATGTGTCCGCGTTTGCGGCCGCGAATATCGACAGGTTAGACAGGGCCTTGGCTAGCGCCGGCACGTCTGCCGGCGGAGCGCCCCGCGCGCCCTGCAGGATGGTGTAGCCCTTGATTTCTCGGATCATTTCCGTCGCTTCCTTAACGCCAAACGGGGCAACACGGAATGTCACATCCTTCAGCGCTTCGGCAAAGATACCACCGAGTCCGAACATCACGACCGGCCCGAAGGCGGGGTCCCGGAAGGTGCCGAGAATTGTCTCAACGCCACCGCCTATCATCTTGGCAACTAGTACGCCGTCGATGCGGGCATCCGGGTCGGCTGACTTCGCGTTTGCTATGATGTCATTGTAGGCCTTGCGAACAGCGCTCTGTGAGTTGAGGTTTAGAACCACGCCGCCGATTTCTGTCTTGTGTAGAATATCGGGCGAGACGATTTTCATTACCACTGGGAAACCTATTCGCGTAGCAGCTTTAGCAGCATCGGCTGGCGACTTGACCAGGCTCTCACGTCCGGTCGGTATGCCGGCCTTTTTGATCAACCGTTTGGCCTCGTATTCGTTCAGCGCCTTGGTCGGGACCTTCGGTGTCGACGCGGGAATTTTGGGTCGTGATGGTATTTTCCTTTGGAAACCGGCATGCAGCCTCGCTAGTGCGTTCAGCGCCCAGATTGTTTCCGCCGGATCTTCGAATGCCAGAATGCCTTCTTGCTCCAGCTTCTGGATGTTATGAGCGTTGCCGAAGATCGACAGAGCCATCGGTCGGTCCGGGAATTTTTCGCGGATCGGCCGGATTGCCTCCATCAAACTGTCCGTCAGATCGTCCGAAAAAGCGAAGCTGGTGAAGAAGGAGGCGATGGAATCGTAGTTGCCATCGGTCAGCATCGCGTCGAAATTTTTTGTTAGCAGCGACCAGTCATTATAGAACATTGCGGTCGTGTCGACCGGGTTGCGCGTGCCGGCGAAGGGGATCAACTCCTTCAGCATCTTTTGCGTTTTCTGCGGCATTGGCGCCACGTTGAAATCTACATCGGCCGCGGCATCCGCCATCAATACGCCCGCACCACCCGACACCGTGACGATACCCAGCCTGTCGCCCTTCGGATACTGGCCGAAAGAACAGGCATATCCGATGTCGACCAGCTCTCGGGCCGTACGGGCGCGGTAGACGTTGAACCGCTTGAAAACGGAGTCGTAAACCTCGTTGGAACCGGCGAGGGATGCTGTATGGGAAGCTGCCGCATGGGCGCCTATTTCCGAATTACCGACCTTCATCATGACGATCGGCTTGCCCTTGGAGTGAGCAAACTCGAATGCATCGTATAGCTTCTCGACGTCACGACAGCCTTCCATGTACCCCAGGATCACGTCGGTGCTATCATCCTCCGCCATGAAACGTACGCAGTCGGCAAACTGCACATCGCACTCGTTGCCAGTCGTGGCCCAATAGTTAAAACCAAGGCCGCGTTCGCGAAGCAGAACGAAGAAGTGAGCACCGAATGCGCCACTCTGGCTGACTACGCCGATGCGTCCATCCTTCGGCCGACCATGCAGGATCGATGAGGAGAATGTCGACCAGGCACAATCCTGGCCGCTAAAAATACCGAGGCAATTGGGGCCTAGGATCCGCATGCCGGAGTTGTTAGCGATCTCCGACAGACGTTGTTGCGCTGCATCGCCTTCGCTACTCATCTCGGCGAAGCCGGAGGTGAAAGCGACGATGGATTTGACGCCCTTTGCCGCACACTGTTCAGCGACGTCTAGGGCGATTTTTGCTGGGACCGCCATGATGGCTTGGTCGACACCGCCCTTGATGGCGTCAACGGACGGGTAAGCTTGCAGACCCTGTACAGTTTCGCGGTTCGGATTGACTGGATAGATCTTACCCTTGAATCCAAAATCTTTAAGTAGTTGAACCGGGCGCCCGCCGATACGGCCGGGCTCTTCAGATGCGCCCAAAATGGCGATCGATTTTGGCCGGAAAAGCGGTTTCAGGCTCTTGTACAGGTCGGTGGACATGGTCGTTACATTCCCCCTTGTGGTGCAAATTTTGTCGGAGTTCTATTCGAATTGCGCGGCATTGTTATCTTCTGCGCCCGTCCTGACAATAGCTGGCTCCGAATTCCTTATCGCACATTGACAAGGCGGGAACCGCGCAACAAAGTTCTGCCGCGCTGCCAGACCTGGTGCGCGTATTATTCCGGGGAGTGAAATTCACTATGGCGTCCGACGAACTTCACATGCAGTACAATAAGCGTCGTGAGGTGGCACTCGCCATGGGTGGCGAAGCCAAACTCGAGCGCAGGCGCAATGCAGGCATCATGAATGCGCGCGAACGTATCGACTATCTGCTCGATGCCAATACCTTCATCGAATCTGGCTTGTTTGCCACGTCTCTCCTTCCAGAAGATCGATACAAGACCCCGGCGGACGGCAAGATTACCGGCTACGGACGCATTGAGGGGCGTGAAGCCGCTATCGTTGCAAACGATTTCACGGTGAAGGGTGCATCTTCGGCCGGAACGAATATGAAGAAAATCTCGCAGATGCAACGCACTTCCAAGGAGCGCGGCATCCCGATGGTCTATCTCGGTGAATCCTCTGGCGCCCGCATCCCAGACAATATGGGTGGGATCGGCATGGGAACCTTGCTTGGCGGCAACCCGAACCAGTATGCACGACTGCGCGAATGCCCCTGGGCGTCGGGCATATTGGGCATGAGCTATGGCTCGGCGACCTGGTATGGCTGCATGTCCGACTTCAACGTGATGCGGAAGGGCTCGGTCATGGCCGTCTCCAGCGAACGGCTGGTTTCGATGGCGATCGGTGAGAAGGTCGACCCAGAGGAGTTGGGTGGCTGGCGTCTGCATTCCGATGTGACTGGCCTGATCGATATGGCGGTCGAGACGGATGAGGAGGCGATCGACGCGATCAAACAGTTTCTGTCTTTCATGCCGAGCCACAATGGAGAGAAGCCGCCCGTTAAGTCGACGCCGAAGGGGTCCGGCGACGGAGCACGGGATGTGGCCTCGCTTGTCCCGGAAAGCAGGACCCAGGTCTATGACATGCGTAAAGTGGTGCGTGCGGTCGTTGACAAGGACAGCTATTTTGAACTCAAACCGCGGTTTGGCCGCACGGCCGTGACGGCGCTGGGCCGGATGGGTGGCCAGGTGGTTGGGTTTGTGGCCAATAATCCTCTGTCAAAGGCGGGCGCAATGGATGCGATGGCCTGTGACAAGATCACCAGTTTCATGGTGCTATGCGATTCCTATAACATTCCTCTGGCGTTTTTTGTTGACAATCCGGGCTTCGTTATCGGTTTGGAGGCCGAACGGCAGAAGGCACCCGGAAAAATCATCAATTTCATGAATGCGCTACAGCTCGTGACGGTGCCCAAGCTGACCGTTATGCTGCGCAAGAATTACGGGCAGGCCTATATAAACATGGCGGGTGGCCAGAATGCCGCCGATGTTGCTGCCTGGCTGACCGCCGAGGTCAGCTTCATGGACCCAACATTTGCGGTCAATGTTGTGCATGGTTCGGAAGGTTCGCTGCTGGAAGATACCGATCCGGAACGTTTCCAGCGCGAGTTCGAGGCTTTCCAGAAAGATAACAGTGTTTGGGATCTAGCAGCGACCTATGCTGTGCAGCAGGTAATCCCTCCGGCGGAGACGCGGGCATGGCTGATCCGCATGTTGGAGGTCCATAGTAACCGCCGGACTGGCGGGCTGGGCGAGCACCGCTTGCACAATTGGCCCACAAGCTATTGATTAGCGTCCAAATAAAGCCGATACGAGGAGAGACATATGGCGCGCGAGGAAGTTGAGTCGGAGGTCACCGGGACCGTCTGGAA